>JAHFQI010000004.1:18267-51713 GCA_023259355.1 Comamonadaceae bacterium
CCGTACCAGTTCGACACCGCCTGCGCGCCGCACATCGCGGCGGCGCTCGAAGGCCGCGCCATCGAGCGCAGCGTGATCCTGCAGGCCGCGAACCATCTGGCGGCGCATGCCGACGTGCTGGTGGTCGAGGGCGTCGGCGGCTTCTGCGTGCCGCTCGGTCCCGACTGGGACACGGCCGACCTGGCCACCGACCTCGGCCTGCCCGTGGTGCTGGTGGTCGGCCTGCGCCTGGGCTGCATCAACCATGCGCTGCTGACCGCCGAGGCGGTGCGCGCGCGCGGCTTGCGCCTGGTTGGCTGGATTGGCAACGCCGTTGACGCAGGCATGCCCTGGGTCGATGAGAACATCACCTGTCTGCGCGAGCGCCTGTGGCGCCAGCACCAGGCCCCCTGCCTCGGCCTCGTGCCGCGGCTGTCCGCAACCGACGCGGCCCTTGTCGCCGCACACCTGGACGAAGCGGCGCTGCGCACCGTGTTCGCCGCGCCCTGAAACGTTTCACCCCCCGCATGAAGGAACTGACATGACCACCCTAGCCACCATCGACGTGACCAGCCTGCGCCGCCGTGCGACCCCCACGGACCCCGCGCCCAGCGCGGCGCGCTGGCGCGTCGCCGACGTCGAGGCGCTGTTCGCCCTGCCCTTCATGGACCTGCTGCACCAGGCCCAGCAGGTGCACCGCGAGAACTTCGACCCCAACGAGGTGCAGCTGTCCACCCTGCTGTCGATCAAGACCGGCGGCTGCAGCGAGGACTGCGGCTACTGCCCGCAATCGGCCCATTTCGAGACCGGCGTCGAGGCCAGCAAGCTGATGCCGCTGGCCGAGGTCGTGGAGGCCGCGCAGGCCGCCCGGGCCCAGGGCGCGACCCGCTTCTGCATGGGCGCGGCCTGGCGCAGCCCGAAGGAGCGCGACATGGAGAAGGTGACCGAGATGGTGCGCGAGGTGCGCGCTCTGGGCCTGGAGACCTGCATGACGCTGGGCATGCTCGAAGCGGAGCAGGCGCAGGCGCTCAAATCGGCCGGGCTGGACTACTACAACCACAACCTGGACAGCGCGCCCGAGTTCTACGGCAACATCATCAGCACCCGCAACTACCAGGACCGGCTCGACACGCTGGCCCATGTGCGCGATGCCGGCATCAACGTCTGCTGCGGCGGCATCGTCGGCATGGGCGAGAGCCGGACGGAACGCGCCGGACTGATCGCGCAGCTGGCCAACCTCGACCCCTACCCCGAGTCGGTGCCGATCAACAACCTGGTCGCCGTGGAAGGCACGCCACTGGCGGGTGCCGAGCCGCTCGATCCGTTCGAGTTCGTGCGCACCATCGCGGTGGCCCGCATCACCATGCCGCGCACCATGGTCCGCCTGTCCGCCGGGCGCGAGCAGATGGACGAGGCCCTGCAGGCGCTGTGCTTCGCGGCCGGCGCCAATTCGATCTTCTACGGCGACAAGCTGCTGACCACCAGCAACCCCCAGGCCGATCGGGACCGCCGGCTGTTCGAGCGCCTGGGCCTGAAGGCGCAGGGCGAGCGGCCCGCGGTGCGCGACGACCAGCGTCAATGAGCGCCGTCCTGACGCCGCCGCCCCCGACGCTGGGCCGGCCCATCGTCGACGCCGCGTTTCTGGCCAACCCGTACCCGACCTACCAGGCCTTGCGGGAAGCCGGGCCGATTCACTGGAGCGAGGAGTTCTTCGGCGGCGCCTGGCTGCTGACGCGCCACGCCGATGTCGAGCTGGTGCTGCGCGACCCGCGCTTTTCCGCGCAGCGCACCGGGGCCTGGGTCAACGACCAGGCGGCCGACCCCGGTGAATTGGCCGGCTTCCAGCGGCTGTTCGCCCGCGCCCTGCTGTTTCTGGATGCACCGGACCACCCGCGCATCCGCAAGGTGCTCAACGCGGGTTTCCGCAGCGACGTGATCCAGCGGCTGGTGCCACACATCGAGCAGGTGATCACCGAGCTGCTGGACCAGGCGGCCTCGGAACCCGGCTTCGACTTCATCGAGGCCGTGGCCCGGCCGCTGCCGGTGCGCGTGATCACGGCGCTCATGGGCATCGAGCGGCTGCTGCAGGATGACTTCATGGCCTGGTCGGACGACCTGGCAACCTTCATCGGAACCCCGCGGCCCACGCGGGAGCAGGCCCGGCGCGCGCAGACCAGCCTGCTGGCCATGGGCCGCTACTTCGAGGCCCTCTTGGCGCACAAGCGCCAGGCACCCGGCGACGATCTGGCGAGCCGCCTGGTGCAGGCCGAGGCCGCCGGTGAGATTCAGGGCGGCGCCGAACTGCTGGCCCAGTGCGCCATGCTGCTGTTTGCCGGCCACGAAACTACGCGCCACCTGCTGGGCAGCGGCCTACACGCGCTGCTGGCCCACCCCGAGCAATGGCAGCGCCTGCGCCGGGAGCCCGGGCTGCTGCCCGGCGCGGTGCGCGAGTTGCTGCGTTATGACAGCCCCGTGCAATACACGGGACGGCGCGTGGCGACCGACCTGGTGCTCCACGGCCAGCTGCTGCGCCGGGGCAATCTGGTCCTGCCCCTGATCGGCGCCGCCAACCGGGACCCGGCGCGTTACAGCCGGCCCGACACACTCGACATCACGCGCAACGAGGGTTCTTCACTGTCATTTGGTTCGGGGCCGCATGTGTGCATCGGGGCCGCGCTCACGCGCATGGAGGCTGAGATGGTCTTGAGCCAGGTGATGCGGCGCTGGCCCGATCTCAGCCTGCTGGACGCCACGCCGCGATGGATAGACAAGCCGGTCTACCGCGGGCTGGTGGCGCTGCCGCTTCGGCACGGGTAGCCGACAGCGTTCAGACCAGCGCAGCGTCAATCCAGCCACGCAGGCTGTTGATGAAGGCCATGCCACGGGCGCGCGGCAGCGCATCCACACGCACCACGGCTTCGCTGAGCCGCCCCTCGCGCAGGCAGCGGGCACGGCCCACGCCGTCCAGCAGTCCGCAGTGCTGTGGCGGGGTCACCCAGCGCCCGTCCAGCAGTACGGCGATGTTGCCGCGCGTGCATTCGGTGAGCTCGCCGTGCCGGTTCCAAAGCAGGGTGTCGAAGACGTCGGGCGCTGTGGGCGCGAAGGCATCGTAATGCGCGCGCCGCGTGGTCTTGAAGCGCACGAATTCGCTGTCGGCCTGCTCGAAGGGCGCCGTTGCCAGCTGGAGCCGGACCTGCGCCGGCGAGGCCTCCATCGCATGAGCCTCAGCCTGCGCCCGGCCCTGCGCATCAAGCCGCAGGCGCACCCGCCACAGCCCTTGGGGATGCGCGTCCGCCAACTGCCTCAAGCTGGATTCGACCCGGGCCGCCGCCCAGGGATAGCCGAAATGCGCGGCGGCGCGGGCCATGCGCGCAAGGTGAGCCGGCGCGTCGCGCAGCGCGCCATCTTCCAGCGCCAGGGTTTCAAGCAGTTCGAACGGCGCGCTGGCGCGATCCAGGAAGGCGCGCTTGTGGCGCCACTCCTGCCACTCACCGTCGGCTGTGGCATCGGCCGTGATGCCGCTGCCGATGCCGCAGCGCAGCAGACCGTCCCGCGCCGTCACGGTGCGGATGGCGACATTGAAGGTGGCCGCCCCGCCGGGCCGGACCACGCCGATCGCGCCACAATAAACGCCGCGCGGCTCGGGCTCCAGCGCACGAATCCTGCGCATCGCCTGCACCTTGGGCGCACCAGTGACCGAGCCGCAGGGAAACAGGGCCGAGAACACCTCGGCCAGCGTCGTGCCGCCCCGGGTGCTTGCCTCGACGTCCGAGCTCATCTGCCACACGCTGGGCAGCGCCTCGAGCCGGAACAGCTGCGGCACGCGCACCGAAAAAGGCCGGGCCAAGCGCGACAGGTCGTTGCGGATCAGGTCGACGATCATCACGTTCTCGGCGCGTTCCTTGGCCGAGGTGCGCAGGCGCTCGGCCAGCGCCGCATCGCCCTCGGGCGTGGCGCCGCGCGGGGCCGTGCCCTTCATCGGACGCACCAGGATGCGCTCGCCGTCCCAGTCGAAGAACAGCTCGGGCGAGACCGACAGCAGCTGCTCCTCGCCGCTGTCGATGAAGGCGGCATAGCCGCCCGGCTGCGCCCGCCGCAGCGCCATGAACAGATCGCGCGGGGCACCGCGCAGCGCCCCATGCAGCTGCGCCGTGTAATTGAGCTGGTAGAGCTCTCCGTCGGCGATAGCGTGGTGGATTTCCGCCATGCCTGCGTCGAAAGCGGCCCGCGGCAGACCATCGAGCCATTGCGCATCGGCCATGCCTCCTCCCTCGGCTTCGGGCCAGGGCCGTGGGGCGTCGTGAACGCCGAACCAGGCCAGCGGACCGTCGGCCTGATGCACCGCCAGCGCCGGGTCAAAGGCCGCTGCGGCCTCGTAACGCAGGTAGCCGACACACCAGCGGCCCTGCCGGGCCAGCGCATCCACGGCGTCCAGCACAGCACACACATCGTCCACGGCATGCGCCACCAGCACCCGGCTCGGCGCGCCGAAGGTGCAGCGCAGCGGCGCAGCACCTTCCGACGGTGCGGCAAAGTCGATCAGCGTTGACATCGCTCAACGCTGATGAAGCGGTTGCGGGTCCGGGCGCTCACGCGCGCGCCTGACTCGGAGAACGGCCACCCGGGCCGGCGTGCCGGCTGATGGCCGGCAGAAACACCTCCTGCACCATCAGCGCCGGACCGCCCCGGCGCGGGGTGAACAGGGCGCGGCGCATCCAGAGCGCCCCCAGACGCGGCACCGGCGCAGCCGGTTGGGCCCGCAGCGCGCGCCGGACCCGGCTGTGCCAGGGTGATGCCGGTGGCAGGCGCAGCGGCGGCAGGACCTCGCGGTGCGCCGGCCGCGCGCCGAACAGCAGGTCGGCCAGTGGCCGCGTGCCGAGCCGGCGCAACGCCCGCCAGGGCCCCTGCACCGCGCGCGCCGGCGTGAGGCTGCGCGCAAACACCAGCGGCTGGCCCTCGACGCTGAGCAGGACCTCGCGGCCCCAGTGCCGCCACGCCCGCGCGCGACCCAGGCCGGCGCCCTCGGCGGGCAGCAGGCGCAGCCCACCCTCGCGCAACGGCCGCACACGGTAGTCCGGGCCGAGCGCCGCAAGGTGCCGGCTCAGCGAGCCCGGCGCGGCCAACCAACGCCGCTGCGACCGGGGCCGCACAGGTTTCACAAGGAACCTCAACCCACCGCAGGACCGCCCCAAGGAAGGCTGAACTTCCTCGGGAGGCCGCGAGGGCACAAAGTACCGAGCCCCGGGGGCATCCTAGACGGCACCGATGTTCGGAACCAGCGCGCCTGCCGGCTGGCCGGCCTTGAGGGCCGCCGTGAACGCCAGCATGCGGTCGATCGGCACGCGCGCGCGCAGGCCCAGGGCCGGGTCCACATGCACTTCGTTGGCGCCGGTCTCCAGCACATGGGCCACCCCCGCCAGGCTGTTCATGGCCATCCAGGGGCAGTGCGCACAGCTCTTGCAGGTGGCGCTGTTGCCCGCCGTGGGGGCTTCGATGAAGGTCTTGCCGGGGTTCAGCGTGCGCAGCTTGTGCATCATGCCGCTGTCGGTGGCGACGATGAATTCGCTGGCATCCAGCTCACGCGCCGCCTTGAGGATGGCCGAGGTGGAGCCCACGGCATCGGCCAGCGCCACCACATCGGCCGGGCTCTCCGGGTGCACCAGCACCTTGGCCTTCGGGTGTTCCTTCTTCAGGGCTTCCAGCTCGAAGGCCTTGAACTCGTCGTGCACGATACAGGCGCCGTTCCAGAACACCATGTCGGCGCCGGTTTCGCGCTGGATGTAGCCGCCCAGGTGCTTGTCGGGCGCCCACAGGATCTTGTGGCCCTTGTCTTTCAAGGCGCGCACGATGTCGAGCGCGCAGCTCGACGTGACCAGCCAGTCGGAACGGGCTTTGACCGCCGCACTCGTGTTGGCGTAGACCACGACGGTTCGGTCCGGGTGGGCGTCGCAGAATGCGGAAAATTCCTCAATCGGGCAGCCCAGGTCGAGCGAGCAGGTGGCGTCCAGGTCGGGCATCAGCACGCGCTTTTCGGGCGAGAGGATTTTGGCCGTCTCGCCCATGAAGCGAACACCCGAGACCACCAGGGTCTGGGCCGCATGGTCGCGGCCGAAGCGCGCCATTTCCAGCGAATCGCTGACCAGGCCGCCGGTTTCCTCGGCCAGGTCCTGCAGGTCCGGGTGCACGTAGTAGTGCGACACCATCACCGCGTTGCGTTCCTTCAGCAGGCGGCGAATCTTGTCCTTGAGCGCGGCGCGCTCGGCGGGACCGGGTTCCTGAGGCACACGCGCCCAGGCATGCCGCGTGCTGCACGCGGGTTGTTCGTACTCGACATCGATCACGGCGCTCATGATGCCCCCACGTTGGCCGCTATCGCGGCTGCACTGCCCCCCAAGGGGGCGCGAGTTTGCTTGAAGCGGTTCTGCGCAGCACTCATCAAATCTCCTTGAAGCGCATGGAAAAATCGGTGGCCTTCACGTCCTTGGTGAGGGCCCCAATGGAGATGCGGTCAACCCCGGTTTCCGCAAGGGCGCGCACGCTTTCGAGCGTCACGCCACCCGATATTTCCAGTATCGCGCGGCCGGCGTTCAGGCGCACGGCCTCACGCAGAGTAGGGAGATCCATGTTGTCCAGCAGCACCATGGCCGCGCCGGCGGAAAGTGCCTCGTCGAGCTGGGCCAGCGTTTCCACCTCGATTTCCACGAAGGTGGGCTGGGCTGCACCCTCTTTGATCAATTGCGCCGCCGCCTGCAGCACCGGCACCACGCCGCCGGCTGCCGCGATGTGGTTTTCCTTGATCAGCACGGCGTCGTACAGGCCGATGCGGTGGTTGGTGCCGCCACCGGTGCGTACCGCGTACTTCTGCGCCAGCCGCAGGCCGGGCAGGGTCTTGCGTGTGTCCACGATCTGCGCGCGCGTGCCCTTGACCGCTTCCACGTAGACCGCCGTCTTGGTTGCCACGCCGCTGAGCAGCTGCAGGAAGTTCAGCGCCGTGCGCTCGGCGGTCAGCAACGCGCGCGCCTGGCCCTCGATCTCCACCACCACCTGGTCCGCCGCGCAGCGCTGGCCCTCGGCCACGTGCCAATGGATGCGTGCCTGCGGGTCCATCTGGCGCACCGCTTCTTCGAGCCAGGGCCTGCCGCACAGCACCGCGCTCTCGCGCGCCAGAATGCGCGCTCGCGCGCGCCGGGCCGGGTCGATCAGGCCGGCGGTCAGGTCGCCGGCCCCAACGTCTTCCTGCAGTGCGCGTGCCGCGTCCTGACGGGCCAGATCGGCAATGAAATCACCGGAAAGTACAGTCAAATGTGTCATGGGTGTGAAGCATAGCGGCATCGAATAGACTCCCGGCACCGACTGACTTGAGCTGCCACCCGCCATGAACCCCAGCACAACGGCCTCCACCACGCCGTACGGCACCCTGCCGCCGGCTTCGCCGCTGCCGCAGCGCCGCCCGATCAGCCTGCCGCGTCTGCAACAGCTGCGCGAAAGTGGCGAAAAAATCACCATGCTGACCGCCTACGACGCCACCTTCGCCGCCGTGGCGGATGCCGCCGGCGTCGAATGCCTGCTGGTGGGCGACTCGCTGGGCATGGTCTGCCAGGGCCTGCCCAGCACCGTGGGCGTGACGTTGGAGACCATGCGTTACCACACTGAAAGTGTCTCGCGCGGCCTGCACCGCGTGCAGGGCACGGCCTGGCTGATCGGCGACCTGCCCTACGGCAGCTACTCGGAAAGCCGCGAGCAGGCACTGCGCAGCGCCTGCGTGCTGATGCAGGCCGGCGCCCACATGGTCAAGCTCGAAGGCGGCGGCTGGACCGCGCCCACGGTGGAATTCCTGGTGCAGCGCGGCATTCCGGTCTGCGCGCACCTGGGCCTGACGCCGCAAACCGTGCACGCGCTCGGCGGCTACCGGGTGCAGGGTAAGACCGACGAGGCGGCGAGGACGCTCAAGCAGCAGGCCCACGAACTGCAGGACGCCGGCGCCGCCATGCTGGTGCTGGAAATGGTGCCGGCGAAGCTGGCCGCCGAACTCACGGCCGAACTGGCGCACTGCCACACCATCGGCATCGGCGCCGGCCGGGGCACGGCCGGCCAGGTGCTGGTGCTGCACGACATGCTCGGCATCAACCTGGGCAAGATGCCGAAATTCGTGCACAACTTCATGCAGGACGCCGGCAACGTCAGGGGCGCCCTTGAAGCCTATGTCAGCGCCGTGAAGCAGGGGCGCTTCCCCGACGACGCCCTGCACGCCTGGTAAGCCGGGCCCTCCCCATCCTGACCGAGAGACTTCCATGCAGATCGTCCGTACCATCCCCGAACTGCGCCAGTTGCTGGCCGCGCACGCCAAACCCGCCTTCGTCCCGACCATGGGCAACCTGCACGAGGGCCACCTGGCCCTGGTCAAGCAGGCCAGGCCGCTGGGCGACGCGACCGTGGTCAGCATCTTCGTGAACCGCCTGCAGTTCCTGCCCCACGAGGATTTCGACAGCTACCCGCGCACCTGGGACGCCGACTGCGCCAAGCTGCAGGCGGCCGGCTGCGACATCGTGTTCGCCCCGCGCGAGACCGATCTCTACCCAGAACCGCAGACCGTCAAGGTGCAGCCCGACCCGGCGCTGGCCGACATCCTGGAAGGGCAGTTCCGCCCCGGCTTCTTCACCGGCGTGAGCACGGTGGTCATGAAGCTGTTTTCCGCCGTCTTCGCCGGACAGTCGGCCGGGGTGGCGGTCTTCGGCAAGAAGGACTACCAGCAGCTCATGGTGATCCGCCAGATGGTGCGGCAGTTCGCGCTGCCCATCGAGATCATCGGCAGCGACACCTGCCGCGCTGCGGACGGCCTGGCGCTGAGTTCACGCAACGGCTACTTGAGCGAGACCGAGCGCGCCGAAGCGGTGCAGCTCTCGCTGGCGCTGCGCACGCTGGCCCGCGACGCGCTGGCCGCCGCGAACGCCTTGCCAGCCCAGCTGCCGGGGCTGGAGCAGCGCGCATTGCAGGCGCTGGCCGCGCGCGGCTGGAAGCCGGACTACCTCACGGTGCGCCGCCGCGCCGACCTGCAGCCGCCACAGGCCGGGGATGCCGGGACTTCGCTCGTGGTGCTGGGCGCCGCGCGCCTGGGCACGACGCGGCTGATCGACAATTTCGAGGTCTGAAGAGAACGCGCCGGAGGCGATGCGCCGCCGCGATCCCGCAGCCCCGGGATGTCAGTGGAGTTCGCCCTTGGGCTCGCGCTCCATCAAGGCCGCCACGGCCTGATCGGGCCGCAACCGGCCGTCCAGCAGCGCCACCACGCCCTCGCTGATCGGCATGTCCACGCCCAGATGACGGGCGCGCTGCACCACCGTGCGGGCGCTGTAGACCCCTTCAGCGACGTGGCCGAGCGAATCCACCGCCTGCTGCAAGGTCTTGCCTTGCGCCAGCAACTGGCCGACCTTGCGGTTGCGGCTCAGGTCGCCGGTGGCCGTCAGCACCAGATCCCCCAGGCCGGACAGGCCCATGAACGTTTCGGCCTTGGCGCCCAGCGCCACGCCCAGGCGCGTCATTTCCGCCAGGCCGCGGGTGATCAGCGCGGCGCGGGCATTCAGGCCCAGGTTCAGGCCATCGCACAGGCCGGTGGCGATGGCCAGCACGTTTTTCACCGCGCCGCCCACCTCCACGCCAACGATGTCGTCGTTGCCATAGACACGCAGCGTGGCACTGTGAAAGGCCGCGACCAGCGCTTCGCGCACACGGGCGTGCTCGCTGGCGGCCACCAGCGCGGTGGGTTGGCCCCGGGCGACTTCCTGCGCGAAACTCGGGCCGCTGAGCACGCCCGCCAGCAAGGCAGGCGCGACCTGCGCCCGGATTTCATGGCCCAGCAGGCCAAACGCCTGCGCATCCGCCCCAGGCTGCGGCGCCTCGAAACCCTTGCACAGCCAGGCCACCGGAGCGCGGCAAGCCTGCAGCGCCACGAGCGTGCCGCGCAGGCCCGCCATCGGCGTCGCGACAACCACCAGATCGGCCGCTTCGACCCACGCCATCAGGGCTTGCGCCGGCCCGAAATGCACCGCCAGGGCGTCGGGCAATGCAATGCCCGGCAGGTAGCGCGCGTTTTCGCGGGTGGCCCGCATGGCCTCGGCCTGGGCCGGATCTCGCGCCCAGAGCTGCACCGCATGACCGGCAGGGTGGCGGCTGGCGCTGATGGCCAGTGCCGTGCCCCAGGCGCCGGCACCAAAAACCATGATTTTCATGACATCAAACGACCATCGGGCACGACGAGATGGCCATTTCTCCGGGACATCACTGGGTGACGGCCGATGCGCTTTCAGCCGCCGCAGCTTGCTGCTGCTCGTACATGGCCTGGAAATTGATCTCGGCCAGGTGCACGGGCGGGAAGCCCGCGCGGGTGACCATGTCGGCCACGTTGCCGCGCAGGTAGGGGTAGACAATCTGCGGGCAGGCGATGCCCATGATGGGGCCCATCTGGTCGTCCGGCAGGTTGCGGATCTCGAAGATGCCGGCCTGTTTGCATTCGACGAGGAACACCGTGCGATCACCCACCTTGGTCTGCACCGTGGCGGTCACGCAGACCTCAAACACGCCCTCGACCACCGGGGCCGCTTCCACGCCGATCTGGATCTCCACGCCGGGCTGCTCCTGCTCAAGCAGGATGGCGGGGGAATTGGGCTGTTCCAGGGACGCTTCTTTCAGGTAAACGCGCTGGATCTGGAACACGGGGTCAAGGTCGGCCATGGAATATCTCGGTTTGTTGGAGTGGAAAAAGGACAAAAAGAAACCCGCTGCGGGAGCACCGAAGCGGGAGATTTTTCGGAACAGGCCGGATTATCTCAGGCGCCCTGGAGCAGCGGCATGAGCCCGCCCCGGCCGTCCAGCGCGACGAGTTCATCGTGGCCACCCACGTGGGTGCTGCCGATGAAAATCTGCGGCACCGTGCGCCGGCCGGTGATTTCCATCATCTTCATGCGCTCGCCGGGGTTCGCATCGACACGGATCTCCTCGATCTGATCGACCCCCTTGGACTTCAGGATCTGCTTGGCGCGCACGCAGTACGGGCAGACTGCGGTGGTGTACATCTTGACGGTTTGCATTTGCATGGAACTCCCCCGCGGTCAGGCCTTTTCGATCGGCAGGTTGGCATCTTTCCAGGCGCGCATGCCGCCGATCAGCGAATGGGCCTGTTCGTAGCCCAGCTTCTTGGCGATCGCCACGGCGCGATTCGAACGCTTGCCGGAGGCGCACACCAGAATCACCGGCGTGGCCTTGTTCTTGATCGTCCCCGGCAGTTGCTGCTCCAGTTGCCCGAGCGGGATGTGCCTTGCGCCGCCCACGTGGCCGGCTGCGTATTCAGAGGCCTCGCACACGTCCACGACCACGGCCTTTTCCCGGTTGATCAGCTGTACGGCCCCGCTGGCCGTGAGCGAGCCGGGCTGCGCCCCGCGCGAAATCACGGGCCACAGGAGCATGCCGCCCGACACCAGCGCCACGGAAATCAACATCCAGTTATCGATCAAAAACTTCACTTCGCACCTTTCGTGAGCGGCTCTAAAACAACCTGGATTCTAGAATGGCGGGTTATTTCCGGTTTTTCCTCCGTTTTTTGACCTGTTCACCATGTACAAACTCGTTCTCATCCGCCACGGCGAATCCACCTGGAATCTTGACAACCGCTTCACCGGCTGGACCGACGTGGACCTCACCCCCACCGGCGCCGAACAGGCCAAGCAGGCCGGCCGGCTGCTCAAGGCCGAGGGCTACGAGTTCGACCTCTGCTACACCAGCGTGCTCAAGCGCGCCATCCACACGCTGTGGAACGTGCTCGACGAAATGGACCGCCAGTGGTTGCCGGTGGTCAACAGCTGGCGGCTGAACGAACGCCACTACGGCGCGCTGCAGGGACTGAACAAGGGCGAAACGGCCAAGAAATACGGCGACGACCAGGTGCTGGTCTGGCGCCGCAGCTACGACACACCGCCGCCCGCGCTGGAAGCGAACGACCCGCGCTGCGAACGCGGCGACCTGCGTTATGCCGGTCTCAAGCCGGAAGAAGTGCCATTGACGGAATGCCTGAAAGACACGGTGGCACGTGTACTGCCGTTCTGGAACGAGTCCATGGCGCCAGCCATCAAGGCAGGCCAGCGCGTGATGGTGGCCGCACACGGCAACTCGATCCGCGCACTGGTCAAGTACCTCGACGGTATTTCCGACGACGCCATCGTGGGCCTGAACATCCCCAACGGCATTCCGCTGGTCTACGAACTCGATGCGGAACTCAAGCCCATCCGCAGCTATTACCTGGGCGACGCCGAGGCGGCGGCAAAAGCGGCAGCGGCCGTCGCCAGCCAGGGCAAGGCCTGAAAAGCCGGGACACCCGTGTGGCCGGGGCCCCGGCTTGTAACCAGCCTGTTACGACCGCGCCCGCACTTTGCAGGACTTCACGGAACCCGGTGTGCATTTGACAGTCCTAGGCTGTATATTGCCCGGAGAGGGGTTGAAACATGGGTCACAAATTGAAGATTGCCGGCTGGATTTCGGTGGGCGCACTCGCTGGTGCGCTGACCACGGTGTCACTGCAAACCGTGGCGCGCGGCGGTTTGGCCCCCTTGCCGCTGGAGGAGTTGCAGCAGCTGGCCGCCGTTTTCGGCATGGTCAAGAGCGACTATGTCGAACCCGTGGACGAGAAGAAGCTGATCACCGACGCCATTTCCGGCATGGTGGCCAGCCTTGACCCGCACTCCCAGTACTTCGACAAGAAGTCCTACAAGGAATTCCGCGAGGGCACCACGGGCCGCTTTGTCGGGGTGGGCATCGAAATCACGCAGGAAGATGGCCCGGTCAAGGTGGTTTCACCGATCGAGGGTTCACCCGCCGACCGCGCGGGACTCAAGCCCGGCGACCTGATCACGCGCATCGACACCACCGCCGTCAAGGGACTGGCGCTGAACGACGCGGTCAAGAAGATGCGCGGCGAGCCCAACACCAAGGTCACGATCACGATCTTCCGCAAGGACGAGAACCGCAGCTTCCCCGTGACCATCACGCGCGAGGAAATCAAGACCCAGTCGGTCAAGTCCAAGCTCATCGAGCCGGGTTATGGCTGGATCCGCCTGTCGCAGTTCCAGGAGCGCACGGTCGATGATTTCGTGCGCAAGATCGACGAGATGTACAAACACGACCCCAAGCTCAAGGGGCTGGTGCTTGATCTGCGCAACGACCCGGGCGGCCTGCTCGACGCGGCGGTGGCGGTGTCGGCCGCATTCCTGCCGGAAAACGTGACCGTGGTGTCCACCAACGGCCAGCTGGCCGAGAGCAAGTTCACCTACAAGGCGTCGCCGGAGTTTTACGCGCGCCGTGGCAACGACCCGCTCAAGCGCATGGCGGACAGCACCCGCGCCGCGCTCAAGACGGTACCTCTGGTGGTGCTGGTCAACGAAGGCTCGGCCTCGGCCAGCGAAATCGTGGCCGGCGCGCTGCAGGACCACAAGCGCGGCACGATCATGGGCAACCAGACGTTCGGCAAGGGTTCCGTGCAGACGGTGCGCTCGCTGGGTCCGGACACCGGCTTGAAGCTCACCACCGCGCGTTACTACACGCCCAGCGGCAAGACGATCCAGGCCAAGGGCATCGTGCCCGATGTCATGGTTGACGAAACCCCCGAAGGCAACCTTTTCGCGGCGCTGCGCACACGCGAAGCCGACCTGGAAAAACACCTGGGCAACGGCGTGGATCCTGAAAAGGTTACACCGCAACAGGAGAAAGCCCGTGAAGACGCCCGCGAGGAAGCCCGCAAGAAGCTGGAGGAAGAATCCAAGAAACCTGCGGCCGATCGCAAGGTGCCCGAATTCGGCTCCGAGAAAGACTTCCCGCTGATGCAGGCGCTCAACAGCCTCAAGGGCCGGCCGGTGCTGGTCAGCAAGACGCTGGTCGAGCGCAAGGAAGAGAAAAAGGAAAACTGACCCTGCGCCGCCCCCGCGCGAACGATCTCGCGCCGCGCAGGCAAGCGACCATGGAAGACGAACAGCTGCTGCGCTATTCCCGCCACATTCTGCTCAATGAGCTGGGCGTGGAGGGCCAGGAAAAATTGTTGGCATCGCATGCGCTCGTGATCGGCGCAGGCGGTTTGGGTTCCCCCGTGGCGCTCTACCTTGGCAGCGCCGGCGTCGGCCATATCACCCTGGTCGATCACGACCACGTGGATGCCACCAACCTGCAACGCCAGATCGCCCACACCATGGCGCGCGTGGGCGAGCCCAAGGCGCATTCGGCGCGCGATGCCATCGCCGAAATCAACCCCGACGTGCAGGTCACGCCCGTGCTCCAACGCGCCGACGACGCCCTCCTGGATGGGCTGGTGGCGCAGGCCGATGTGGTGCTGGACTGCACCGACAACTTCGCCACCCGCCACGCCATCAACCGCGCGTGCGTGACGCACCGCAAGCCGCTGGTGTCGGGCGCCGCGATCCGCTTTGATGGACAAATCTCGGTCTATGACCCGCGCAGCGGCGCCTCGCCCTGCTATGCCTGCGTGTTCCCCGAGTCCGCCGAGCACGAGGAAACCCGCTGCGCCACCATGGGCGTGTTCGCGCCGCTGGTGGGCATCATCGGCACCATGCAGGCCGCCGAGGCGCTCAAGCTGCTGTGCGGCATCGGCACGTCCCTGGCGGGCCGGTTGCTGATGCTGGACGGCCGGGGCATGGAGTTCACGGAAGTGCGTATTGGCCGCCAGAGCGCCTGCGCGGTTTGCGGCCATGCCAGCGATTCATCCACCACCCACTGAAAGGGGTCTCACCATGAAACACGCCCGTGCTTTTGCTTTCGCCATTCTTGCCGGCGCCACTCTCGTGACCACCGGCTGCGCCGTGGTGCGCGACCAGGAATCCGTTGGCGCCTATGTGGACGACGCCGGCATCACCACCCTGATCAAGGCCCGGTTCGTGGACGACAAGACCGTGGACGCCGCCGCCATCAGCGTGGAAACGCTCAATGGCACGGTGCAGCTGTCCGGCTTTGCCAAGTCGGCCGCCGAGAAAGCCCGCGCCGAGCAGATCGCACGCGGCGTGCGGGGCGTCAAGGACGTCCGCAACACCCTGTCGGTGCGTTAACGCCGCGCCGGCGCGGCCCGCTCGCAGGGGCCATGGCGCTGGCGAAAATCCCGCGGCCGCTCGGGTGGATCGGCCGCCGCAAACAGGCCAAGCCGGCGGTTTCGCGCGGCGGCTTCCTCGGCCGCGTACGGGCCGGGGCTGTGGCGGTAGCGGTAAGACCAGGCAAATCCTTCGCGCACCATCCGGGCACCCAGGTCCTCGCCATCAAGCCGCAGGCGCGCCAGCCCGCGGCCATAGTCGTCATGGCCGCGCACCCGGGCCTCCACACGCCGGTGCAGCGCCCGGCCCGCCAGCGCGTCCCGTGAAGTCCGGCCAGCGGCCTGGCAGATTTCGGGGGCATCGATCCCGTCGATGCGCAACTTGCGCGGCGGGCCGCCCTCTTCCGGCTGCACCCACAGGGTGTCCCCGTCCGAGACGTAGGTGACCGTTCCAGAAAATTCCGTCGTCGCATGGGCACTCGATGCAAGCGCCAGGGCGGCGCAGAGCATCAGGCGAAGCATGGGCAGGGTCATTCCAGGGTGCGCCGGTGGCGGTGGCCCCGGCGGCGGTCGGCCTTGGGCGCATCGCCGCCCTCCCACGCCTGCGCCATGGCGTCCGCCTGCACCTGCAGACGCGCCAGCATGCCGTCCAGCGCAGTCACTTCAGACGCACTGAGCACCGACACCAACGCCCGGTTGATGGCCGCCACGCGGGGAAACAGGGCTTCGTACAACGCGCGCCCCGCGGCGGTGAGTGCCAGCGTCACGGCGCGCCGGTCTCCAGGACGCGGCACGCGCGACACCAGTTTTTTGGCGACCAGGCCCGTGACGGCGCGCGAGGTGCGCGCCCGGTCCAGCTGGGCCCGGACCGCCAGTTCGGACGACAGGATGCCTTCCGCCTGCCCCAGTTGCGCCAGGATGCGCCATTCGCGCCGCGTGATGCCGAACTCCCCTTCGCACAGGCGGGTCACCTGCCCGCCCGCCGTGGCCAGCAGACGTGACACCCCATACAGGAACAGATCGTCCGGCGTCTTGGGTTGGCTCAAGCGAAGGTGCGGTATCAGGGTAATTCCCGAGGATGGTTGATTAGATCAATCATAGGTCCACGGCCTACAGTGGCGCCAAGACAGGAGGCGAGGCATCCCGACCACCGGAGTCCTCGACCTCGACGTGGACAGGGACGGCCGACGTAATATCTGAGCCCCGCCACTGACCACGAACATTCCGCCATGACCTACCCCAACACCCAGCTCCTGATCGACAACCAGTGGTGCGACGCCGCCAACGGCCGCACCATGCCGGTGTTCAACCCCGCCACCGGCCTGGAGATCGGCCGCCTCGCGCATGCCGGCGTGGCCGACCTGGACCGCGCCCTGGCCGCCGCCCAGCGCGGCTTCGAGACCTGGCGCAACGTGCCCGCCGCCGAACGCTGCGCCGTGATGCGCAAGGCCGCAGCGCTGATGCGCGAGCGCGCCACGGACATCGCCGCGCTGCTGACCCAGGAACAGGGCAAGCCGCTGGCCGAGGCCCGGGGCGAGACCTTGATGTCCGCCGACATCATCGAGTGGTTCGCCGAGGAAGGCCGGCGCGTTTACGGCCGCATCGTGCCGGCCCGCAACCTCGCCGGGCAACAAATGGTGCTGAAGGACCCGGTCGGCCCGGTGGCGGCGTTCACGCCCTGGAATTTCCCGATCAACCAGGCGGTGCGCAAGGTGTCGGCGGCGCTGGCCACGGGCTGCTCCATCATCGTCAAGGCGCCCGAAGAAACACCTGCCGCGCCGGCCGCGCTGATCCGCGCCTTTGTCGATGCCGGCGTGCCGGCCGGCGTGATCGGGCTGGTGTTCGGCGCACCCGCCGAAATATCGAGCTACCTGATCGCCCACCCCGTCATCCGCAAGATCACGTTCACCGGCTCCACGCCCGTGGGCAAGCAACTGGCCGCGCTGGCGGGCGCCCACATGAAGCGCGTGACCATGGAGCTGGGCGGCCATGCGCCGGTGATCGTGGCGGAAGACGCCGACATCGACGTTGCCATCAAGGCCGCCGGGTCCGCCAAGTTCCGCAATGCGGGCCAGGTCTGCATCGCCCCCACACGTTTTCTGGTGCACAACAGCATCAAGGGCGATTTCGCGCAGGCCCTGGCACGCCATGCCGAGTCACTCACCGTGGGAGATGGCCTGACCAAGGGCACGACCATGGGCCCGCTGGCCAACGACCGGCGGCTGGCCGCCATGCAGCAGCTCACCGAGGACGCGGTGGCCAAGGGCGCCACGGTGGCGGCCGGCGGCGCGCGCATCGGCACCACCGGCAACTTCTTCGCGCCCACGGTGCTGACCGATGTGCCGCTGCACGCCGATGTGTTCAACAACGAGCCCTTCGGCCCGATGGCGGCCATCCGCGGTTTTGACCACCTGGAAGAAGCCATCGCCGAGGCCAACCGCCTGCCGTTTGGCCTGGCCGGCTACGCCTTCACGAAATCGCTGAAGAACGCGCACCTGCTGTCGCAGCGGCTGGAGCTGGGCCTGCTGTGGATCAACCAGCCGGCGCTGGCCTGGCCCGAAATGCCCTTCGGCGGCGTCAAGGACTCCGGCTATGGCTCGGAGGGCGGCCCCGAGGCGCTGGAGGCCTACCTCACCACCAAATCTGTTTCGATACTCTGCAACTGAAAGGAACCCCGATGCGCGATGATCTTCTGACACTTCAACGCCGCCAGATGCTCGCCGCGCTGGGCGGTCTGGCACTGCCCTCGCTGGCTGGCGCGCAGGCCTTTCCGTCCAAACCCATCCGCGTGCTCATCGGCGTGCCGGCCGGCGGCACCCAGGACATCCTGACCCGGGCGATTGCCGACCACGTGCGCCAGTCGCTCGGCCCCATCATCATCGACAACAAATCGGGCGCGGCGGGCCGCATTGCCGCCGAGACCGTCAAGAACGCCGAGCCCGACGGCCACACGCTGCTGCTGGGCCCGGCCAGCTTGATGTCGATTTTCCCCAGCGCCTACGGCAAGCTCAACTACGACCCGATCAACGATTTCGCGCCCATCGTCAACGCCGCCAGTTTCGAGCTGGCCATGGTGGTGCACCAGGGCGTGCCGGCCAACACCTTGCCGGAGTTCATCGCCTGGGCCAGAACGCAGGGCAACCGCGTCAGCTTTGCGTCTTACGGTGCGGGCACGCCGTCGCACTTCCTGGGTGAAATGCTCAACCGCGCGGCCGGACTGCAAATGGTGCATGTGCCCTACCGCGGCTCGACCCCGGCGCGCCAGGACGTGATGGGCGGCACCGTGCCCGTTTACTTCGACACCGTCGGCGGCGCCATCAGCATGCAGCCCACGGGACGCATCAAGGTTCTGGCCACCAGCGGCGTCAAGCGATCGCCGCCGATGCCCGGCGTCCCGACCTTTGCCGAACAGGGCCTCAAGGACGTCGTGGCCTCCGCCTGGTTTGGCTACTACGCACCGGCCAAAACACCCAGGCCCGTGCTCGACAAGCTGCGCGCCGAATTCACCAAAGCCGTGAATTCGCGCGAAGTCCGCCAGCAACTGCTGGTCAACGGCATGTACCCGGTGGGCGATGGGCCCGACGCACTGCTCAAGACCATGCGCGAAGACACCGCCCGCTGGGCGCAGGTCATCAAGGCCACCGGTTTCAAGGCGGCGGACTGATGGCCACCGCACGCCCCAACATCATCTTCATCGTCGCCGACGACCTCGGTTTTGCCGACCTGGGCTGCTACGGCGGCCGCGACGCCGAATTCGGCCCGGTCTCCCCCGTGCTCGACCGGCTGGCCGCGAATGGCCTGAAATTCACCCAGGGTTATTCCAACTCGCCGGTGTGCTCGCCCACGCGCTTTGCGCTGATGACGGCGCGCTACCAGTACCGCCTGCGCGGCGCGGCCGAGGAGCCCATCAACAGCAAGAGCCGCGGCAGCACCACGCTGGGCCTGCCGCCCGAACATCCCACCCTGCCCTCGCTGCTGCGCGCCAGCGGCTACCGCACGGCGCTGATGGGCAAGTGGCACCTGGGCTACCCGCCGGCGTTCGGGCCGCTGCGCTCGGGCTACGAGGAATTTTTCGGACCCATGGCCGGCGGCGTGGACTACTTCACGCACTGCGACTCGCGCGGCCAGCACGACCTGTGGTTTGGCGAGGAAGCCCGCACCGAGGAAGGTTACCTGACCGACCTGATCTCTCAGCGCTCGGTGGACTACATCGAACGCATGGCGGACGGCGCCAAGGCCGGCACGCCGTTCTTTTTGAGCATGCACTACACCGCGCCGCACTGGCCCTGGGAAACGCGCGACGACGAGGCCCTGGCGCAGGAGGTGAAGGACAACCTCTTTCACCTTCATGGCGGCAACATCCACACCTACCGCCGCATGATCCACCACATGGACGAAGGCATCGGGCAGGTGGTCGAGGCGCTGCGTGCGCAAGGGCTGCTCGACAACACGCTGATCGTTTTCACCAGCGACAACGGCGGCGAGCGTTTCTCCGACAACTGGCCGCTGGTGGGCGGCAAGATGGACCTGACTGAAGGCGGCATCCGCGTGCCCTGGATCGCGCACTGGCCCGCCGCCATCGCCCCTGGGGGCGTGAGCACGCAGCAATGCATGACGATGGACTGGTCGGCCACGATGCTGGACGCAGGCCGTGCACCGGCCGACCCCGCCTGCCCGCTGGACGGCATCTCGCTGCTGCCCGTGCTGCGCGATGCGGACCACAGCTTCCGCCGCCCGCTGCACTGGCGCATGAACCACCGCGGCCAGCGCGCCCTGCGCGACGGCGACTGGAAATACCTGCGCGTGGACGGCAACGACTACCTGTTCAACATCCCGGCCGACGAACGCGAGCGCGCCAACCTGGGCAGGCGCGAGCCGGTGCGGCTGCAGGCCCTGCGCGAGGCCTGGGAAGCCTGGAACGCCGGCATGCCGCCCATCCCCGAGGACGCCACGGTCAGCCTGGGCTACTCGGTCAAGGACATGCCGCAGCGTTAGCATCGGCGTATGGCTTTCGTGCACCGCTGGTTTCCGTTCCTCGCCTGGCCCCGCCCGGACGCCGCGCTGCTGCGCGGTGAAGTGCTCGCGGGCCTGACCGTCGGGCTCATGGTCATTCCGCAGGGCGTGGCCTACGCGGCGCTGGCCGGCATGCCGCTGATCACGGGCATCTATGCCTCCATGCTGCCGGCGCTGGTGGCGGCCCTGTTCAGCGCCTCCACGCGGTTGTCGGTCGGCCCCACGGCGCTCTCCTGCCTATTGGTGGGAAGCTCACTCACCGGCCTGGCCGAGCCCGGCAGTGCGCGCTGGGTCGAACTGGCCGTGTGGCTGGCCCTGCTGACCGGCGCGCTGCAGGTGGCGCTGGGGTTCCTGCGTTTTGGCTGGCTGCTCAACATCATCAGCTCGCCGGTGCTCATGGGATTCACGCAGGCGGCGGCGCTGCTGATCATTTCGTCGCAGCTGCCGGCGCTGCTCGGCTTCAAGGCCGGCTGGAGCCAATGGCTGACGCAGCCGGGAATTCACGGCGCCTCGGCGGCGTTTGGGCTGGCCAGCCTGGCGCTGCTGGTGCTGGTGCGCCGCTGGCGTCCGGCGTTTCCGTCCGTGCTGTTCATCGTTGCGGGTGCCGCTGCCATCAGCGCGGGGATCGGTTTCGAAGCCGCCGGCGGCAGCGTCGTAGGCACCTTGCCCGCGGGACTGCCTGCGCTGGTTCTGCCGGGCCTGCTGGACTGGCACACCCTAAGCCTGCTGCTGATGCCCACCCTCGTCATCACGCTCGTGAGTTTCCTGGAAACCGCCTCCAGCGCCAAGGTGGAGAACCAGCGCGAGGGCCAGCGCTGGGACCAGGACCAGGACCTCGTCGGTCAGGGACTGGCCAAGATCGCCTCGGGGCTGAGCGGGGCTTTTCCCACCAGTTCCTCGTTCTCGCGCTCGGCGCTCAACCTCTATGCGGGCGCCAGGACCGGCTGGGCCACCGTGGTGTCGGTGGGCGTGGTGCTGATCGCGCTGATGCTGTTCACGCCCACGCTCCGGCATGTGCCGCAGGCCGTGCTGGCCGCCATCGTGGTGGTGGCGGTGGTCGGGCTGCTGAAACCCGCCGGGCTGGTTCGGCTCTGGCACGTCTCGCGCGTGGAGGCCACGACCGCTGGCGTTACCTTCCTGATCACGCTGCTGGCATCGCCGCAGCTGTATTGGGGCGTGCTGGCCGGCGTGCTGATGGGCCTGTCGCACTTCCTGTACCAGCGACTGCACCCGCGCATCATCGAAGTCGGGCTGCACCCCGACGGCAGCCTGCGCGATCGCCACCTGTGGCACCTGCCGCCGCTGGCGCCCCATCTGTACGCGCTTCGCATGGACGCCGAACTCGACTTTGCCGCCGCCAGCGACTTCGAGCGCGCGGTCGTGGAACACCTGGGCGCGCACACCAGCATCGCCCATGTGTGCCTGTTCGCCCAGCCCATCAACCGGATCGACGCCACCGGCGTGGAAACCTTCGGCCAACTGCGCCGGCAGCTGGCCGCGCGCGGCGTCACGCTGCACATCAGCGGCATCAAGCTGCCCGTGGAACACGTGCTGCGGCGTGCCGGTGAACTGCCCGAGGGACCGCACCTGCGCCTGTACCGCACGGATGCCGACGCGCTGGTGGCGCTGGCGAAGCTGGAAGCGCTGCCGGCCGACCTGGCCGCGGCGATGATCTGAGTCTGAATCTGAGGGCGACGCCGGCGGCAGCGTTAACCGCCGACCACGCTGGCGCCCGCCTGGGCAATCCGGCCGTCCTCGGCCGATTGCACCCCCGACACGCCGATGGCGCCGATGATGGCGCCGTCCCGCATCAGGGGAATGCCGCCTTCGAGCGGGCACAAGCCCTCGATGGACAGCAGCCGCAACCCCGCTCCACCGGCCGCAATCGCATCCTCGAAGACCTTCGTCGGGCGCTTGAAGTTGACGGCCGTCAGGGCCTTGGCCTGCGCGACCTGAATGCTGGCGTAATGGACATCGTCCATCTTGTGAAGAACCACCAGGTGACCGGAGCTGTCAACCACGGCAATGACCATCTTCCAGCCCTGTGCGAGCGCCTGGCTCTCGGCGCGCGACACAGCCTGCCTGGCCAGTTCCAGCGTGATGGGAGGCCCGTACGGGGGCGAGGACGGGACAGCGGTTTTGTTCAAATGAATCTCCGGCAATCGGTTGACCTTGAGACGGCGGGCTTCTTCGACAGCAGCCATGCACATGCACATACAATTTCCCCATCATTGGCCCTGGAGGCCGCCATACAGCGGCTGGCCGACGCCCATCACGGCAGCCCGACCCCATTCGGCCCCGCATCCATTGACGAGTCAACACGCATTGGACACCTTTTCCGGAAGTTATTGATGCCACACCCCATCCGCTCCCAATACGAAGACTTCATGCGCCATGTGGACAGCCATGGCGTGTTCAAGGCCGACCGCACGGGCACGGGCACGAAAAGCGTGTTCGGCTACCAGATGCGCTTCGACCTGAACGAAGGTTTTCCGCTGATCACCACCAAGAAGGTGCACCTGCGCTCCATCATCCAGGAGCTGCTGTGGTTCCTCACCGGTTCGTCGAACAACAACTGGCTCAAGGAGCGCGGCGTCAGCATCTGGGATGAGTGGGCGCGGGAAGATGGCGACCTGGGTCCGGTCTATGGCGTGCAGTGGCGCAGCTGGCCGACGCCGGATGGCGGCCACATCGACCAGATCGCCGAGGTCATCAAGACCCTCAAGACCAACCCCGACTCGCGCCGCATCATTGTGAGCGCCTGGAACGTCGCCGAGCTGAACAAGATGGCGCTGATGCCCTGCCACGCCTTCTTCCAGTTCTATGTGGCGCCATCGCAGGTGGCGGGCGAGCCGGCCCGCCTCTCCTGCCAGCTCTACCAGCGCAGCGCCGACATTTTCCTGGGCGTGCCCTTCAACATCGCCAGCTACGCGCTGCTCACACACATGGTGGCGCAGCAGTGCGACCTGGCCGTGGGCGACTTCATCTGGACCGGTGGCGACTGCCACATCTACAGCAACCACGCCGAGCAGGTGGCGCTGCAGCTGTCGCGCGCGCCACTCGCCTACCCGACCCTGCACATCAAGCGCCGGCCCGATTCGATCTTCGATTACGCCTACGAGGACTTCGAGATGCGGGGCTACGAATGCCACCCGGCGATCAAGGCACCGGTGGCGGTCTGATCCGATGCGCCTGAACCTCATTTTTGCCCGCGCCGCCAACGGCGTCATCGGGGTCGGCAATGCCCTGCCCTGGCACCTGCCGGAAGACCTGGCGCACTTCAAGCGCACCACCTTGGGTTGCCCGGTGATCATGGGCCGCAAGACCTGGGATTCATTACCGCCGAAATTCCGTCCCCTGCCCGGACGGATCAACATCGTCGTGACGCGCCAGCCCGCTTGGCAGGCACAGGGGGCGCAGCGCGCGGGCTCGATCGCCGAGGCCATGGCCTTGTGCCCGGTGGAGGGCGAGGCCTGGGTGATCGGCGGCGCGGAGATCTACGCGCAGGCCCTGCCGCAGGCGAGCAAGGCCGTGGTGACCGAGATTGACGCACCATTTGAGGGCGATGCATTTGCGCCACAATTCGGGCCGGACTGGGTGGAAATCACCCGCGAGCGCCAGACCTCGGCAACAGGGCTGGGCTTCAGCTTCGTCACCTACCAACGCAGCCCACAACACCTCCAAGGAGATTGACATGTCAGGACACGGTTTTCACGTTCACGGCCCCCACGACCACGAGCTGGAGCACGCCCAGCAGGGGGGTCACGGTGGCGAACATGGCGGCGGCATGATCAACCAGATCGCCATGTTCACCGCGATCATCGCCACCGTCGGCGCGATCTTCGGCTACATGGGTGGCGCGACGCAGGCCAACGCCGGCCTGTACAAGAATAACGCCGCGATCAAGAAGACGGAAGCGTCCAACCAATGGAATTACTTCCAGTCAAAAAGCACCAAGCAGTCCTTGGCCGAGCTGGCGCGTGACCTGGCGGCCGGCGAGTCCGAGAAGGCCAAGTACCAGGCCAAGGTGGACCGCTACGAGAAGGAAAAGAACGAGATCAAGGTCGTGGCCGACAAGCTGGAAGCCGACGCCACGCAGTGGGACAAGCAAAGCGACGAGCAGATGCACCAGCACCATCGCTGGGCCCAATCCACCACCGTGCTGCAGGTCTCCATCGCCCTGGCGGCCATTGCCTTGCTGACGAAGAAAAAGTGGCTGGAGTACGCCATGTTTGCCGCAGGCGGTGTTGGCGTGGTCATCGGCGCCCTGGCGGCGATGCACGTCTAGCATGCGGTGCATGACGATTCGAAACTGAGTTCGAAGCAACGACCATGGACATCGCCACCTGGAACATCAACTCCCTGACGGTGCGGCTGCCGCAGGTGCTCGACTGGCTGGCCGCCCATCCGGTGGACGTGCTGGCGCTCCAGGAACTCAAGCTCACCGACGACAAGTTCCCCACCACCGCGTTCACCGAAGCCGGCTACCACGCCCAGTGGTTCGGCCAGAAGACCTACAACGGCGTCGCGCTGATCAGCCGGACGCCCGCGACCGACGTGGTGAAGAACATTCCCGGTTTCACGGACGACATGTCGCGCGTCATTGGCGCCACCATCGGTGGTGTGCGCGTGATCTGCGCCTACTTTCCCAATGGCCAGGAACCCGGCTCGGACAAGTTCGCCTACAAGATGCGCTGGCTCGACGCCCTGCGCGAATGGGTGCGCGGCGAACTCGCCAGGCACCCGAAGCTGGTGCTGCTGGGCGACTACAACATCACTTTCGACGATCTCGACGTGTGGGACCCGGTGGCGCTGGCCGGCACCATTCACTGCACCGACGAGGAACGGGAAAAACTGGGCGGACTGACCGGCCTGGGTCTGACCGACGCATTCCGCCTGTTCGAACAACCCGAAAAAAGCTACAGCTGGTGGGACTACCGCGAGTTCGCATTCCGCCGCAACCGCGGCCTGCGCATCGACCACATCCTGGTGAGCGAAGCGCTGAAGCCCCTGGTCAGCGCCTGCGTGATCGACCGGGCGCCCCGCAAAAACGAGCGGCCGAGCGACCATGCGCCCGTGGTGGCGACGCTGGACATCCCGGCACCTTGACGCGCAGGCCCCGGGGGCCCGGCGGCCCCGCCCTTATTCGAGCCCCAGTTCCTGGATCTTGCGGGTGATGGTGTTGCGGCCGATGCCTAGCTTTTGCGCGGCCTCGATCCGCCGGCCACGCGTGCTGGCCAGCGCAGTCAGGATCAGCTTCGACTCAAAGCGACGCGTCAGTTCGTCCCACACGTCGTGGCGGCCTGATGCAAGAAGCTCCTGTGCTTCGACCTCAAGACCGTGCTCCCAGGCCTCTTCGGTCCGCACCGATACCCCATTCGCCAGCGGCGCCAGTTCGTTCAGGCGAATGGGCTGATCGCCTTGCAGGACCGGCAATGGAAGGGCCGCCGGCGTATCGTCCATGCCGGCTGCCTCGGCCATCGCGGCCACCGGCATGGGCGCGGCTGCGGCGAACGCGCTGGCGGCCAGCACTTCGGGCGGCAGATCCTTGGCTTCGATCACCTGCGCTGGCGCCATCACGGTGAGCCAGTGGCAAATGTTTTCGAGCTGGCGCACGTTGCCGGGGAAATTGAACGCCCCGAGCTGCGCAACCGCCGCATCCGAGATGCGCTTGGGCTCCACGCCGAGCTGCTTGGCACTTTGCTGCAGGAAATGGCGCGTCAGCATGGGGATGTCTTCCCGGCGGTCGGTCAGACGCGGCAGGCGCAGCCGGATGACGTTGAGCCGGTGGAACAAGTCCTCGCGGAACCCGCCTTCCTTGACGCGCTGCTCCAGATCCTGGTGGGTGGCCGCGATCACGCGGACGTTCGCCTTGACCGCGCTGTGGCCGCCGACGCGGTAGAAGTGACCGTCGGAAAGTACCCGCAGCAGGCGCGTCTGCAGGTCGAACGGCATGTCGCCGATTTCGTCGAGGAACAGCGTGCCGCCCTCGGCCTGCTCGAAGCGGCCGCGGCGCATGGTCTGCGCGCCCGTGAACGCGCCGCGCTCGTGGCCAAACAGTTCGGACTCCAGCAAGTCCTTCGGAATGGCGGCCGTGTTGATGGCCACGAAGGGGCCGCTGGCGCGCGGGGAATGCTTGTGCAGCGCGCGGGCCACCAGCTCCTTGCCGGACCCCGATTCGCCCGTGATCAACACCGTGACGTTGCTCTGCGAGAGGCGGCCGATGGCACGGAACACGTCCTGCATCGCGGGCGCCTGGCCCAGCATTTCGGGGGCCGCCGTCATGCGCTCCTCGGCCACTTCCTCGCGCTGGCTTTCCTCGACCGCGCGGCGGATCAGCTCCACGGCCTTGGGCAGGTCAAACGGCTTGGGCAGGTATTCAAACGCACCGCTCTGAAAGGCCGAAACGGCACTGTCCAGATCGGAAAACGCGGTCATGATGATGACCGGCAGGCCCGGCAGCTGTTCCTTGACCTTGGTCAGCAGATCCAGGCCCGAGCCGCCCGGCATGCGGATGTCGCTGACCAGCACTTGCGGGCCACCGTCTTCATCGGCGGCGTCCAGCGCCTGCAGCACCTCCCTGGGGTTGGTGAAGCTGCGGGTGGGAAGGTTCTCGCGGAGCAAGGCCTTCTCCAGCACGAAGCGGATCGATTGGTCATCATCAACTATCCAGATCGGCTTCATGTTTTTGGGTGTCCCTTAAGTCATGCAGTTATGGCAACGGAATCAGGATCTTGAAATCCGTCCGGCCCGGCACGCTGTCACACTCGATCAGGCCATGGTGCTGCTGGACAAAAGTTTGCGCCAGCGTCAGCCCCAGCCCAGACCCCCCTTCACGGCCCGAGATCAGCGGGAAGAAAATGCGGTCCTTGATCGAGTCTGGTACGCCAGGCCCGTTGTCGATGACATGCAATTCCAGTGCCAGTCGGTAACGCTGTTTGCCAAAAGTGACTTGCCGCGCAATGCGCGTGAGAAAAATGATCTGCGCATCCCCTTCGGCCATGCGATCGGACAAAGCCTGCGCGGCGTTGTGCGTGATGTTGAGCACGGCCTGGATCAGCTGTTCGCGATCGCCGCGAAACTCGGGGATGGAGGTGTCGTAGTCGCGCACGACGCGCAGGCCCCGCGGAAACTCCGCCAGGATCAACGAGCGAACCCGCTCGAAGACTTCGTGAATGTTCACGTCGCCCACCACGTGCGGCCGGCGATGCGGGGCCAGCAGGCGGTCCACCAGCGTCTGCAGGCGATCGGCCTCATGAATGATGACCTGGGTGTATTCGGTCAGCTCCTTGGAGTCCATCTCCATTTCGAGCAGCTGCGCCGCACCGCGAATGCCGCCCAGCGGGTTCTTGATCTCGTGGGCGAGATTGCGGATCAGTTCCTTGTTGGCCTGCGCCTGGTCAATCAGGCGCTCTTCGCGCTCCTGGCGCGTCTGCGCCTCCAACGGCAACAACTCGATGATGATTTCGCCGGGACGCTCGGTCTGCGCAACGATCACATGCACCGGCAAGGGATCGTGGTGCTGGCGCTTGAGCTGGGCGTCGTAGCGCAACGCGGCGAATTCGTTGCTGCGCGCCCCATCAAGTGCGTTGCGCAGGACCTGGGGCTCGGAAAAGCAGTCGGGGAACTGGGCCCCCTCGATGCTGCGCCGGGACATGCCCATCGCATCCTCCAGCGCCGAGTTGGCAAAAAGAACGATGCCGTCGCTACGCACCACGGCCACCAACGTGGCCAACAGATCAAATGCGAGGAACCGGGATGGGTTGGGATAGGGCTGTTTCAAGCCGCCTATTTTGCCCCAGATGCCGCGCCGGCGGTCGTCCCCGACCCGCGGCCCAGCTCGCGCCGGATGCCGGCAACGTCACTCTCCGTGCGGGCGATGCTGGACTTGAGTTCGGCCACACGGTCCAGGTACTTCTGGTGGTTGCGATGCTCAGGTCCGAGCTTTTCGGGCTCGCCGTTGTTGTATTCCTTTTGAAGCTCGGCAAGGCGCGCCTCGGAGCGCTTCAGCTCGGCTTCCAGAACGCCGCGTGCATCGGCGTCACGGGCACGCTGATCGCCCGCATCCACACGCTGGCCCGCGCCGCCGGAAGCGGACGCTGCCGGGCGCGATGGGCCCGCCGGGGCCGCCTGGACGCGCGTGCCCTGCACGACGCTGACGTTGCCACCTTCGACCAGCTTGCAATTCTTCGCCTGGGCTTCGGTCGGCTTGTTGGTGTAGGCGTTGCCGCAACGGTAAATGCGCTCCTGCGCAAAACAGCCCGTGGCGCCCAGCAAGGCCATGACAGAAATCAGAAAAGCATGTTTCAAGAAGAATCCTCGCCTGCACCGTGGTTCGGTCAACGACCAAGTATCTGACAATCGCCGACGTTGTCAAAACGCAAGGCAATGCCCCAACGAAAAAAGGACGGCTTTCGCCGTCCTTTTGCAACCGTTCGCTACAAAAATTACAGCGAGTAATACATGTCGTATTCAACCGGGTGCGGCGCCATGCGGAAACGCGTGACTTCCTGCATCTTGAGTTCGATGTAGGCATCGAGCATGGAGTCGGTGAACACGCCGCCCTTGGTCAGGAAGCCGCGGCCCTTGTCCAGATAGTCCAGCGCCTGGTCGAGGCTGTGGCACACGGTCGGCACCAGCTTGTCTTCCTCGGGGGGCAGATGGTACAGGTCCTTGGTGGCTGCTTCGCCCGGATGGATCTTGTTTTCCACGCCGTCCAGACCCGCCATCATCAAGGCCGAGAAGGCCAGGTAGGGGTTGGCGGAAGGATCGGGGAAACGCGCCTCGATGCGGCGGCCCTTCGGGTTGGCCACGTAAGGAATGCGGATCGATGCGGAACGGTTGCGGGCCGAGTAAGCCAGCTTCACCGGTGCTTCGAAGCCAGGCACCAGACGCTTGTAGCTGTTGGTGCCAGGGTTGGTGATGGCGTTCAGGGCACGGGCGTGCTTGATGATGCCGCCAACGTAGTACAGCGCGAAATCGGACAGACCGGCATAGCCGTCGCCAGCGAACAGGTTCTTGCCGTCTTTCCAGATCGACTGGTGAACGTGCATGCCGGAGCCGTTGTCGCCCGCATAGGGCTTGGGCATGAAGGTCGCGGTCTTGCCATAGGCATTGGCGACGTTCCAGACCACGTACTTGAGCACCTGGGTCCAGTCAGCGCGTTCGACCAGCGTGCTGAACTTGGTGCCGATTTCGTTCTGGCCAGCACCAGCCACTTCGTGGTGGAACACCTCAACCGGAATGCCCAGCGATTCGAGGATCAGGGACATTTCAGCGCGCATGTCCTGCGTGCTGTCAACCGGGGGCACGGGGAAGTAGCCGCCCTTGGTGGTGGGACGGTGGCCACGGTTGCCGCCTTCGAGCTTGGCGCCGGAGTTCCACGGTGCTTCGTACTCTTCAATTTCAAACATCACGCGGCCGGGTTCGTTGGACCAGCGCACGCCGTCGAAGATGAAGAATTCGGGTTCCGGTCCGAAGTAGGCGGTATCGCCCAGGCCGGAGGCCTTCAGATAGGCTTCGGCGCGCTTGGCGATGGAACGCGGATCGCGGTCATAGGCCTTGCCGTCACCGGGTTCGATCACATCGCACTGCAGGAACAGCGTGCTTTCCTCGAAGAAAGGATCGATGTTGGCGGTGTTGGGGTCGGGCATGAGCTGCATGTCCGAAGCTTCGATACCTTTCCAGCCGGCAACCGAAGAACCGTCGAACGCATGGCCCGAGCTGAATTTGTCTTCGTCGAAGTGGGAAACGGGCACGGTCACGTGCTGTTCCTTGCCCCGGGTGTCGGTGAAACGGAAGTCAACAAACTTGACCTCGTTCTCCTTCACCATCTTCATGACGTCTGCGACGGTCTTTGCCATCAAGTACTCCTGGTTGAAAGGTTGCGAAAAATTATTTCAAATAATTGGAATGCAGTTTTTGTGCCAAACCGGAAGACCTGACGCCGCTGCACCACCCGTTATTTTGCCCTGAGTTCGACCGCCGCTGATCGACGATCGAACATCGATGTCGGATTTATGTCTGCATTGAGCACCATTAAGGTGCAAACCAGATTGCACCACCAGAGTGCAAAAAATCTATCGCACCAACTCGGGGCCCATCTTGAGATCGAATGGCTTCAGGCCCAACAGAAGCGCCGGCCAGGCCTGTGCAACCCGTTCGGGAGCCCCCTTGATGCCGAGTTCGATATGGCGCCCGTACTGGGGATGATCGACGCTGGGCAGACTGAAGACCTTGACTTCAGGATGCTCGCGCTCGATGGTTTCCATGAGCGGTGTCAGCGCCGCTTCCATGGAGCCAAACAGAATGACCGATTTTTCCACCCAGGCGCCCATCCTGAACCGGTGCGGGTAAACGGTGTCGAGCACCCACTCGATCATCGGCCAGGCCATCACAGGAAAGCCGGGCACGAAATGCACCGAGCCGCCACCCGGCCCGGCGCAGCTGAACCCGGCGATCTTGTTGTAGGGATTGGGAATAATGCTCGCGCCCACCGGAAACACCCCCATGTTCAGCCGATGGATGTTGTCCGGCCGGTCAGGCTCGTAGGGCGTGCCCTGCTCCCGTGCAACGTCCTGCATGCGCTCGCGGATCAGGGCTTCGGCCTCGCGGTGCAGCACCAGATCCACCCCGAGCGCACGGGCCGCGCACTGGCGGGTGTGGTCGTCCGGCGTGGCACCAATGCCGCCGCAGGAAAAAACCGCGTCGCCCGAAGCGAAGGCTCGCGCCAGAGTGGCCGTGATGCGTGCGGGCGAGTCCCCCACGTAGTCGGCCCAGCCCAGCGACAGGCCGCGCGCCTCCATCAATTCGATCACCTTGGGAAGGTGCTTGTCGGCGCGTTTGCCGGAAAGAATTTCGTCCCCAATGATGATGAGGCCGAAGGCGGTCCCGGTTTCAGGGCGCAGGGGGGGCGGCTGATGCGGCTGCAGGGGGTCGTTGGGAGCTGGATTCATCCCTCAATGCTAGCGGCTCCAGAACTTCTTGCGGGGGCGACACTGTCGCAACGGTTTCCGCGCGCAGCCGCTCCAGCGCGGCCAGGCCGTAATGCGCAAACCACAAAGAGGAAAAGGCGAACACCAGCGTGTAGATCCAGATGGCCAGCGGCACCAGAATCACGAACGCCGCCGCAAACAGCGCGCCCGACGCCCAGACCACGCTGGGCGCGGCGCCCAGGTAGCCGCTCAGGATGCCGATGCCGAGCAACCAGCCCCGGTGCCGCCGAAAAATCTCCACCCGCTCGGCCTTGCTGGCGTGCCCGGCCAGCACATCGAACGTCATGACGCGGTAGGTCAGCCAACCCCAGATCAGCGGCGGCAGCACGAGGATCAACGGCGGCACCAGCCACAGCGGCAGTGAAACCACCAGCGCGACCAAGGCCAGCAGCGTGGAGCCCAGTGACCAGATCACGCTCACGACCAACGAGCCGCCCTGCTTGCGCTCCAGCTGCGGGAAGCGGCGCTCCGCCACCAGGTTGACGAGGGAGGGCGTCATCATCACCGCCACCCCGAGCAGCGACAGCACCACGATCACCGGTGTGACCGCAAAAATCACGATCAAGGGCGCGAGCACGGTCTTGAGGTTGCCGACGCCCACCCCCTCCAGCCACCCCCAGAGCCGGGTGATCCAGGCGGAGGACTCCAGCGCGGCGCGCACCCAGTCGAGGGTCGGCGCCCAGTAGAAATAGCCCAGACCGAGCGACAGCGTCACCATGATCACCAACGGCAGGAACGAGAGCGCGATGACGCGTGGGTGCATGCAGTACGCGACCGCGCGCCAGAAAGAATCAAGCAGCAGGCTCATGGCGGGAGCATAACCCGCGCGTCCATCCGCGCCAAAGCGGGCACCCGCGGGTCCCGCGCAAACCGGTGATCAGCCCCGCCCCAGCAGCCGCTTGAGCCCCAGGATCTGCTGCGCCCAGAAGCCGCCGCCGTAGTCACGGCCCTGCTCCACCTGGTCGCGCACGCCGGTGGCGTCGTAGCGCAGTTCGAAGTTGGCGGTACCAAACAACATGTCCCACCAGGGCAGCAGCACGCCGAAGTTGACACCCCCGAGCGAGCCTTTGCCGGCGGTTTCATGCCCGATGCCGACGCTGTGGTGCAGACGGTGAAAACGCGGACTCACCCACAGACGCTCACCGACCCGCCCGAGCCAGACGCGCAGATTGGCATGCTGAAAGTTCTCGCTGAGCTGGCTGATGGCCACCAGCGCCACGAACTGCCCCGGCGCCACACCAATGGCAAGCGCGAGCACCACGAAAATCAGGTCGCGCAGCACGTCATCGAGCAAGTGGTTGCGGTTGTCGGTCCACATCGTCATGTGCCGCTGCGAGTGATGCAGCGAATGCAGGGCCCACCACCAGTTGAACCGGTGCTGTGCGCGATGCAGCCAGTAGTTCGCAAAATCAAAAACCACGAGGTAAATGACGAAACTGGCCAGGGCCCCGTCCGTCACGCCGGGCCAGAGTTGATCGAGGTGGAAGGTGCCCATGCCGCGCACGCGCAACTCGCCGAGTGCCAGCTCAAGCCAGTTCTCGAAGGTAAAGAACATCGCCAGCTTGAAAAGCCCAAGGCGGTGAATCAAGGTGTAGATCATGTCCACCACGACGGCGCGCCGGTCTGTGACGGACTCCACCGGCCACAGGCGCTGCAGCGGGCCGATGACCAGCAGCATCACGGCGATCTGCAGCACACCGACGACCAGCCAACCCGTGCCGTCATAGGCCAGTTCCAGCAGGTTGCCCGCGCCCGATGCAAATGCCAGAGGCTGCACGACGGTCTCGAACAACCACTGCTGCACCGCGGAAAAGCCGTCAGTAAACCAATCCATCGCGCCCCGCCCCCTCAACCACCGTGCGCGGCAATCCAGTCCTTGTATCCCGGATGCTCGCGCAATGTTTCAAAACAGAAGCCACGCTCTTTCAGCCCCACGATCAGCGGCTCCAACACAGCCGGCGCCCATGGATCCTTGCGTGACCAAATACCCAGGTGCGCCACCAGAATGTCGCCTGGACGGATGCCATTGAGCGCCTTTTTCAGCAACACCTCGTTGGGTGAGGTTTCACTCGGCAGCTCATCGCCCAGAAAACCGGCTGGCGACCAGCCCACATGCGCGTATCCGCAGGCTTTGGCAGCGGCCAGCAGCTTGGTTGAGGTCTTGCCGCCCGGCGCGCGAAACAGCGGCAAGGGCTTCCTGCCGGTGAAATCCTGCAGCCGCTCGGCGGCGTAAGCGATGTTGGCGCAGTACTTCTTCGCATCCCAGGTGAACTCCCGCCCCGCGAAGGCGCCCGACGTGGGGCGAATGCGGAACTGGGGCTCCACGCCGCGCAAGTCACCACGCCAGTAAGCGTGATCGTAGGTGTGCGAGGCAAACTCGTGGCCCT
>JAHFQI010000126.1 GCA_023259355.1 Comamonadaceae bacterium
GACATAACTTTCGGCGGGCCAGTAGCACGACGAATCGGGCGTGAGCACCTCGTCCATCAGCACCAGCGTGCCCTCGGCGTCCAGACCGAACTCGAACTTGGTGTCGGCAATGATGATGCCTTTTTCAGCGGCAATCTCGCTGGCGGCCTTGTAGATGGCGATGCTGATGTCGCGGATGCGGGTGGCCAGATCGAGGCCGATCATCTCGACCGTGCGCTCGAAGGTGATGTTTTCGTCGTGCTCGCCCGCCGCCGCCTTGGCCGCCGGGGTGTAGATCGGCTCGGGCAGCTTGCTGGCGTTTTTCAGGCCTTCGGGCAACTTCACGCCGCAGACCGCCCGGTTGTCCTGGTACTCCTTCCAGCCGCTGCCGGCCAGGTAGCCACGCACCACGGCCTCGACGGGGATCGGCTTCAGGCGCTTGACCAACATGGAGCGGCCTTGCACCTGGGGTGCTTCGGCAGCGCTGACCACGCTCTCGGGCGCATCACCCGTGAGGTGGATGGGGCAGATATTCAGGCCGTTGGGGCCAAGCTTGTCGAACCAGAACAAGGCCATCTGGGTCAGCAGCGTGCCCTTGCCGGGGATCGGCTCGCCCATGATCACGTCAAACGCGCTGATGCGGTCGGACGCCACCATCAGGATGCGGTCGTCGCCCACGGCGTAGTTGTCGCGCACCTTGCCGCGCGCGAGCAGGGGTAAGGATGTCAGGGCGGAAGTGTGCAGGGCAGTGGTCATGGTCAGGAAAAGTGCAGGGCCCGAAAATGGAAAAAGCCCGTTGAACAGTCAACGGGCTCCGAACTATTCGAGCGGATTATCGCAAGATCGCGCTCGCGGGTCGTTCAATTCACCACTTGGGCGAGTTCGCCCCTGGCGTACCTGGCGGCGACGACCTGCAGGCTGTCCCCCTTGATTTTCGCACCCTGGCCCTCGCAGCCGAACTCCATGTAGCGCTGCTTGCAGATGGCCTTGGCGGCTTCGCGCGCGGGCTTGAGCCATTCGCGGGCATCGAACTTCTCGGGGTTTTCAAACAGGAACTTGCGCACCGCGCCGGTCATCGCCAGGCGGATGTCGGTGTCGATGTTGATCTTGCGCACGCCGAACTTGATGGCTTCCTGGATTTCCTCGACCGGCACGCCGTAGGTTTCCTTCATCTTGCCGCCGTACTGGTTGATGATCGCCAGCAGGTCCTGCGGCACCGACGAGGAGCCGTGCATCACCAGGTGGGTGTTGGGGATGCGCGCGTGGATTTCCTTGACACGCGAGATCGCCAGGATGTCGCCGGTGGGCTTGCGGCTGAACTTGTAGGCGCCATGGCTGGTGCCGATGGCGATCGCCAGCGCGTCCAGCTGGGTGGCCTTCACGAACACGGCGGCTTCTTCCGGGTCGGTCAGCATCTGGCTGTGGTCCAGCTTGCCAACGGCGCCAATGCCGTCTTCTTCGCCGGCGTCACCGGTTTCCAGGTTGCCCAGGCAGCCCAGTTCGCCTTCGACGGTCACGCCGAACTTGTGGGCCATATCGACGACCTTGCGGGTCACGTCCACGTTGTAGTCGAACGAGGCCGGGGTCTTGCCGTCGGCCTGCAGCGAGCCGTCCATCATCACCGAGCCGAAGCCCAGGTCGATGGCGCCCTGGCAGATCGCCGGGGTCTGGCCATGGTCCTGGTGCATCACCAGCGGAATGTGCGGATAGGCCTCGACGGCCGCCTGGATCAGGTGCTTGATGAACGACTCACCAGCGTACTTGCGGGCGCCCGCGCTGGCCTGCAGGATCACCGGCGCGCCGGTTTCGTCGGCCGCGGCCATGACGGCCTGGACCTGTTCCAGGTTGTTGACGTTGAAAGCCGGAATGCCGTAGCCGTTGGCGGCAGCATGGTCCAGCAACTCGCGCATCGATACGAGTGCCATGGTGGGTTCCCCGAGAGAGTTGAAAAAAGCAAATCAGGCGGTGATGTAACCGCGTGGTAACTGCGAATTTTACCGCCCACCCTTCCCCGAGCCTGACGGGCTGAAAACCCACGCGACAACGCCGGGCTCAACCCACCCGGCAGATTTTCAGCATGTTCGTGCCGCCCGGCGAACCCATGGGCTCGCCGCAGGTGATGGCATAGACATCGCCGGTTTTCACGATGCCGCGCGACTTGAGGTAGGTTTCGGCCTGCATCAGGGCGGTGTCGCGGTCGGCGCTGGTGTCCATCAAAAGGGCATGCACGTTGCGGAAAATTCCCATCTTGCGCTGCGTCGCCAGCTTGGACGTGAGTGCGTAGATGGGAATGTGCGTGCGGTGGCGGCTCATCCAGAGCGGGGTCGAACCGGAGTCGGTCAACGCCACGATGGCCTTGGCCCCGAGGTGGTGCGCCGTGAACAGCGCGCCCATGGCGATGGACTGGTCGATGCGGCTGAAGGTCTGCCCCGTGAAGTCGGCATCCAGTTCCGCGTGCTCGGCCCCTTCGGCCTCTTCGGCGGCTTCGCAGATCTTGGCCATCTCCTGCACGGTTTCAAGCGGGTACTTGCCGGCGGCCGTTTCGGCCGACAGCATCACCGCGTCCGTGCCGTCGAGCACGGCATTGGCCACATCGCTCACCTCGGCGCGCGTGGGCACGGGGTTGGTGATCATGCTTTCCATCATCTGGGTGGCGGTGATCACAACCTTGTCGTGCACATGGGCGAGCTTGATCATGCGTTTCTGCAAGGCCGGCACCGTGGCATTGCCAACTTCCACGGCCAGGTCGCCGCGCGCCACCATGATGCCGTCGCTGGCCAAGAGGATTTCCTCCAGGCGGGGAATCGCCTCGGCGCGCTCGATCTTGGCGATCAGCCCCGGCTTGTGGCGGTACTCAGCCGCCGCCACGTTGCATAGCTGGCGCGCCATTTCCATGTCGGTGGCGTTCTTGGGGAAGCTCACCGCCACATAGTCGGCCTGGAAGCTCATGGCGGTCTTGATGTCCTCCATGTCCTTGGCCGTGAGGGCCGGCGCGGTCAGGCCGCCACCCTGCTTGTTGATGCCCTTGTTGTTCGACAGTTCGCCGCCAAGCTTGACCGTGGTGTGCACCTCGTCGCCCCGGACCGCATCGACCGTGAGCACGATCAGCCCGTCGTTGAGCAGCAGCAGATCGCCGGGCTTCACATCGCGCGGCAGTTCCTTGTAGTCGAGCCCCACGCCGTGGATATCGCCCGGCTCGGTCCGTGAGGCATCGAGCACGAAGGGCATGCCGTGCTCCAGCATCACCTTGCCCTCGGCAAATTTGCCAACGCGGATTTTCGGACCTTGCAGGTCGGCCATGATGGCCACCTCGCGGCCCGCGCGCTGCGCCGCTTCCCGCACCAGGCGAGCGCGGTCGATGTGGTCCTGCGCCTTGCCGTGACTGAAATTCAGGCGCACGACATTCACCCCTCCGATGATCATGGCCTCCAGCAAGGCCGGATCACTGGACGCAGGCCCGAGGGTGGCAACGATCTTGGTGGCGCGACGGGTCATGAAAAAGTCTCCTTGTAACTTGGTTTCAATTTTCCCACGAAACAAGTTACATCCCAAGGACAACCGGATGATGAGCGCCGGTCAGCACAAACCCCGAAAAAACTTACTGGAAACTTTCGTAGACTTGATTTACGGCGGACCGAAATCATAATTCAAGCTTTCGGTCCGTAAGATCAATGCAGCAAGAGGGGAATGGCATGGTTTCCAACGAGTTCCACATTGAGAGCAACCATCAGGTCGTCAACCGGCTCCTGCCGAAGGCCAGGGTCGAGGAATGGTTCTCCGATTCATCGCAAGCGGTGGCAGTCGCAGCAAAATGCGTCCCCAACTCTTTCGGCGATGAGGTTCGCGTTGTCCATGTGCCCACGGGCGAGGTGATCTTTCGGACGGCGGTTGACACGGCGAAGCGGGATCCGCTCCCGTGGAATGACGTCGACCCGACGTAACCACGGCCAGCGGCATCGCGTGCCGGGCAGCCTCGCCCGGATGTCCAGCGCCACCGGTCCATCCCGGCCGCGTGGGACAGCGGTGTCAGCGCGGCGCCAGGCCGCCCCAAGCAGAGCGGGCTCCCCTCGTGGGCAGTGAGGACACGCAGCGCCGAGCGTGGGGGTCGTTTCAGCCCGCCGCGCGCTTCATGAGAATTTCGAAAGCCGGCAGCGTCTTGCCTTCGAGCACCTCCAGGAACGCCCCGCCGCCGGTGGAGATGTAGCCCACCTGCTTGTCGATTCCGTACTTGGCAATCGCCGCCAGTGTGTCGCCGCCGCCGGCAATGCTGAACGCGCTCGATTCGGCGATGGCTTTGGCAATGGTCTTCGTGCCGTTTTCGAAGGCTTCGAATTCAAACACGCCCACCGGGCCGTTCCAGACAATGGTGCCGGCCTGCTTGAGCTGATCGGCGAGCTTCTTGGCAGTTTCAGGCCCAATGTCCAGGATCAGGTCGTCGTTCTGGACTTCGGTGGCGAGCTTGATTTCGGCCTTGGCATCGGCCTTGAATTCCTTGGCGGTGACCACGTCGGTGGGGATGGGCACTTCGGCGCCACGGGCTTTCATGGCTTCGATCACGGCTTTGGCCTGGTCCACCAGGTCGGGTTCGGCCAGGCTTTTGCCGATGTTCAGACCGGCGGCCAGCATGAAGGTATTGGCGATGCCGCCGCCGACGATGAGCTGGTCCACGTTGGCCGAGAGGCTTTTGAGGATGGTGAGTTTGGTGGAAACTTTGGAGCCGGCGACGATGGCGGCCAAGGGGCGCCTGGGGTTGGCCAGGGCCTTGCTGATAGCGTCGATTTCGGCGGCCAGCAGCGGCCCGGCGCAGGCGATGGGGGCGTACTGGGCGATGCCGTAGGTGGTGCCTTCAGCGCGGTGGGCGGTGCCAAAGGCGTCGTTGACGAAGATATCGCACAGGGCTGCCATCTTGCGCGCGAGGGCTTCGCTGTTCTTCTTTTCGCCGACGTTGACGCGGCAGTTTTCGAGCAGGACAAGCTGGCCGGGGGCCACTTCGACGCCATCCACCCAGTTGGCGATGACGGGCACTTTGCGGCCCAGCAGTTCGCCCAGGCGTTGGGCCACGGGAGCCAGGCTGTCTTCGGGCTTGAATTGCCCTTCGGTGGGGCGGCCCAGGTGCGAGGTAACCATGACGGCGGCGCCGGCGTCCAGCGCCATCCGGATGCAGGGCACGCTGGCCCGGATGCGCGTGTCTTCGGTGATGCGCCCCGCGTCGTCCTGCGGGACGTTCAGGTCGGCACGGATGAAGACGCGTTGGCCATGGGCCTTGCCCTGGGCACACAGATCGGAAAAGCGGAGGACGTTCATGATGGGATGTCTGGGAAGGAGTAAAACCCGCCCATTTTAGAAGCGCCGGCCTTCATGAAGTTGACCGCGGCCCGTCGCGCCGAACCGCCTGGCCCCTACCAGCCCAGCCCCAGGTGCAGCGGCAAGTACACCGCCATGCCCACCACGATCGTGCCCAGTACGGCCTGGCCCGCACCCCTGCGCCAGAAATAAAAGGCGGCACCGGCGGCGGCACCCCAGATTCGCGCGTCCTGCCAGCTGGCGATCAACTGGCCCTGCGCCATCACCACCTCGGGCACGATCACGGCCGACAACGCGGCAATCGGCGCGTACCGCAGGCCGCGCTGCGCCCAATGCGGCAAATGCCAGGGCTTGCTGGAGATAAAAAAGAACGAGCGCGTGACGACCGTCATCACCGCCAGCCCGCAGATCACGCCCAGGGTCCACAAGTCCGTGCCTGCGCTGCCGCTCACGCCTTTGCCCTCGGGTCGGGTGTTGCGGGCGACTCCAGCAGCAGGCACAGCGCTACAGCCACCGCGATGGCCACCACGATGTTCAATTTGAACGGCAACGCGAAGGCGGCAACGGCAGCCGCCCCCGCCACGCCAGCCGAGACCCGGCGCAGGCGGCTGGTGGCCAGCGAGCATGCCACGCCCACCAGAGCAAGAATGCCCGCAAAGCCCAGCCCCCAGCGGGTGGGTACGGAATACGCCAGCGCAATGCCCAGCAGGCTGGCAGCCTGCCAGCTGACCCAGTTGAGGACACAGCCGCCCGCAAGGTACGCCACCTGGGCTTGTCGCTGCGGCGCACCGTCCGCGGGATGAGGGAAGCGCCGCACGAACAGCACATAGCTCAGGTCCGCCGTCAGATAGCCCTGCAGCATCCGCTGCCAACGCGGCAAATGCATGAGGTAGTGGCGCAGGTGAGCGCTGAACACGACGAAACGCAGGTTCACGCAGAAGCTGGTGGCCAGGATCACCCAGACCGGCGCACTCGCGGCGATCAAGGGAATGGCGGCCAGCTGCGAACTGCCGGCGAACACCAGCAGCGTCATGGCCAGGGCCTCGGTCATGCTCATGCCCGACTTCACCATGGCCACGCCGCTCATCAGCCCCCATGCGGCCAGTCCCGGCGCGACAGAAACCATCTCGCGCGCGCCACGGGCAAACTCGGGGTGGTGGAGCAGCCGGCGCAGGGCGGACATGGGCGACGTGGCCGGAGTCAGACCGTCACGGGCGCATCGAATGCCGTGCCCGGCAGCAGCGCGAAGCCGCGCAGGAAATCCGCTGCGGAGAGCCGCTTGCCGCCGGGCCGTTGCAGCTCGGTGACGCGCAGTACACCATCGCCGCAGACCACCCGGACCCCCCCGGCGTCGGCCGACAAGACCGTCCCGCTTCCAGCGTCGGCGGGTCTGGGGACATCCTCGACCGCAGCGCGCCAGAGCTTCACCGTCTCGCCACCCAGCGTCGTGCTGGCGCCCGGAAACGGGTCGAAGGCACGGATGCGCCGCTCGATCGCGGCGACGGGCTGCGCCCAGTCCACCGCACTCTCGGCCTTCTCGATCTTGTGCGCGTACGTCACGCCCTCGGCCGGTTGCTTGACGGGATGAAGCGCCTCGCCAGCGGCGAGTTCCAGCGCGCGGACAATCAGCCGCCCCCCCATGTCGGCAAGCGCATCGTGCAGGTTGGCGGTAGTGTCGGTGGCTGCGATGGGTTGCTTTTCCATGAGCAGCATGTCGCCGGTATCCAGCCCTGCGTCCATCTGCATGATGGTCACGCCGGTTTCGGCGTCGCCAGCCTCGATCGCGCGGTGGATCGGCGCCGCGCCGCGCCAGCGCGGAAGCAGGGATGCATGGATGTTCAGGCAGCCGAGGCGGGGCGCCTCGAGCACCCATTGCGGCAGGATCAGCCCGTAGGCGGCGACCACCATGATGTCGGCCCCGGCAGCGGCAATCGCATCGCGGGCCGCTGCGGCGTCTTCGGGAAACTTGCCGTCCAGCCGCAGGCTGCGCGGCTGGACAACCGGCATGCCCTGCGCCAGCGCAAACTGTTTCACTGGAGAAGCCTGCAGCTTCATGCCCCGGCCGGCCGGCCGGTCGGGCTGGGTCAACACCAACGGGACGTCAAATCCAGCGGAGTGCAGGCGCTCCAGCGCGACGCGGGCAAATTCAGGCGTTCCGGCAAAAATGAGCTTCAAGAGGGCCATTCCAGTCTGAAGTTGGGGACATGCGGGGACAAGGCGTGGTCACCGACACCACCGTGCAGCGGGACGGAACTCAGGAGGCCCCCCGTTCACGGTGCGAGGTCAACCGGCAGATTTTCATCCATCATCAGGATCTGGCGCACGACACCCCCCGGATCCAAGTGCACATGCAGCCGGCGCAACCGGCTACCGGGTTCCATGAAGCGGTAGGTCCAGACATCACCATCAAAACGCGCCACGCGCTCCACCTGGGCGGGCTTGCCCAGCAGGCGAAAGACATCGTCACGCGTCCACCGCCCTAGTTCGATGCGGTCAATGACGGCAGGCTCCAAGGCCTGCTCGACGCTCACCAGGCGGCCGGCGGCGTCGAAATCGAGGTTGTAGACCTGCGTGCCGGCGGGCTGCTGCGAATACTGCAGGCGCTCGCCGCCCGGCAGGGCATGCACCGCGGTGGGCGGCCCCAGCCGGGCCAGCACCTCGGCCTGCGGCGCACCGGGCTTTTCCCACTGGGGCACGCCGGCACACCCGCCCAGCCCCAGGCAACAGGCCAGGCAGGCGCCACCAGCGATCCGCAGGAGCGCCGGGTAAAGGCTCATGCCCGCTCTTCCTTCAGCTGCTTGAGCAATTTGGTCTTGATGCGGTTGCGCTTGAGCGGCGACAGGTATTCAACAAAAACCTTGCCCATCAGGTGATCCATCTCATGCTGGACGCACACGGCCAGCAGGCCTTCGGCCTCGATCGTGCGCGACTGGCCCTCGCCATCGAGCGCCGTGACCTTGACCGCCGTGGAGCGTTCCACGCCGTCGTAAATGCCGGGCACCGAAAGACAGCCCTCGTCGCCCCTGACGCGCTCGGGGCTGGCCCAGGCAATGACGGGATTGATCAGCACCAGCGGCTGATTCCGCTCCTCAGACACATCAATCACAATCAGGCGCAGATGCACATCGACCTGGGTGGCGGCCAAGCCAATCCCCTGGGCGTCGTACATGGTCGCCAGCATGTCGGCAATCAGCGCACGAATGCGGGCATCCACCGCCTGCACGGGCTTGGCCACCGTGTGCAGCCGGGGATCGGGATAACGAAGAATGGGAAGATGGGCCATGGGATCACGCTGAATATGTCGTTATTTTCGCCACTTTTCAAAGATTGCGCAGCGGCAAAAACCATTAAACGTTGCCCTATCAAGGGCTTGAGCGCAGAATCAAGAGTGATTTGTCAAGATTTCTGCGCGGGGATTTGAGAACCAATGAAACACCTGACCACGGGAAACCACCCGGCCATCGCAGCCGTATCCGCCCTGGCGCTGCTGGCCGCGGCGGCGGGGCTCTCGCCCGCTGCGGCCCAGGCCCAGAACTTCCCCGTCACGCCGGCCCAGCGCGAGACGGCACAGCAGGTGGCACAAACCGGTGTGCCCCTGAGCGAACTGGCGGACAACGCGCCAGACCAGCACACCGTCCAACGCGGCGACACGCTGTGGGCAATTGCCGGACTGTTCCTCAAAAGCCCGTGGCGCTGGCCCGAGTTGTGGGGCATGAACCTCGAAGACATCCGCAATCCGCACCTCATCTATCCCGGCCAGGTGCTGCGCCTTGAAAAGAAAAACGGCCGTGCGGTGCTGAAAGCCGGCCCCGTCGAATCCGAGAACACCCCGGAAACCGTCAAGATTTCGCCACGCAGCCGCATCGGAAGCCTGCGCGACAGCGCCTTGCCCACACTGCAGAACCACCTGATCGAGCCCTTCCTGGCCGAACCGCTGGTGGTGGACGAACTCACGCTGACACAGGCCCCGCGCATCGTGGCCACCCAGGAAAACCGCGTGCTGCTCAGCCGCGGCGATCGGGCCTATGCGCTCGGTGGCGCAGGGCTGCCCCTGCTGGACACCCAAGGTGCCAAGCCGCTGGACTTCCGCGTGTTCCGCGACGCCAAGCCGCTCAAGGACCCGGTCACCGGTGAAATCCTGGGCTACGAAGCGCAGTACGTGGGTCAGGCCCGCCTGGCACGCGGCGAAACCACGAGCGACGCCCCCGGTGCCGACGGCAAGGCGCGGGGCATGGTGGTACCGGCCACCATCGACATCCTGGGCGCGAAGGAAGAGATGCGCACGGGCGACCGCATGCTGCCCGAGCCGCCGCTGCAGTTGCGCAGCTACGTCCCCCACGCCCCTGCGGGGAAGGTGGACGCCCGAGTGATCTCCGTCTACGGCAGCGCGGTGCGTTTTGCGGCACAGAACCAGGTGGTGGCCATCAACCGCGGCACGCGCGACGGCATTGAAAACGGCCATGTGCTGGCCATTCTCAAGGCCGGCGAGCGGGTGGTGGACAAGACCAGCGGCACCCACGCTGTAATTCAGTTGCCGGATGAGCGCATGGGCCTGCTGATGGTGTTTCGCCCGTTCGAAAAAGTGTCTTACGGGCTGCTGCTGCAAATCACCGACAGCGTGAAAGTCGGCGATCGGCTGGTCAACCCGCGTTGAAGAAAGTGGCCCACGCACGTCCCACGCGTTCGTGATGCAGCGTGACGACCTCGCCGCGTGGCTGCGGCTGACCTTGACGCCCGGCGTGGGCAACGCCACCGCGCGCAAGCTGCTGGCCACATTCGGCCTGCCTCAATCCGTGTTTGAACAACCCACGGCAGCGCTGCGCCAGGTTGCCACACCGGCGCAGGCGTCGGCCCTGCAGACCGAGCCCCCCGAACTTGCCGCCCTGGCTGAGACCACCTGGCGCTGGCTGGACGAGGCCACGCCGGCGTCAGCCGCCGAGGGCGTTCGGCGTCATGTCGTGACGCTGGGCGATGCCGGCTATCCCGCTGCGCTGTTGAACATCGAAGACCCGCCGCTGATGCTGTACCTGCTGGGCCAGGTAGGTTCCACGCCGGACGCCGCAGATCATGACAGCCATGGCCCGGGCCACGCCACGAACCTGACACAGGTCGCCAGCCGGGGCATCGCCATCGTCGGAAGCCGCAACCCCACGCCCCAGGGCGAGGCCAATGCGCGGCAGTTCGCCCGCGCATTCAGCGATGCCGGCCTGACCGTGGTGTCCGGGCTCGCGCTGGGCATTGATGGCGCGGCGCACCTCGGCGCGCTGGAAGGCATCGATTCCGGCAGGTGCGCCGCGGGCGACACGCTGGCCACCGTTGCCGTCGTCGGCACCGGACTGGACCGCGTCTACCCCAAAAAACACCTCGGCCTGGCGCATCGCATCGCCCGGCACGGGCTGCTGGTCAGCGAGTACCCGCTGGGCACGCCGCCGGTTTCAGCCAATTTTCCCCGGCGCAACCGCATCATTTCGGGCCTGAGCCTGGGCACGCTGGTGGTCGAGGCGGCGCTGAAATCGGGCTCGCTGATTACCGCGCGGCTGGCCAGCGAACAGGGCAAGGAAGTTTTTGCCATCCCCGGCTCCATCCACGCCAGCCAGTCGCATGGCTGCCACGCATTGATCAAGCAGGGCGCCAAACTGGTCGAATCCGCCGCGGACGTGCTGGAGGAGTTGCGCCTGCCGCCGGACATCGCCCGGAGAATTCCCGGCACCACGGCAGACCCTGCCTCGCCCACGAGCGGATCTGATGAAACGGCCCCGGAAAATCCGCTACTCGAAGCGCTCGGCTTCGACCCGGTCAGCCTGGATGCGCTGCTGGCGCGCACCGGGCTCGATGCGGCGGCCCTTCAGGCCCGCCTGCTGGAGCTGGAACTCGATGGCGCCGTGGCCCGCCTGCCCGGTGGGCTGTTCCAGCGGCTTGGCGCGGCCTGACACCCGGATCAACCACAGCGGCGGCATGGAGGGTCTCCGGCGTTTGTGCGCTATATTGGATTCATGTTTGAAGTGCTTGTGTTCGTTTACGAAAACTACTGGCAAGGCGATGCCTGTCCGGAGCGGCCGCAACTGGAACGCAAGCTCAGCGCCGTGGGTTTCGAACCCGGCGAAATCCGCGATGCCTTGACCTGGCTGGCCGGCTTGACCCTGGCCACCCGCCATACGCGCGATGTACCGCCGCCCATGGAAGCGCTGCCGGAAGGTCTGCCGCACAGCCTGCGTGTGTATTCGGCGGCAGAACAAGACCACCTGGGTGCTGAAGGCCTGGGGTTCGTGGGTTTTCTGGAATCCGCGGGTGTCCTGCCCGTTCCGCTGCGCGAGATCGTCATAGACCGGGCCATGGCGGTGTCCGGCGATCCCGTGCTGGCACTGGACGATCTCAAGATCATCATTCTGATGTTGTTCTGGAGCCTGGGCACCGAGCTGGACGCCCTGATCCTGGACGAACTTTGCGACGACACCACCTCACGCGTGGCGCACTGACGCACTGACACACCCCAGTCGCGTCAGCCCAGCAAGCGCTCCGGGTTCGCATCCAGCTTGGCCAGCGCCTCGCGTGTGGCACGCACGGTCAGTGTCTCGTCTTCCGCCGGTACCAGCAGGCCCGCCTGCAGGTAAGACGCCAGGCGCCGCGCCTGAATCAGGTAACTGGCGCCATCAGCCGAGGCAAAGAGGTGCAGTTGCCGCCGGTCACTGCGCCAGACCAGTTGAACCTGCGCCATCTTGCCGCTGTGGTCCAGCGCGAACCATTGGCCCAATTCCAGCTCCTGGGCCCACGCCAGCATGGCGTTGTTGGGACTCGATCCACTGTTGGCCAGCACTTCGAAGGCCGATGCGTCGACACCCAGCATCAGTTCCAGCGTTGACGGGTCCAGCACGATGTCGCCTGTGCCGTCATCGCTGATGGCAATCTCAAGCTGCTCCAGGCGGCGGGCCATGTCGTCGATCTGGGACTGCGGAATGGCCTCGTTTTTGGACATGAAGGCATCGGCCAGGATCTCGCTGAGACGCTTGATGTGCGCATCCTGCGCCGCTGGCTGCAGGCCCAGCAGGGTCATGCCCTGGCGCAGGCGTTGCAGGATCTTCGGCAGGTCCTGGATCACGCGGGCGCGGTCTTCGCGATCCGGCTTGGCCGCGGCCGCCCACAGCAGATCGGTGGCCGTGCGCTTGAGCGCCAGCGTGTCCGCATGCTGCGGGCCCTGGCGCAAAGCCGCCACGGCCAGCACCTCGGCCCAGACCTTGAACAGGAACTCCCGGATTTCGTCGCGCACCTTGATCTTGTTGAGCATGTTGCGCAGCTCGATGGTGTACTGGATGGCCAGGGTTTCTTTTT
>JAHFQI010000127.1 GCA_023259355.1 Comamonadaceae bacterium
GCAAGGGCGGTGCCCCAGCCGGCAAGCGCAATGGGATCTGGCCGATGGTGCGCACGTTCTGCGTCACGTCCTCGCACACCTCGCCGTCGCCGCGCGTGGCGGCCTGGACCAGCACGCCGTCTTCGTACCGCAGGCTCATGGCCAGGCCGTCGAACTTGAGCTCGGCCACGTAGGCCACGGGCGGATCGGCTTCGGCGAGGCCCAGCTCGCGGCGCACGCGGGCGTCGAAGGCCTGGGCACCGCTGGCCTCGGTGTCGGTTTCGGTGCGGATGCTGAGCATGGGCACGGCATGGCGCACGCTGGCAAAAGCGTCCAGCACCCGGCCGCCGACGCGCTGGGTCGGCGAGTCCGGCGTCAGCAGTTCGGGGTGCGCCGTCTCGATGGCCTGAAGCTCACGGAACAGGCGGTCGTATTCGGCGTCTGGAATTTCCGGGGCGTCCAGCGTGTAGTAGCGGTGGGCATGGTGGTGCAGCTGCTCGCGCAGGGCTGCGGCGCGCGCCGCGTCCGGACTGGGCACGGAAGGACTGAACAGGTCCGGGGTGGGCATCAATGAAATGGAAGTTCGCGGTCAGCGGCGTGGCCGGCCGCGTCAGGAAAACAAGCGCCGCGCCTGGGGCGAGCCGGCCGCGAGGTCGCGCGCTTCGAGCGTGTCGTAGAGCTGCTCCAGCTCCGCGCCAATGCCGTCAAGCGAATCGGCCCGAATGAGCTGGCCGTTGTCGTCGGTGATCAGGCCGTCCATGCTCGCAGCCAGGGCAATGGCCGCTTCCCGCATGCGCACGAACGGCTGCTCCGAACGATTCACCTGCGGCACGTCGAGGCTGAGCGTGACTTCGCGGATGGCCGACTGGTCCGGATCTTCCGACAGCGCGGCCTGCGAGTCGAACGACAGCCCGAGGATCGATGGCATGCCGGCCACGCTGGCCGGCAGCACCATGCGCCCGGGAATCACGCCCGGCACAAACCCCAGCCGCGCGGCGTTCTGCTGCACGTAGCCGGGGCTCCAGGCCGCGCTGCGGGCGCGCAGCGTGAAACCCAGCTGGGCATCGTGATCGCCGGCAAACTGGTCCAGCTCGCGCCCGCGGGCGACTTCCTCGATCATTTCGGGAAAATCCGGCGCGCCATTGACCGCGTCGGCAAAACCCTGGGCCTTCATGACGAATTCCGAGTATTCGATTTCGTTGAGCGGCCCCATCCGGTTGGCCAGCTGCACCCCCGCCTGGAAGGCGCGGTAGCGCTGCCCCGCCACCGGCATTTCCCACAGGCCGCTGCCGTCGTTCAGGCCTTCAATGGCAAAAGGCTTGCTGCCCGCGCGCCGCGTCGGCGGCATGGCTGCCAGGGCCGCGTCGCCGGACACCAGGCCATCGAGCGCGATCGGCGCAAGCACGTCGATCAACGCGTCAAGCCCCGGCTTCTTCTCGGGATGGGGCAGCGGTGACAGCGGGCCGTCGAAGCCGGGATCCCGGCGCTCGCCGTCGAGCACCGGCTCCACCGGAAAAACGGGGTCTTCAGGCTGCCGGTTGTCCGGCTGGGCCTGCCGCGGGGCATTCCTGCGGGAAGTCCAGGCGCTGTGCGCGACGACGCCCGCCAGCACGAGGCCGCCCACCACGGCCAGGCTGATTTGGAGTGAACTCATAGGTGCTTCACCTGCTTTCTCGGTGGCTGTTACCCGACCTCGGCCAGGCCGACGGCGGACTCCATGTCCACCGCCACAATGCGTGAAACGCCCTGCTCCTGCATGGTCACGCCGATCAGCTGCTCAGCCATTTCCATGGCGATCTTGTTGTGGCTGATGAACAGGAACTGCGTTTCCTGGCTCATGCTGGAGACCAGCTTGGCGTAGCGCTCGGTGTTGGCGTCGTCCAGCGGCGCATCCACCTCGTCGAGCAGGCAGAACGGCGCCGGGTTGAGCTGGAAGATCGCGAACACCAGCGCGATCGCCGTCAGCGCCTTTTCCCCGCCCGAGAGCAGGTGGATGGTCTGGTTCTTCTTGCCCGGCGGCTGGGCCATGACCTGAACGCCGGAGTCCAGGATTTCATCACCCGTCATCACCAGCCGGGCGTTGCCGCCGCCGAACAGCTCGGGGAACATCTTGCCGAAGTGTTCGTTGACGATCTTGAAGGTGCCGCCCAGCAGCTCGCGGGTCTCGCCGTCGATCTTGCGGATGGCGTCCTCGAGCGTCGTCATGGCTTCGGTCAGGTCGGCGGTCTGCGAATCCAGGAAGGTCTTGCGCTCGCGGGCCGTGGTCAGCTCGTCGAGCGCGGCCAAGTTGACCGCGCCCAGGGCCTGGATCTCGCGGTGCAGGCGGTCGATCTCGCCTTGCAGGCCCTGCAGCCGGACATTGCCTTCGGCGACCGATTTCGCAACCGCCTCCAGGTCCGCCTGCGCGTCGGCCAGCAGCTGGGTGTATTGCTCCAGGCCCAGGCGCGCCGCCTGCTCCTTGAGCTGGAAGTCGGTGATGCGCTGGCGCAGCGGGTCCAGCTCGCGCTCGAGTTTCAGGCGCCGCTCGTCGCTGGCGCGCAGCTTGGCGGTGAGGTCGTCGTAGGTGCTGCGCTGGGCGCCGAGCTGGGATTCGCGTTCGAGCTTCAACGCCAGTGCGTTTTGCAGCCCGGCCTGGGCGGCCGCGTCGGTCAGGCGCGATAACTCGTCATGCGCCCGCTGCTCGTCCGCCGCGAGGTTCCGCGCCTGCTGGGCCGCCGTTTCGATCGCCCGCGTCAGTTCCGCTTGGCGGGCGGCCAGGCTGCGCTGGGCGAAAGTCGCCTCCTGCGCCTGGCGCTCCAGGCTGCGCTGCTGCTCGCGGCAGCCGGACAGCTTGCGCTCGGCCTCGATCACACGCTCGTCCAGCTGCGCATGGCGCTCCTGGCTGTCGGCCAGCTGCATGTCGAGTTCCTCGAAGCGGCCTTCGGCGGTGACGCGGCGCTCCTGCAGCTCGCCGAGCTGGGCATCGACCTCGGCCACGTCGCCGGCGATCTGCTCGCTGCGGGCACGGGTCTGTTCGGCCAGCTGCGACAGACGCAGCGTTTCCACCTGCAACTCGTGCGCGCGGCCCTGCGCCTCGGAGGCTTCGCGGCGCACGGACACCAGGCGCTGCGAGGCGTCGGCATAGGCCGATTCGGCGCGAACCAGCGCGGCGCGCGACTCCTCGGCGATCAGTGCCTGCGCGCGCAATTCCTTGTCGAGGTTCTCGATTTCCTGCGCGCGTGCCAGCAGACCCGCCTGCTCGGAGTCCTGCGCGTAGAAACTCACGCTGTGGGCGGTGACGGCGTGGCCGCTTCGGACATAGATCACTTCGCCGGGCTGCAACTGGCCGCGGCTGGCCAGCGCCTCCTCCAGGCTTTGCGCCGTGTGGCAGCCGTGCAGCCAATCCGCGAACAGGGCTTGCTGCCCGGCATCGTTCAGGCGCAGCAGGTCCGACAACCGGGGCAAGGCACTGGCCGGCGCGGGCGCGGCGGACTGCGGCGGACTGTAGAACGCCAGCTTGGCCGGCGGCGCATCCGCGCCGAAGGCCCGCACCATGTCGAGCCGCGAGACTTCCAGCGCGCCAAGCCGCTCGCGCAAAGCCGCTTCCAGCGCGTTTTCCCAGCCGGGTTCGATGTGGATGCGGCTCCACAGGCCTTGGAGCGTGTCCAGCCCGTGCTTGGCCAGCCAGGGCTTGAGCTTGCCGTCGGTGCGGACCTTTTCCTGCAGGGCCTTGAGCGCTTCCATGCGCGCCGAGAGCGCGGCCTGGCGGCCGCCTTCAGCATTGACGGCCTGCTGCTTGGCGCGCCGGTCTTCGTCGAGCTGGGGCACCTGTTCCTGCAGCTCGTGCAGCCGCGCATCGGTGGTCTCCGCGGCTTCCGTTGCGGCGGCCAGCTGGCTTTGCAGGTTGACGAGACGCTGCTCGTCGGGCGCGGCCAGGGCATTGCGGTCGGCCGCGAGGCGTTCGCGCCGCAGGGTGAGCTGGCGAGACTGCTCCTCGATGTTGCGCTGGTCGGCTGCGAGCACCTGAATCTGCTGCTGCACCTGCGTGACGCTGGCGCGCTGCTCGTTGGCACGCGCCTGCGCCTGGCGCAGCGCCTCTTCCAGATCGGGCAGGGCCAGCGCCTGCTCTTCGACCTGGGCCGCCAGGGTCATGGCCTGGTCCTCGGCGTCCACGGCCCGCGCAGAGAGGGTTTCAATCTCGACCTCGGCGTCCTCCTTGCGGGACGCCCACTGCGCTGCCTGCTCCTTGAGCTGGGCCAGGCGCTGCTCGGCGCGCTGGCGGCCTTCGACCACGAAGCGGATTTCGGCCTCCAGGCGGCCGACCTCGGCACTGGCTTCGTAGAGCTGGCCCTGCGCCCGGTTCACCTGGTCGCCGGCGGCATAGTGCGCCTGGCGGATGGTTTCCAGATCGGCCTCGACGTGGCGCAAATCGGCGACGCGGCTTTCCAGGTCGATGACAGCCTTGTCGGCCTCCGCCTTGATCCTGAGCTGGTCCGCCTCGCTTTCGCTGCGCTTGAGGAACCAGAGCTGGCTCTGCCGCAGCGTCACGTCGGCCTGCAGGCCGTTGAACTTCTGTGCCACCGCGGCCTGCTTTTCCAGCTTGTCGAGGTTGGCGTTGAGCTCGCGCAGGATATCCTCGACCCGGGTCAGGTTCTCGCGCGTGTCCGAAAGCCGGTTTTCGGTTTCGCGGCGGCGCTCCTTGTACTTGGACACGCCCGCCGCCTCCTCCAGGAACAACCGCAGCTCTTCCGGGCGCGACTCGATGATGCGGCTGATCGTGCCCTGGCCGATGATGGCGTAGGCGCGCGGCCCCAGGCCCGTGCCCAGGAACACGTCCTGCACATCGCGGCGGCGCACCGGCTGGTTGTTGATGTAGTAGCTGCTGGTGCCGTCGCGCGTGAGCACACGCTTGACGGCGATTTCGGCAAACTGGGCCCACTGGCCACCGGCGCGGTGGTCGGCATTGTCAAACACCAGTTCCACGCTGGAACGGCTGGCGGGCTTGCGCGTGTTGGTGCCGTTGAAGATCACGTCCTGCATGGACTCGCCGCGCAATTCGCTCGCACGGCTCTCGCCCAGCACCCAGCGCACGGCGTCCATGATGTTGGATTTGCCGCAGCCGTTGGGCCCCACAACCCCCACCAGCTGCCCGGGCAGCAGGAAGTTGGTCGGCTCGGCAAACGACTTGAACCCTGATAACTTGATGGAATTGAGACGCACCGTGACTTGCCCGTCAATGGCCAGGTATTGCTAACCTGTTGAATTCAAAAGAAATTCGGCTGCAATGGGGGCAGCCGGAGAATACCGATGATAACGTGGCCGGGTGACGCCGGGCACCGGCATCGAAACACTCTTGAATTCATAGCTGACAACAATGACTGCGTGCCGGATTTCCCCTTGTTTTTGAGGAAAAACGGGCAAGGCGGACTCTTGAACGCCCGCAAGGGTGCCAGGACCGATAATCAGCCCCCTATGAATCCTTTAATGTCCCGGCTCCAGCCCTACCCTTTCGAGCGGCTGCGCCAGCTTTTCGCGAACGTCACGCCCAACCCCGCCTACCGTCCCATCAGCCTGGGCATCGGCGAGCCCAAACACGCCACGCCGGACTTCATCAAGACCGAACTGACCGCGGCCCTGGGCCAGGGCCTGGCGGCCTACCCCGCCACGGCGGGCGAGCCCGCGCTGCGCGAGGCGTGCGCCGGCTGGCTTCGGCGCCGTTATGGCCTCGCCATCAACCCGGCGACGCAGGTGCTGCCGGTCAACGGCTCGCGCGAGGCGCTGTTCGCCTTCGCCCAGACGGTGGTGGACCCGACGCGCGAGGGCGCGACCGTGGTGTTCCCTAACCCGTTCTACCAAATCTACGAAGGCGCGGCGATCCTGAGCGGCGCGCGGCCCCATTACGCGCCGAGCGACCCGGCGCGCAATTTCGCGGTGGACTGGGACAGCGTGCCGGCCGACGTCTGGGCGCGCACCCAGTTGATCTACGTGTGCTCGCCGGGCAACCCGACGGGCGCGGTCATGCCCCTGGACGAGTGGCGCAAGCTGTTCGAGCTGAGCGACCGGCACGGCTTCGTGATCGCCTCCGACGAGTGCTACAGCGAGATCTACTTCCGCGACGAGCCCCCGCTGGGCGGGCTCGAAGCCGCCGCAAAACTCGGGCGCACGGATTTCCGCAACCTGATCGCCTTCACCAGCCTGTCCAAGCGCAGCAACGTGCCGGGCCTGCGCAGCGGCTTCGTGGCCGGCGATGCGGCCCTGATCAAGCCCTTCCTGCTCTACCGCACCTACCACGGCAGCGCCATGAGCCCGGTGGTGCAGGCCGCCAGCATCGCGGCCTGGAACGACGAAACGCATGTCGTGGAAAACCGCCGCATGTACCGCGACAAGTTCGCCGAAGTCACACCCCTGCTGGCCAGCGTGCTCGACGTGGCGCTGCCCGACGCGAGCTTTTACCTGTGGGCCGGCGTGCCCGCCGCCTGGAAAGGCAGCGACACCGATTTCGCACGGGAATTGCTGGCTCAATACAATGTCACCGTGCTGCCCGGCAGCTATCTTGCGCGCGAGGCGTCCGGCTTCAATCCCGGCCAGGGCCGCATCCGCATGGCGCTGGTCGCCGAAACCGCGGAATGTGCGGAAGCGGCCCGGCGCATCGTTCAATTCGTTCAATCCAAAGGCTGAGAAGCCAGAGCCCCTGCCATGACCCAACAACTCCAGAACATCATCGACGCCGCGTGGGAAGACCGCGCCAACATCTCGGCCAAGTCCGCCCCGAAAGAGGTGGCCGACGCCGTGGAGCATGTGATTTCCGAGCTCAACAAGGGCGCGCTGCGCGTGGCCACCCGCGAGGCCGTCGGCCAGTGGACCGTGCACCAGTGGATCAAGAAGGCCGTGCTGCTGTCGTTCCGTCTGAAGGACAACGAAGTCATGCGGGCCGGAGACCTGGGCTTCTATGACAAGGTGCCCACCAAGTTCGCCCACCTCTCGCCCGAGGAAATGGCCGCATCGGGCGTGCGCGTGGTGCCGCCCGCGGTGGCACGCCGTGGCAGCTACATCGCCCGCGGCGCGATCCTGATGCCGTCCTACGTGAACATCGGCGCCTATGTGGACGAGGGCACGATGGTGGACACCTGGGCCACGGTCGGCTCCTGCGCCCAAGTGGGCAAGAACGTGCACCTGTCCGGCGGCGTGGGCCTGGGCGGCGTGCTGGAGCCGCTGCAGGCCAACCCCACCATCATCGAGGACAACTGCTTCATCGGCGCGCGCTCCGAGGTGGTCGAGGGCGTGATCGTCGAGGAAAACTCGGTGATCTCCATGGGCGTGTACATCGGCCAGAGCACCAAGATCTATGACCGCGCCACGGGCGAGGTGAGCTACGGCCGCATTCCGTCAGGTTCGGTCGTGGTGTCGGGCAACCTGCCCAGCGCGGACGGCAAGTACAGCCTGTATTGCGCGGTGATCGTCAAGCGGGTGGACGCGCAGACGCGCGCAAAGACCAGCCTGAACGACCTGCTGCGCGACTAACACTGGCATTTTCACCCGTTCCCCGGAGGCCCCCGCATGAGCATGATGGACCGCATTCTTCGCCTGATGGCCGAGCGAAAGGCGTCGGATGTGTACCTGTCGGCGCATTCGCCCGCGATCATCAAGATCAATGGGCAGTACATCGCGATGAACAGCCAGGTGCTGCCCGCCGAGGCCACGGTGAACCTGCTCGCGGAAGTGGTTCCGCCCAACCGGATCGAGGAGCTCAAGGAAACCGGCGAACTCAACATGGCGATCCCGGTGGCGGACGTGGGCAATTTCCGCCTGAGCGCGATGCGCCAGCGCGGCACCTATGCGGCCGTGATCCGCTACATCTCCCCGGACATTCCGCCACTGGCTTCGCTGAACGTGCCCGTCGTGCTGAAAGACCTGGTCATGGAAAAGCGCGGGCTGATCCTGATGGTGGGCGCCACGGGGGCGGGCAAGTCCACCACGCTGGCCTCGATGCTGGACTATCGCAATGAAAATGTGATGGGCCACATCCTGACCATCGAAGACCCGGTGGAATTCATCTTCCGCAACAAGAAGTCGGTGGTCAACCAGCGCGAGGTCGGCAGCGACACCCATTCGCTGGCCGTCGGCCTGAAAAACGCGCTGCGCCAGGCGCCCGACGTGATCATGATCGGCGAGATCCGCGACCGTGAAACCATGTCGGCCTCGATCGCGTATGCCCAGTCCGGCCACTTGTGCCTGGCCACCATGCACGCCAACAACAGCTACCAGGCGCTGAACCGGATCTTGAGCTTCTACCCCGCCGAAGTCCGGCCGACGATGCTCGGCGACTTGAGTTCGGCGCTCAGGGCCATCGTGTCCCAACGGCTGCTGCGAACGATCCACAACACCCGCCTGCCGGCCATGGAAGTGATGCTCAACACCCGGCTCACGGCCGAGCTGATCGAACAGGGCGATTTTTCGGGCGTCAAGGAAGCCATGGACAACTCCATCGCCGAAGGCTCCCAGACGTTCGAGCACGACATCGCCCGACTGATCACCGAAGGCAAGGTCGATCGCAAGGAAGGCATCGCCCACGCGGACTCCGCCACCAACCTGATGTGGCGCCTTCAGAACGACTTTGTGAAGCAGCACGAACAGAAGGAAGACGAATACCAGACGGACGAGGCCACCTTCACCGAAATCACGCTGGACGTGCTCCAGCCCGGCCAAGAGCTTGCCAGCAAGGCGCCTGTCTGAGCGGCTTCTGGCCAAGACTCCCGAACCGATTGAACTCATGTCCGCCACGCTGCGCCTCGCCGAACAACTGATCTCGCGTCCCTCCGTCACCCCGGCCGACGAGGGCTGCATGGACATCCTGATGGAGCGCCTGAGGCCGCTCGGTTTTGACTGCGAAGTGATCGAAAGCGGTCCGTCCGACTTCCGCGTGCGGAATTTGTGGGCCAGGCGACGTCATACAGCCACCGGACGCCCCGATGCCGCCGCGAAGACCCTCGCCTTTGCCGGCCACACCGATGTTGTCCCCACGGGCCCGCTGGACCAGTGGCGCAGCAACCCCTTCGTCCCCACGCACCGCGACGGCAAGCTGTACGGCCGCGGCGCGAGCGACATGAAGACGTCGCTGGCGGCGATGGTGGTGGCCGTGGAGGAGTTTCTGGCCGCCCAGCCCGATACCGCGCTGGACATTGCCTTCTTGCTGACCAGCGACGAGGAAGGTCCCGCCGTCGACGGCACCGTGGTGGTCTGCGAGGCGCTGCGCCAGCGCGGCGAAACGCCGGACTTCTGCATCGTCGGCGAGCCCACCTCCGTGGAACGCACTGGGGACATGATCAAGAACGGCCGGCGCGGCACCATGAGCGGCAAGCTCACGGTCAAGGGCGTCCAGGGCCACATCGCCTACCCGCATCTGGCGAAAAACCCGATTCACCTGGTCGCCCCCGCCCTGGCGGAACTGATCGCCGTGAGGTGGGACGCCGGCAACGCCTTCTTTCCGCCGACCACCTGGCAGGTCAGCAACATTCACGGCGGCACCGGCGCGAGCAACGTGATTCCGGGCCATGTGGTGATCGACTTCAATTTCCGCTTCTCCACCGAATCCACGCCCGAGGGGCTGCAAGAGCGCCTGGAAGCCGTGCTTCAGGGCCATGCGCTGGACTACGAGCTGGCATGGACGGTGGGCGGCCTGCCCTTCCTCACGACGCCCGGCACGCTGGTGGCGGCGGTGCAGCAGGCGATCCGCGCCGAAACCGGACTGGAAACCCAGCTCTCCACCACCGGCGGCACCAGCGACGGGCGTTTCATCGCCCAGATCTGCCCGCAGGTGATCGAGTTCGGTCCGCCCAATGCCACCATCCACAAGATCGACGAGCACCTGGCCGTGGCCGACATCGAGCCGCTGAAAAACATCTACCGTCGGGTGCTGGAAAACCTTGGCGCGGAACTTTCCGTATGAGCGCAGCCCCCCAGACCGTGATCGAGCTGATCGACGACGCAGCCCGTCAATTGACAGAGGCTGGCGTGGCGTTCGGCCATGGCACCACCAATGCCTTCGATGAGGCCGCGTGGCTGGTCTTATGGCGGCTCGGCGTGCCACTCGACGCCGCGTTGGAGGGCCCGGATTCCATCGCCGACCAGCCGGTGGATGACAACCAGCGCGCGCAGGTGGCTGCACTGCTGCGCGACCGCATTGATGGCCGCAAGCCCGCCGCCTACCTCACCCATGAAGCCTGGCTGCAGGGCGTGCCGTTCTACGTGGACGAGCGCGCCATCGTGCCGCGCAGCTTCATTGCCGAACTGCTGGCCGACGGCAGCATCGACCCCTGGCTGGGCGAGCACACCCGCTCGGTGCTGGACCTGTGCACCGGCAACGGCAGCCTGGCCGTGCTGGCGGCCATGACCTACCCCGACGTCGGCGTCGATGGCGCCGACATCTCACCCGATGCCTTGGCCGTGGCCCGCATCAACGTGGACCGGCACGGGCTGCAAGGCCGCATCCGGTTGATGGCATCGGACGGCCTGCAGGCGGTGACGGGCCCCTACGACCTGATCCTGTGCAACCCGCCCTACGTCAACGCGGACAGCATGGCCGCGCTGCCCGAGGAATACCAGGCCGAGCCCGCGCTGGCGCTGGCCGGCGGCGCCGACGGCATGGACTTCGTGCGCCAGCTGCTGCGCGACGCGCCGGCGCGCATGACCCCACATGCCGTGCTGGTGCTGGAAATCGGTAACGAGCGCGCACATTTCGAATCGGCTTTTCCGACACTGGAAGTCGTCTGGCTGGACACCAGCGCGGGCGAGGACCAGGTGCTGCTGGTCACGCGCGAGGCGCTGACCGCATTTAACTCACTTCAATGATCACTCTCAAAAATGTCACCCTTCGCCGCGGCGCGAAGGTTCTGCTCGATGGCGCGTCCGTCACCCTCAATCCTGGAGAGAAAGTCGGACTGGTCGGACGCAATGGCGCGGGCAAGTCCTCGCTGTTCGCGCTGCTCAATGGCTCACTGCACGAAGATGGCGGCGAATACTACATCCCCGCCCAGTGGCGCATGGGCCAGGTCGCCCAGGACATGCCCGAGACCGATCAGTCCGCCACCGACTTTGTGGTCGAAGGCGACACCGTGCTGCTGGCCGCGCAGCAGGAAGTGGCCGCCTCCGAGGCCACCGACGACTATGACCGCATGGCCCACGCCTACATGGCGCTGCACGACGCCGGCGCGCACGATGCCGCGGCCCGTGCCCAGGCGTTGATCCTGGGGCTGGGCTTCAAGACCAGCGAACTCGACAACCCGGTCAACAGCTTCTCGGGCGGCTGGCGCATGCGGCTGCAGTTGGCGCGCGCGCTGATGTGCCCCTCCGACCTGCTGCTGCTCGACGAACCGACCAACCACCTGGACCTGGATGCGCTGGTCTGGCTCGAAGCCTGGCTCAAACGCTACCAGGGCACCATGCTGGTCATCAGCCACGACCGCGAGTTCCTGGACGCCGTGACCGACGTCACGGTGCATATCGAAAGCGCAAAGCTGACCCGCTATGGCGGCAACTACACCAAATTTGAAGACCTGCGCGCCGAGCAAATGGCCCTGCAGCAAACCGCGTACGCCAAGCAGCAGGACAAGATCGCCCACCTGCAGAAGTTCATCGCCCGCTTCAAAGCCAAGGCCAGCAAGGCCAAGCAGGCGCAAAGCCGGGTCAAGGCGCTGGACCGCATGGAAAAGATCGGCCCGTTGCTGGCCGAAGCCGAGTTCACCTTCGAGTTCAAGGAACCGGCCAACCTGCCCAACCCCATGCTGTCGATGCAAGGCGTGAGCTTTGGCTACCCGCCGCCTGAAGATGCACCGGAAGGCACCCCGCCCACGGTGATCGTGCACAACGTCAGCAAGTCCGTGCTGGCCGGCCAGCGCATCGGCATTCTCGGGGCCAACGGACAGGGCAAATCCACACTCGTCAAAACCATCGCCCGGGATCTGAAGGCCATCGGCGGCGAAGTCACCGAGGGCAAGGGCCTGAACATCGGCTATTTCGCGCAACAGGAACTCGACGTGCTGCGCCCGGCGGACAACCCACTGGAGCACATGATCCGCCTGGCCAAGGACCTGACCGCTGCCGGAAAGATCAGCGGCCAGGCCACGCGCGAGCAGGACTTGCGCAGTTTCCTGGGCATGTTCAATTTTGGCGGCGACATGGTCAAGCAGGCCGTGGGCAGCATGAGCGGCGGCGAGAAAGCCCGCCTGGTACTGTGCATGATCGTCTGGCAGCGCCCCAACCTGCTGCTGCTCGACGAGCCGACCAACCACCTGGATCTGGCAACGCGCGAAGCGTTGTCGATGGCGCTCAACGAGTTCGAAGGCACCGTCATGCTGGTCAGCCACGACCGTGCCCTGCTGCGCGCCGTCTGCGACGAGTTCTGGATGGTGTCGCGCGGCGGCGTCGAGCCGTTCGACGGCGATCTCGACGACTACCAGCGCTACCTGCTCGACGAAGCCAAGCGCCAGCGCGAGTCGGCCCGCGAGTCCGCGCGGGAGGAAACAACGTCGCGCAAGACCGCGGCGGTTGCCGCGCCTACGCCCGCACCCGCGCCAGCCCCTGCCACCAGCCCGGCGCCCGTTGCCAAAGCCGCAGTGTCAGC
>JAHFQI010000128.1 GCA_023259355.1 Comamonadaceae bacterium
CTTGGAGGCCAGCACGGAGGTGATGGCCGCCGTCAGGGTGGTCTTGCCGTGGTCCACGTGGCCGATCGTGCCAACGTTGACGTGCGGCTTGGTCCGCTCAAATTTCTCTTTTCCCATTTTCAGTTCTCCAAAGAACAATTCCCGTGTGTTGGTTTAACGTTTGCACCTGATTGCTTGATCGCCCCGCACGGGAACAGGACGGCACCAGATCGCAGACAGAACAGGTTCCCGGGCCCGAAAGCCCGGGAGGATTCGCTTATTTACTTGGCACGGGCCGCGACAATGGCCTCGGCCACGTTGCGCGGTGCTTCGGCGTAATGCTTGAATTCCATGCTGTAGGTCGCGCGACCCTGAGACATGGAACGCAGCGTGGTTGAGTAGCCGAACATTTCGGACAACGGCACTTCGGCCTTGATGGCCTTACCACCGCCGACCATGTCGTCCATGCCCTGCACCATGCCGCGACGCGAGGACAGATCGCCCATCACGTTGCCGGCGTAGTCTTCGGGCGTTTCGACTTCCACGGCCATCATCGGCTCCAGGATCACCGGCTGGGCCTTGCGGCAGCCTTCCTTGAAGCCAAAAATGGCGGCCATCTTGAACGCCAGTTCGTTCGAGTCCACGTCGTGGTACGAACCGAAGTGCAGCGTGACCTTGACGTCGACCACCGGATAACCGGCCAGCACGCCTTGCGTCACGGCTTCGTTGATGCCCTTTTCCACCGCCGGGATGAATTCGCGCGGCACCACGCCGCCCTTGATCGCGTCAACGAACTCGACACCCTTGCCGGCTTCGTTCGGCTCGATCTTCAGCACGACGTGGCCGTACTGGCCCTTGCCGCCCGACTGGCGCACGAACTTGCCTTCAGCCTCTTCCACGGTCTTGCGGATGGTTTCGCGGTAGGCCACCTGGGGCTTGCCGACGTTGGCTTCCACGCCGAACTCGCGCTTCATGCGATCCACGATGATTTCGAGGTGCAACTCACCCATGCCGCCGATGATGGTCTGGCCGGATTCTTCGTCGGTGTTGACGCGGAAAGAAGGATCTTCCGCAGCCAGACGCGACAGCGCAATGCCCATTTTTTCCTGGTCGGCCTTGGTCTTGGGTTCCACAGCCTGACGGATCACGGGCTCGGGGAACACCATGCGCTCCAGCGTCAGGATGGCGGCGGGATCACACAGGGTTTCACCCGTGGTCACGTCCTTCAGGCCCACGCAGGCGGCGATGTCGCCTGCACGGATTTCGTCAACTTCCAGACGGTTGTTGGCGTGCATCTGCACGATACGGCCGATACGCTCCTTCTTGCCGCGCACCGGGTTGTAAACGGTGTCGCCCTTGCTGAGCACGCCGGAATACACGCGCACGAAGGTCAACTGGCCCACAAACGGGTCGGTCATGAGCTTGAATGCGAGGGCCGAGAACTTTTCGTTGTCGTCCGCCTTGCGGGTGGTTTCCTTTTCGTCTTCGTCGAAACCAGGCACAGGAGGCACGTCCAGCGGCGAAGGCATCAGTTCGATCACGGCATCCAGCATGCGCTGCACACCCTTGTTCTTGAACGCGGTGCCGCAAAGCATTGGCTGGATTTCACCGGCGATCGTGCGGGTGCGCAGGCCGGCGGTGATTTCTTCCTCGGTCAAGTCGCCTTCTTCAAGGTACTTGTTCATCAACTCTTCGGAGGCTTCGGCCGCGGCTTCAACCATCTTCTCGCGCCATTCCTTGGCCTGCTCCACGAGGTTGGCCGGAATCTCTTCGAAGTTGAACTTCATGCCCTGGGAGGCTTCGTCCCAGATGATGGCCTTCATCTTGCGCAGGTCCACCACGCCAGTGAAGTTGTCTTCGGCACCAATCGGGATCACGATCGGCACGGGGTTCGCCTTCAGGCGCAGCTTCATCTGGTCCACGACCTTGAAGAAGTTGGCGCCGGTGCGGTCCATCTTGTTCACAAAGGCCAGACGCGGCACGCGGTACTTGTTGGCCTGGCGCCACACGGTTTCCGACTGCGGCTGCACGCCGCCCACGGCGCAATACACCATGCAGGCGCCGTCCAGCACGCGCATGGAACGCTCCACCTCGATGGTGAAGTCCACGTGGCCGGGGGTGTCGATGATGTTGATGCGGTGCTCGGGGAAGGACAGGTCCATGCCCTTCCAGAAACACGTGGTGGCAGCGGACGTGATCGTGATGCCACGCTCCTGCTCCTGCTCCATCCAGTCCATGGTGGCCGCGCCGTCGTGCACTTCACCAATCTTGTGGTTCACGCCGGTGTAGAAAAGAATGCGCTCGGTCGTGGTGGTCTTGCCGGCATCAATGTGCGCGGAAATGCCAATATTGCGATAGCGCTCGATGGGAGTCTTGCGAGCCATGATTGATCCTTGGTTGCTCGATAAATTCAAATCTCTGCGCCCCACGCCCGGCACCACCACAACGGCAGCGCCAGCGACACGACGCAGTGAGCCGACATCAGGCCTGACAGGTCCGACGCAAGCCGCGCTAAACGCACGGCCCGCAAACCCGGCAACGCCTGGAGTCCGCCCGTTAACCGCCGCTTAGAAGCGGAAGTGCGAGAACGCCTTGTTGGCTTCCGCCATGCGGTGCACTTCGTCACGCTTCTTCATGGCGCCGCCACGGCCTTCGGTAGCCTCCAGCAGCTCATTGGCCAAGCGCTGGGCCATGGATTTTTCGCCACGCTTGCGGGCGGCTTCCTTGATCCAGCGCATGGACAGGGCCAGACGACGGACGGGACGCACCTCAACCGGCACCTGGTAGTTGGCGCCACCGACGCGGCGGGATTTCACTTCCACCATCGGCTTGACGTTGTTGATGGCGGTCGTGAAAGCTTCCAGCGGGTCTTTGTCCGGGTTCTTCTTCTCGATCAGGTCCAGGGCACCGTAAATGATGCGCTCTGCAACCGCCTTTTTGCCGCCTTCCATGATCACGTTCATGAATTTGGACAGCTCGACATTGCCGAACTTGGGATCCGGCAGGATTTCACGTTTAGGGACTTCGCGACGACGTGGCATTTTTTCACCTCTTTGCTTCAGTTGACATCTTCATCAGATGCCGCGAAAACCATTTTGGCTTCCACTTACTCGACCCAACAGCGGGTCACTACGCTGCATCACCGCGCCACGCGGCAAACAGCACCTTCTTGCCCAAACGGGCGCTGGCTTATTTGGCCTTCGGCTTCTTCGCGCCGTACTTGGAACGCGATTGCTTGCGGTCTTTCACGCCCTGCAGATCCAGCGAACCGCGCACGATGTGGTAACGCACACCCGGCAGATCCTTGACACGGCCGCCGCGCACGAGCACCACGGAGTGTTCCTGCAGGTTGTGGCCTTCACCGCCGATGTAGGAGATGACCTCGAAACCGTTGGTCAGGCGCACCTTGGCAACCTTGCGCAGAGCGGAGTTCGGCTTTTTAGGCGTCGTGGTGTAGACGCGGGTGCAGACGCCGCGGCGCTGCGGAGAGTTTTGCATCGCGGGGCTTTTGGACTTGGTCTTTTCGACCTCGCGCCCCTGACGCACCAGTTGATTGATGGTTGGCATTGAAAAACGTCCCTAAACGTTTGAAAAACAAAATAGCTCCGTACTTTCGCGTCTTTTGACACAAAAAGCACGGACGAACTTAACCGCCCCAATAGCGGAAAAGCTTTCCAGTATAGCCCGTCAAGGGTTTCTACGCAATATCTGGCTGAAACAGCCATGTAAGTGAGCGCAAACCATCCTGAATCACTTGATCCAGAGCCGTACGGCATCCCATGCGCGCCCCAACACGCCCGCCTGCTCCACCGCTTCGAGCGCGACCAGCGGCACATCGACCAGCGGCTGGGCGCCGATCGTGATCTTGAGCGTACCCACGGCCTGCCCCTGGGTGAAGGGCGCGACCAGCGGCTCCGGCCGCACGACCTGGGTCTTGACTTGCGCCGCACTGCCGGCGGGCACGGCCACCACGATCGCGCCGGGACGGCCGAGTTTGACGGTGGCCGACTTGCCCTTCCAGACTGCTGGCGTGGCCACGGCCTGGCCGGCGTCAAACAATTTGACCGCCTCGAACGCCGTGTAACCCCAGTTCAGCAGCTTCTGGGATTCGTTGGCGCGCGCGTTTTCGCTGGCGGCGCCCAACACGACCGACAGCAGGCGGCGGCTACCCACGTTCGGGAAATCGCGTTTGGCTGTGGCCACCAGGCAGTAGCCGGCGGCATCGGTATGGCCGGTTTTCAGGCCGTCCACCGTGGGATCGCGGAACAGCAGCAGATTGCGGTTGCTGTCGTTGGCCGCAGGCGTGCCCTCATAACGGTATTTCTTGATGGCGTAGTAATGCACGTACTCCGGGAAATCGCGCATCAGCCGCGAGGCGAGGATGCTCAGGTCGCGCGCGGTGGTGGTGTGCCCCGGCTCCGTCAGACCTTCCGGGTTCTTGTAGCTGGTGGACTTCAGGCCCAGCGCCTTGGCCTGCTCGTTCATGAGCTGCACAAAGCGCTCGGCCGTGCCGCCCACGCCTTCAGCCAGCGCCATCGTGGCGTCGTTGCCCGACTGCACGATCATGCCCTTGATCAGGTCGTCCACCGGCACCTTCATCTTGGGGTCGATGAACATGCGCGACCCCGGCATCTTCCAGGCGCGCTCGCTGACCGGCAGGGTCTGCTTGAGGTCGATTTTCTTGGCGCGCAGCGCGTCGAACACCAGGTACTGGGTCATCAGCTTGGTCAGCGAGGCCGGCTCCACCGGGGTGTCGATGTCTTTCGCGGCCAGGATCTGGTTGGCCGTGACGTCCATCAGCAGGTAGGCGCGCGCCGCGATTTCCGGGGGTTGCGGCGTTTGCGCCGTGGCCGTCAGGACGGCAAAACACAGGGGTGCGGCCACCAGCAGGCGCAGCGCAGTCAACAGTTTTTTCATGGGAGGGGAACTTGGAACAGGGGGAAACCGAGGGCACGGCCGCTCGGCAGCGGCGGCCCGCCCGTCAGGGCATATCAGGCATTCAGGTGGCGAACCACCAGATTCTTCAAAAGCGGCAATTGTCCGTGAAAGAAGTGCTCGCCACCGGGCACCACCGTAACAGGAAGTGACTGCGGCCGCGCCCAGTCCATGACCGCGGCCAGCGGCACCGTGTCGTCCATCTCGCCGTGCACCACCAGCACGCGGTCCTGCGCCTCGGGCGGAAGCGGCGTGACTTCAAAGCGTGAAGCCGCCGTGCCGACCAGCACGATCTTCTCGATGGGACGCGCCGGCCACAGTGCCGCAACGGCATGGCTGGTCACGAACGCGCCGAAGGAAAACCCGGCCAGCGCCAGCGGCACGCCCTGGGGCGCCACCTGCTCGACCACCGACAGCATGTCGGCGGCTTCGCCATGGCCGTGGTCGTAGGGCCCCTCGCTCGCGCCCACGCCGCGAAAATTGAACCGCACGGCGCTCCAGCCGCACTGCACAAAAGCCCGTGCCAGCGTCTGCACCACCTTGTTGTTCATCGTGCCGCCAAACAGCGGGTGCGGATGCGCAATGACGGCCACGCCGCGCGCGGACGCGCCAGTCGCCAGGACCGGATCGTCGCGCAGCGCTTCAATGGCGCCGGCTGCGCCGGAGAAAGTCAGGCGTTGGGTTTGAATGTTCACGAGTTGCTGCTTTTCAAGGACGGCCATGCCCCTTTGCCAAAGGCGCAAGGGCAAAGCCCATTATTAATACAGGTGGCAACGCCCGCTTCAGCGGCCCAGGTGAGCCGGCGTGACGAGCCGCTCCACCACCTTGCCATTCTTCAGGTGCGATTCGACGATTTCGTCAATGTCATGTTCATCCAGGTAGGTGTACCAGACCGCCTCCGGATACACCACGGCCACGGGCCCGGCAGCGCAGCGGTCCAGGCAGCCCGCCTTGTTCACACGCACCTGACCGGGCCCGGCCAGGCCGGCCGCCTTCACCTTGGCCTTGCAACGGTCAAACCCCGCCTGGGCATTGTGCTGGGCGCAACAGGCCTCGCCGTTGGCACGTTCATTGAGGCAGAAAAAAATGTGGCGCTCGTAATACGACTTGTTTTCACTCATGGAGGGCATTCTAGTTTTCCAGCTCGCGCCGGGACACCCGGAACACCACATAGACCAGCGTCGCGTAGGGCCAGAGCCAGCCCAGCCACTGCGCCAGACCGTGAAAACGGATGAACCGCCCCTGCTCCCAGGTCTGCAGGGTCTGTGCGAAATAGGCCCCGGTGGGGGCATTGTTGAGCAGGCTCAGGTGCAGCACCAGCGCCAGCAACACCAGCGCCGCGCAGCCGCGCCGCGGCACCGGCAACAGAAGAAGCGACAGGACCAGCGCCGCCCCCAGCCCCACCCGAACCGGCAAGGTGAGCCAGGCCCATGCGTGGACCGGCCCGTAGCTGAGCGCGGCCGACAGGGCTGAAACGCCCAGGCCGGCGACCAGCGCGACTGCGGCCAGCACCATCCGGCGCCCCACCGAACGGATGATGGAATACCCCAGCAGACAGGGAATCAGCGCTCCCAGCATCACGCAAAGCAGCTCGGCGCCCGGCAGCAGGGGCTCCAGCTCCATCTCGCGCACCGGAATCCATTCCAGAAAAGGCGTGTCGGCCAGCCAGCCCGCCAGCCCGTCCTCGGCCCGCTCCAGCACCTGTCCAAGCCCCAGCGGCACCGAGGCCGGGAACAGCAGCGCCGCCGGCCAGAGCGCCAGCAACACCAGCGCGCCGCGTGCATCGGCCACGAACCACCGGGCCCGGAACCGGCTCCAGCGGTCGATGGCGCCCATTTTTTCCAGCCCGAAGGCGGCCAGGGCGCCCAGCCAGGCCCCCGTCAGGTTGAGCGCCAGGTCCACATTCGAGGCCACCCGCGCCGGCAGGTAGGTCTGCAGCGACTCCATCAACAGCGACAACAGGCCGCTGGCCAGGGTGGCCAGCACCATGGCGGGCAGGCGCGGCCGGGTTCGCAGCGCGCTCAGGCACAACAGGAACCCGAGGGGTCCGTAGCCGGCCACGTTGGAGGCGACGTCAAAGCTCAACCAGTATTTCGGCAACGGCGCGACCAGGAAGGTCCATGGCGCGATCCCTACGGCGCGCCAGCCATCAAAAGGGTAAAGGCTCGCGTAAACGATCAGCGCCGCATAGATCAACGCCAGGGGCCAGGCCGCGGTCTTGTGCATCGCCGCCAGTCCTGCCTCAGAACGGCTTGACCACCACCAGCACCACGGCGGCCAACAGCATCAGCACCGGCGCTTCATTGAACCAGCGGTACCAGACGTGGCCACGGGTGTTGTTGCGTGCCGCAAATTTGCGCAACACCCTGCCGCAGGCATGGTGGTAGCCCAGCACCAGCGCCACCACCACCAGCTTGGCATGCAGCCAGCCGTTGCCCGGCCCCCGGCCAATGCCGTAACCCAGCCACAGCCAGAGCCCCAGCAACACCGCAGGTACCGCCAGGATCGTGGTGAAGCGAAGCAGCTTGCGCGCCATCAGCATCAGCCGCTCGTACTCGGCCACCGATTCCGGCGCCACCATGGCCAGGTTCACGAAGATCCGGGGCAGGTAAAACAGGCCGGCAAACCAGCTGGCGACAAAAACAATATGAAGGGCTTTGATCCAGAGCATGGCGGGAGTTTATGTCCGCGCCTACCCTCGCAGGTGCATCCAGACAATTTCATGGCACCAAAAAAAACCCCAGCACAGGGCTGGGGTGGTAAGCCTTTTTGCTGTCACACATCAAGGCCCCGCTCAGGGAGGAAAAGCGGGAGACGGCGAACCGCCCAGCCGAAATATATCAAACTGAAACACACGATTCAAGCTTGTTCATGCACTTTTTGGGTGCGCGCAACGCGCATCCCACCCCGGAACCTGCAAAAGGTGCGGGCGGGAACCGAACATCGGGCACAATTTTCGGCATGACACTGCACGCCCCCTACCCCATGGGTCGCCCGCGCCGGTTGCGCCGCGACGACTTCACCCGCAACCTCGTGCGCGAGCATGCCGTCACCGCGAACGACCTGATCTACCCCGTGTTCGTGCTGGAAGGTGACAACCGCCGCGAGGCGGTGGCCTCCATGCCCGGCGTGGAACGCCTGAGTCTCGACCTGCTGCTGCCCGTGGCCGAGGACTGCGTGAAGCTTGGCATCCCGGTCATGGCGCTTTTCCCTGTCATCAGCGCCTCGCTGAAAGATCCCGTCGGCAGCGAGGCCATGAACCCCGAGGGCCTGGTGCCCACCGTGGTGCGGGCGCTGAAAAAGGAGTTTCCCGGCCTCGGCGTGATGACCGACGTGGCGCTCGATCCCTTCACCAGCCACGGCCAGGACGGCCTGCTCGACGACACCGGCTACATCCTGAACGACGAAACCGTCGAAGTGCTTGTCAAGCAGGCGCTGACCCAGGCCGAAGCCGGCGTGGACATCGTCGCGCCCAGCGACATGATGGACGGGCGCATCGGCGCGATCCGCCAGGCGCTCGAAGCCGCCGGCCTGATCCACACCCGCATCATGGCCTACAGCGCCAAGTACGCCAGCGCCTTCTACGGCCCGTTCCGCGACGCCGTGGGCAGCGCCGGCAACCTGGGCAAGAGCAACAAGAAGGTCTACCAGATGGACCCGGGCAACAGCGACGAGGCCCTGCGCGAGGTGGCCATGGACATCGCCGAGGGCGCCGACATGGTGATGGTCAAGCCCGGCATGCCCTACCTGGACATCGTGCGCCGGGTGAAGGACGAATTCCGCGTGCCCACCTTCGCCTACCAGGTCAGCGGAGAATACGCCATGCTCAAGGCCGCCGCGCAGAACGGCTGGCTCGACCACGACCTCGTGATGATGGAAAGTTTGCTGGCCTTCAAGCGGGCCGGCGCGGATGGCGTGCTGACCTACTTTGCCCGCGACGCGGCGCGGCTGATCCAGAAAACATAGCCGTCAAATTCCGGCCCATGCCGGCCAGCGGCGGCACGGGCCTGCGTTGATCCCACACCTGGGGCGGACATCGGTTCCGGCCCGCACCGACGGACGAGGTATTTCATGCGCATTTTCAGCATCCGCGGCTCGGGCGTCATGGAAACCGATGCCCTGCCCGACCGATTGCCCGAGCAGGGCTACCTCTGGATCGCCTGCGGGCGGCGCGAATTCGAGGCGGCGCAGGCGCCGATCCAGGCCGCGTTGCAAGCCTTCACGGGTACCGCGCTGGTGGACCTTCACATCTCCGATCTGCTGAACAGCCAGCTGCCCTCGCACCACGACTACACCTCGCAATACGACCTGCTGGTGTTCCGGCGGCTGGCAACGGGACCGGCCGACGCCGACACCCCGCCCAACCACGGCGCGGCGGGCCAGTCCGCACGGCGTGGTGGACCGCCGATCCTGCGGCGCATCGACACCAGCCCGGTCAGCTGCGTCGTGTTCGACCGCGTGCTGCTGACGGTGCACCCGGACGACTGCCGGGAACGCGACGCCTACGCCGCGCGGCTGGTGGGCACCGAGGCGGGCAGCGGGGGGCCGGACGCCCGCTCGACCGGCGCACGCGGCGTGCCGGCCAGCCCCGCCGACATGATGCTGCGCCTCATCAACCACATGGTGGACGGCTACCTGGCCCTGCGCCGTGAACTCACGCGCCAGCTGGACCACTGGCAGCAGGAACTGCTGGACCCCCGCACGCGCTTTTCCAACTGGTCCACCCTGCTGGACGCGCGCCTGGCGCTGCACCAGCTCGACCAGATCTGCGAAGAGCAGCGAGCCGCCATGCAGGACTGGATCGAGTCGATCAAGGGCTGGCCCGAGCCGGCCGGCGCGGAAGGCCGGCGCGAACTCGAACTGCTCCTCGTGCGCAGCCGCGACGTGCTCGAACACATCGAACGCGTGGTGCACCATGTCAGCCGGCTCGAACACAATGCCGAGACTGCGGTGCAGATGCACTTTTCCGCGCAAAGCAACCGCACCAACGACATCATGCGGACCCTCACGGCGCTCACCGCCATCTTCCTGCCGCTGAACCTCATCACCGGTTTTTTCGGCATGAACTTTGAATTCATGCCACTGATTCATCACCAGGCCGCGTTCTGGTGGACGCTGGCGATCATGGTGCTCATCGCCGCGGTGACAGGCCTGGTGTTCTGGCGCAAGCGTTATCTGGCACGTACCGGGCGCTGAGCCGCCAGCCCCCGAACGGGCTACTTCAAGCCAAACAGCGTCGCCCCGTTGTCCCAGGCGATCTGGCGCGCCACGGCGGGTGGCAGGTCGCCGAGCCAGCCGCGGTAGTCTTTCATGAGGTCTTCGTAATACAGCCAGCGCTGGTTCACCCAGGTGTCCGAGCCGATCAGGAATCGCCCGGGGTATTTCAGGAGCAGCGCGCGCCACTCGGGGCAAAGCCTGCCTGGGCCATGGTCATCCTTGCAGGTCAGGCCAGGCCGGTAGGACAGCTCACCCATGAGCCCCGGGTATTTCGCCAGCAGCGCGTCCACCCGTGCCACCGGCGCGCCGCCAATGCCGGTGTGGGCCCAGATCAGCCGCAACTTCTGGCCCCGCGACGGCGTCGCCGCCATCAGCAGATCAATGGCCGCGTCGTCCACATGGGCCAGCACGGCCAGCTGCTTTTCCTCGGCCAGCGCCATGAGTTTTTTCGCCACCGGGCCGTTGGCGTTCTGGCTGTCGTACAGATGAAATTCACCGAGGCCGCGGTAGGGGCCGGCAGGCGTGCCGCGCGCCAGTTCGGCCTGCACCATCTCGTAAATCGACTCGTCGCGGAACCAGTTGTCGTAGTCTGCGCGGTTGCGGTAGAGGCGCACGAAGGGCACGACCGCCACGCCGGCGCGGCGGGTTTCGTTGCGCGCGGCGGCCAGGGCCTGGGTGCCGTCATTGGGCCGCGAGTTGGCCACAATGGCCTGCACGCCGCTGCGCTGCATCCGCCCCAGCACGTCGGCCAGCGGATGCGGGCCGGTGCGGCCGTTCCAGGCTTCCTCGTTGTAGTGCAGGTGCGCATCAAACAGCGGGCCGGCGTAGTCCGCCGCCCGGGCGGGTGCGCCCAGCACGGCCAGACCCAGGGCCAGCCAGGCCACCCAGACAGGCATCCCCAGATCTTTGCAGTGCATGGCCCACCCCTCAACGTTCCGGGAAATCAGCCCAGATGCTGCGCGAAAAAGGCCAGCGTGCGCTCGCGCGCCAGTGTCGCCGCAGCCTCGTTGTAGGCGCCGCGGTGGTCGCAGTTGAACCCGTGGTTGGCGGCATACACCTGCACCTGCACGCCGGGCTGGGCTTTCTGGAAAGCCTGCACCGTGTCGAGCGGAATCCAGTGGTCCTGGTCGCCGAAGTGCGCGAGCACCGGCACCTTCGGCTGGCGGGCGGCCTCGGCGGGGGCGGTCATGCCGCCGCCGTAGTAAGGCACGGCGGCCGCCAGGCCGGTCAGCGTGCAAGCGGCACGCCAGGTCAGCAGCCCGCCCCAGCAGTAGCCGACGATGCCGACCTTGCCGCCCGTGGCCTTGGCCGCGTGGTCGATGGCCGCCTGCAGGTCGGCCATCACGCCCGGCGCGGGCAGGGCTTCCACCGCCATCTTGTAGCCAAAACCCTCGTTCATGTCCGCCTCGGCGTAGCCCAGCTCCACGTCGGCCTTGACGCGGTGAAAGGTCGCGGGTGCCACCGCCAGGTAACCGGCAGCGGCGTAGCCGTCGGCCACGGCGCGGATGTGCGTATTCACGCCGAAGATTTCCTGCACCACCACCACGGCCGCTTTCGGCGTGCCGGCGGGTTGCGCCACGTAGGCGGGGAAGGTGAAACCGTCCGCGGCGGTGAGCTTGATGAACTGACCCATGCGTGTGCTCCTTGATCGAAAACGTTGAAGTAAAAGCGGGATGAACCCGGATTGTGTCCGCGCTCAGGCCTTGCCGAGCTTGCGCTCGACAAAACCCAGCCGGTCCTGGCCCCAGAAGATTTCGCCGTCAATGACGTAGCTGGGCGCGCCGAACACGCCGGCGTCGATGGCGGCCTGGGTGTTGGCCTCGTAGCGCTCTTGCGCCGCCTGGCTGTGGGACTGCTCCAGCCGCGCCACGTCCAGCCCCTGCTCGACCAGCAGCTGGGTCAGCACTTTTTCATCGTCGATGTGGCGCTCCTGCGCCCATACGGCCGCGAGGATGGCACCGGTGATCTTCATGGCGGCCTCGGCGCCGTCGTGCAGGTCCACCGCGATGATCAGCCTGGCCGCGTCGTCGCCATTGACCGGGAAAAATTTGGGCTGGAGGTTCAGCGGCGCATTCAGGAACTCGCTGTAGCGCCGCAACTCCAGCAGCCGGTAGGCCTGGCGCTGCGGCGCCCGCTGGCCGACCGGCAGGCCGCCGGAGATCGGAAACACCTTGCCGC
>JAHFQI010000129.1 GCA_023259355.1 Comamonadaceae bacterium
GCGCTGGGGCTGGGGCAATTGCAGGCGGTGGAAAACGAGCCCGAACTCGAATGGCGGCTTGCGCGGCGCGAAGCCTACGACAGCCTCTCGGCGCTGGTGCAGGCCACGCAGCGCTCGCTTTCCGAGCCGCGCGCGGTGCGCCCCCCGCTGGAGCCCCTGGGCCGCCTGCTGGCGCACAGCTACCAGCTGCTGGCGCAGCTTACGGTCGTCAAGACCATGCTGCTGCTGCGCCGCGATCGCCTGAAGCCGGCCCAGATTCGCATGCCGCTGACGCAGGCCGCCCAAACCATCGAGGCCACGCTGACCGCCCGCCCGCCCGCGGTGCCCGCCGGCCCGTACCGCACCGGGGCGTCACCCGGCCCGGTGGCGCTGCCCGATCCCTTTGACAACGACCTCAGCCCCTGGGTGCTGCACCGGCTCGACCTCGCGACGGGCATTGCGGCGCAGCTGCGCGAGGACGCGGACCAGGTGCTGCGACCCGTCGCCTGAGCGGGCCTGGCGGGCCGATGTGCCAAGATCGGCCCATGCTCCATCCCCGCCATGTCCGCGACCTGCTGGTCGATCCCCAACTTCATCCCCGTGGCCAGCCGCACCTGAGCGCGGCCAGCGGATTGGCCCGCGTGAAGGGCCTGATGTATGTGATTGCCGATGACGAGCACCATCTGGGCGTGTTCGACCCCACCGGCACGGCCGATGCCCCCGTGGCGCTTGCCAGGCTTTTTGAGGGCGATCTGCCGCAGGACAAAGGCCAGCGCAAGGCCGCCAAGCCCGATCTTGAATCGCTGGCCGCGTTGCCGCCGCTGCCCGGCTGCCCCTTTGGCGCATTGCTGGCGTTGGGCTCGGGTTCGCTGTCCACCCGCAAAGTCGGCGTGCTGGCGGCGCTGGACGTGCACGGCGCCCTGAGCGGGCGTGTGGCGCAAGTTGATTTGTCGCCTCTCTACGCCCCGCTCAGATTGAAGCTGGGTAACCTGAACATCGAGGGCGTCTTCCTCGCCAGCGGCGAACTGCGCCTCTTGCAGCGCGGCAGCAAGGCCGATGCCCGCAACGCCTGCATCAGCTACGACTGGAACCTCATCGTGCCCTGGCTGGTGGGGCAAAAGCCCGTGCCGCCGCCAGCCAAGGCCATCCAGATCATGGAGCTGGGCGACATCGACGGCGTGCCCCTGAGCCTGACCGACGGGGCTGCCGTGGCCGGCGGCGGCTGGGTGTTCAGCGCCGTTGCGGAGAACTCCCGAAACAGCGTTCAGGATGGCCCCTGCGTGGGTTCGGCCGTCGGCGTGGTGGGAGTCGATGGTGCCGTGCGCCAGCTGCACCGGCTGGAGGGCTCGCCCAAGGTCGAGGGCATTGCCGTGCAGGAAGAGGGCAACGACGTGGTGCTGACCCTGGTCACCGACGCCGATGACCCGGCAAAGGCCTCGCAGGTGCTGGAGGTGAGGATCGCGCTGGCCTGAAAGGCCCGCGCCCTCAGACGATCTTCACGCTCAGGTTCGGCAGCCCGTCGATGTGGCAGTCGATCACGTCGCCCCGCACCACCGGACCCACGTTCTCGGGCGTGCCCGAATAGATGATGTCGCCGGGCATCAGCTCGAACGCCTCGGAGAGCTTGCTGATCTGCTCGGCCACGCTCCAGATCATCTGGTTCAGGTTGGCGTTCTGCTTGGTCTGCCCGTTGACCTTCAGCCAGATGCTGCCTTGGGTGAAATGGCCGGTCCGGCCCACGCGGTGCAGGGGGCCGATCGGCGCGGACTTGTCGAAGCTCTTGCCGATTTCCCACGGCTTTTTCTCGTCGCCCATGGCGCGCTGCAGGTCGCGCCGCGTCATGTCCAGGCCCAGGGCGTAGGCGTATACGTGGTCCAGCGCGCTGGCCATGGGAATGTTGCGCCCGCCCGTGCTCAGCGCGGCGACCAGTTCCACTTCATAGTGGTAATTCCGGGTCAGCGGCGGGTAGGCATGGTCGGCCACCGTGCCAGGCGCCACGTTCTGGATCGCGTCGGTGGGCTTCTGGAAGAAAAACGGCGGTTCGCGCGTCGGGTCCGACCCCATTTCCCGCGCGTGCGCGGCGTAGTTGCGGCCAATGCAATAAATACGGCGCACGGGAAACACCATGTCGCTGCCCACGATGGGAACGTAGGTGGCAGGCACGTCAAATGGCGTCTTTGCGTCCTTGGCGGCATGGCCCGGCAGGGCGCAGCCGGCGAGCGCGCCCAGACCCAAGGTGGCGGTGGTTTCAAAGAGTGATCGGCGTTGCATGAGGGGCTCCTGGGCGAATCCGGGGATGAAGTCCGGGTTCAGACCATAAGCGATAAATCTCGCAGGCCGCTCGGCTTGTTGACCCGGCAGGCCCCGGATTTTCCCTAGTGGCGGCATTGCTTTTCGGAAGGCGCCGTCCGAGTCCCGTCGGGGCTTTGGCGACACCCCAGTCGCCTGTGCAGCAGCCCCGCGCCGCGCACTGCGCCACAATGCCCCGCGAATTCATTGAATCATGGACGGAGACATCAGCATGGGACTCGATTTCAAGGGCCGCGTGGCCATCGTGACGGGCGCGGGCGGCGGACTGGGGCGCCAGCACGCGCTGGCGCTGGCCGCGCGCGGCGCGAAAGTGGTGGTCAATGACCTGGGCGGTACGCTGGACGGGGCGGGCGGCTCCGCCACGGCCGCGCAAGCAGTGGTGGACGAGATCCGCGCCGCGGGCGGCGAAGCCATCGCCAACGGCGCCTCCGTCACCGACTTTGCCGCCGTGCAGGCCATGGTGCAGCAGGCCATGGACACCTGGGGCCGCGTGGACATCCTCGTCAACAACGCCGGCGTCCTGCGCGACAAGTCCTTCGCCAAGATGGACCTGACCGATTTCCGCCTGGTGCTGGAGGTGCATCTCATGGGCGCGGTGCATTGTTCCAAGGCCGTGTGGCCGATCATGACGGCGCAGCAATACGGCCGCATTGTCATGACCACCTCCTCCAGCGGCCTGTACGGCAACTTTGGCCAGAGCAACTACGGCGCGGCCAAGCTGGCGCTGGTGGGCCTGATGCAGACCTTGTCGATCGAAGGCGAGCGCCAGGGCATCCGCGTCAACTGCCTCGCCCCCACGGCGGCCACGCGCATGACCGAGAACCTGTTCCCCGCCGACATGCTGTCTGCCTTCGGCCCCGCCGCCGTGGTGCCCGCCATGCTCGTGCTGGCCGGAGACGATGCGCCCACGCGCACCACACTCTGCGCGGGTGCGGGCGGTTTCGAGTCAGCGCACGTCACGCTCACGCGCGGCGCCTTCATCGGCAGCGGCCCCGACGCCCCAGAGCAGCTCGCCGCGCACCTGGGCGAGGTGACCGATCGCACCGGCGAAACCGTGCCCGGCAGCGGCGCGGCGCAAGGGCTCAACGAATTGCGGCTGGCGCGCGAAGCGGGTTGAAGCCGCCGGGGTGAAGCGCGTTCCAGGCGGCGTTCACTTGTTCTTCAGCTTGCCGCGGGGCATCACGGTCGTCATGGGGGGCGTGGGCCGGTCCGAGGTCGAGGGCGGCTTGGGCGGCGAAGTGTCCTTTTTGGGTTTCTTCGTCATCTTTTCGTTGCGTTGGTCACCTTTGGCCATAGAGCCTCCGTAGTTGGCCCCGGGGTGGGGCTGTTGACCAGATGGTAAGGCAGAACAACGGGGCAAATCGCCTCGTGCTTCAGCCCGCCGGCAGCTGCGCGCGCAGCAGGCGCTGGTCGCGCAGGTGCGCGGCGATCAGCCACACCGTGGGCACCACCACCAGACTCAGCGATATCGCCTGCGCAATCCAGCCTTCGGCCAGGTCTTCGGTGGCCAGATGCCACCAGGCGTTGTCGATGCCGGGCACCACACCCGCCTCGGTGAACTCGTGCAGCGCGTAAATCACCAGCTGGATCGAGAACAGCAACATGAACCACGCGGTGACCCTGAAGAACCGGCGCAGGTGGATCTTGTGCCCGAAGCGCACCCACAGCCAGCCCACGGCCGCTGCCGCCGCCAGACCCAGCACGCCGCCCAGCGCCATGGGCTGCGCCTCGGTATTTCCCGCCAGCGACGCAATCATCGTGGCCGTTTCGACCCCCTCGCGGCCCACCATGAAGACCGTGAAGCCGAACACGCCCCACCACGCGCCCACGCCGTTGCGCGCCGCCGCGGCTTCCAGGCGCCGGGCGATCTCCTGGCCCATGCCCTTGCCCGCGTTCATCATGTGCGCCACGCACCAGATCACGGCCGCCGCCGCCAGCAGCGCCAGCGTGCCCTCGTACACGGGCGACAGCGCGCCCACCCGCGAGAGCACCACACCCAGCGCCGCCGAGCCCGCCACCGCCGCCGCCAGTCCCCAGCGAATCGCCCCCACCAGCGCCACCAGATTCAGCCGGCGCAGGTACAGCGTGGCAATCGCCACCACGAGGAAGCCCTCAAGGCCTTCGCGAAAACAAATCAGCAGGGTCTGAAACATGGAGGCTCCGATGCAAATGCAATCTAAATGATAACGACTTGCATTTGTACTGGCAATCCCTGTGGGGATGGCCTGCCCCGGCGGGAGTGGCTACTTCGCCCGCAGTCCCTGCACCAGCGCGCCCAGCGCAATGCCGGCCAGCGCCCACAGCAGGCTCCAGTTGCCCGCGCCCAGGCCCGTGATGGCCGGGCCGGGGCACACGCCGCACAGCCCCCAGCCCACGCCGAACAGGGCCGCGCCCAAGGCGGTGTCACGGTTCCAGGCGCTGGCGTGGGCCTGGAACGTGTCGCCCAGCAACGGCCGGCGCAGCACGCGGGGCGCCAGTTGGTAGGCCAGCACGACCACCAGCAACGCGCCGCCCATCACCAGCATCAAGCCGAAGTCCTTGAAACGCAGAAAACTCAGCACCACCTCGGGCCGGATCATGGTGGACACCGACAGGCCGAAGCCGAACAGCGCCCCGGCCGCCAGCGTGGCCAGCATCCGGGGAAGTTTCATGTTGGTGTCGTTCATGCCAGCCACCTTGCCGCCAGATTGGCGGTGAGGAAGGCGGTGGCCATGAAGGTCAGCACGGCCAGCAGCGAAGGCCGCTGCAGCGAGCCCAGCCCGCAAATGCCGTGGCCCGACGTGCAGCCGTTGCCCAGCCGCGCCCCATAACCCACGAAGAACCCGCCCACCAGCAGTTGCCATGCCGGCACCGCCGTGGCTTCGGGCTTGCCGCCCGCAAAGCCCAGCCACCACACCAGCGCGCCCAGGATCAGGCCCGCTGCGTACACCAGCCGCCAGCCGCGCGAATCGACGAACCGAGGCTGCTGGAAAAATGGCCGCCGCACGATGAAAGACCAGGTGCTTGAGAACACGGTGCTCATGCCGCCGATGCGGCCCGTCATCACAAACAGCAGCGCCGTGCCCGCACCAACGAACACACCGCCAAGCAGATAGTGCTGCCAGCCGAGGGGGAAGAGGGAGAGAGGGAAGTTCATAAATGGAATTATCAATCGCCGTGCGCCGCCGTCCACCCCACCGGCCTTACGGCAGCGCCACGGCCGCTTCATTGCACAGCCGCCCGGCATTCAGGATGCCGGCGCCGAAAGGCTGGGGTTCCCAGCCGGGGGGCTTGCGGCAGCTGGCGATGGCCGCGGCGCGGAAGGCTTCGACGCGCTCGGCGGTGCGGCCGTATTTCGCGGCGATCTGCGGCGCCCAGCGGCGCAGCCACAAAGCGGCGCTGCCGGTGGTGATGGCGGCGGCGTACGAGGTGCCGTCGCCGCCATCGGCGTAGCCCGACGCAATGCCGGAGGGCCTGGGCTCGGGGCGGAAGATGTCGGCCGCCGGCGCGCTGAAATCCACCTCGGGCCCAAAGCTGCTGCCGTACCAGGGCAGGCTCTGCCAGGTGGTGCCGGCCACCGCGATGGTCTCGGGCAGGCGGGCGGGCGCCACCACCGGGTCCACCGTGTTGCCCGCGGCGCAGACCACGATCACGCCCGCCGAGCGCGCATCAGCCACTGCTGACTTCATGGCGGGCGACGCCACTGGCGGGTACACGCCCAGGCTCACATTCACGACATCCACCAGCGCCACGTCCACCAGGTAGCGCAGCGCCCGTGCAAACTCGTTTTGCCGGTCGTTGATGGCCACCGAGTCGGTGATGCGCACCACCACATGCGGCACGCGCGGCGCCACGCCCCGGAAGTCGAACCCCGGCGCCGCGCCGTCGGCATGGCCCGAGAGCGTGCAGCCCACGCGCGTGCCGTGGCCGCGGAACAGGCTGGCCGCAGGCATCGGGTCCACGCCGTCATCGGCCGTGGGGGCGGTTGGCACCCAGTCGCCGGGCAGGGCGCCGCTGTCCATCATGGTTCGGCACAGCGCCTCCAGCAGCCAGGTGCCGCCCGGCTGCCCGCAGCCAAAGGCACGGTGGCGGGTGAAGCCGGTGTCGATCTGCCCCACGCGCACGGTGCCCTGCCAGTCGATGTCGCCGCCCGGCGTGCCCACCGCGCTCCACGCCGCTGGCGCATCCACCGCCTGCAGGTGCCAGGCGCGGCCGCCAGCGGCGTCGGGTGCGGGCACGCCCGGGCGCGGCTCCAGGTCTTCGGGGATGCGCTGCAGATGGAGCGTCCAGGCGTCCCGCTCGGTCAGCCAGTCGATGCGGTTGGCGCCCGCCGAGCGCAGCATTTCGTCGGCCGTGCGGCCCGGGTTGCGCGCCACCATCAGCCGGATCAGGTGCGGGCGCACCAGCGCCTCGCGCACGCCCACCTGGACCAGTCCCAGGTCGATGCCCGGCCCGGCCAGCGGAATCAGCGCCTGGCGGTAGTCCTCGAACGTGCCGAACAGCACGATCACCTTCGCGTAGTACGTGGGCATGGCGCCTCCTCCGGAAAGCCATTTCGGTCGTGCCGGGCAGCGTACGCCGAATCGGGCGGGAAGGCCATCGCGTGCCTGGGCGCTCTGGCTACTCTTGCCAGGTTCCGGGCGCCAGACCGTCCAGGGTGTAGGGACCGATGGCGGCGCGGATCAGGCGCAGGGTGGGGAAACCCACCGCCGCCGTCATGCGGCGCACCTGGCGGTTGCGGCCTTCGCGGATGACCAGTTCGATCCACGCGGTGGGGATGGATTGGCGCACCCGCACCGGCGGTACCCGCTCCCACAGGTCGGGTGGCGGCACCATGGCGCGGGCGCGTGCCGGCAGGGTGGGGCCGTCATTGAGCGTCACGCCCCGGCACAGGGCCTCCAGCGCGGCGTCGTCGGGCACGCCTTCCACCTGCACCCAGTACGTCTTCTCCATCTTGAAGCGAGGGTCGGCAATGCGGGCCTGGAGCTTGCCGTCGCTGGTCAGCAGCAGCAGGCCTTCGCTGTCGGCATCGAGTCGGCCCGCCACATAGACGTGGGGGATGTCGATGAATTCCTTGAGCCCGCGCCAGCGCCCTTCGGCGGTGAACTGGCTGAGCACGCCGTAGGGTTTGTTGAAGCGGATCAGCATGGCAGGGCGCGGCCCATCAGTCGGCCAGGAACAGCGCCGGGTCCACCATCGCGCGGTTCAGCACCACGCCCCAGTGCAGGTGCGGCCCCGTCACGCGCCCGGTGGCACCCACGGCGCCCAGGCGGTCGCCGGTGCCGAGCGCATCGCCCGGCTTCACGTCGATGGCGCTCAGGTGGCAGACCATGGTGAGCAGCCCGCCGCCGTGGTCCAGCCAGACGGTGTTGCCATTGAAGAAATAGTCGCCCCTGTCGATCACCCGGCCGGGCAGCGGCGCCACCACCGGGGTGCCCGTCGCGGCAGCGATGTCCATGCCGCTGTGCGGGCTGCGCGCCTGCCCATTGAACACGCGCCGCAGCCCGAACGAGCTGGAGCGCCGCCCCGGCGTGGGCACGCGCATGCGCAGGGCCTGCGCCGGCGGAAACGGCTCGGTGAACGTGGCCATCACCTGCGCCTGGTGGGCGCGCTCGCGCTCAAAACGCGCCAGGTCTTCGGGCGACAAGTCCACCGTGCGCGGCGCCACCGTCAAACGCTGCTCGGCGTACTTCTTGGGCAACACCGTGTAGTCGATCTGGCGCTGCCCGCCGCCCTCCAGTTGCACCGAAATTCGGGCCTCGCCCGGCGTGGCCGCGAGCGGAATGCCAACCAGTGCCGTCCATTCGGCTGCATCGCCCAGCACCAGCAGGGGCACGTCGCCCGTCTCGCCTTGCACGTGCGCCACCGGCCGCGTGGCCGCTGGCCCAAGCGACAGGCGGGCGATGCCGCCGGGCACCTGCGCGGTGTTGGGCCACGCACCGGAAACCTGTGGCGCAGCGTTGGCCGCCGCAGCAGAGCTTGACGCAGGCAACGCCACCAGGCCCACGGCGCCCAGCAGGGCAGCGCGGCGGGTCAGCGCCTGAGGGGCGGCGGCGAATGGAATGTGTTGGGCGAGCACGGTCTGAAGCGGGGGGCGAGTGAGTGTGCCATTTTGAACGCAACCGCAGCCTGTCCAGGCCGTGCGATAGCATCGCCGCATGAGTGCCCATTACGAGAGCTTGCAGCTTGCCACGCTGTACCCCGATGCCTTCAACGTGGCAGCCCCTGATTCGCCCGTGGGGCGCCATGTGACGCCTCGCAAACCGGGTGTGTTCATCCGCAAGGCGAAAGTGGATGCGGTGGCGAACGTGGAAGCGTCCACCGCCCCCGAGAAACCCGCGCGCGAACTCGTCGCCGGGCAATTCGGCTTGGTGCCGCCGTGGGTCAAGTCCGCGTCGGACGCCAAGCTGCGCTCGACCAAGCTGGTCAACGCCCGCTCGGAAACCGTGACCACCTCCAACAACTTCCGCGAAGCCTGGCTGGGCGCGCGGCGCTGCATCGTCCCGATGATGGCGTTTTTTGAAGACGACTGGCGCAGTGGCAAGGCCGTGCCCACACGCATCGCCCGGGTGGACGGCAAACCCATGGGCGTGGCCGGCCTCTGGGAAAGCTGGACGGGCACCGAGGGCGACGTCATCGTCAGCTACACCCTGCTCACGGTGAACGCCAACAGCCACGCCCTGATGAGCCGCTACCAGCAGAACGGCAACGAAAAACGCATGCCGGCGATCTTGAACGAAGGCGCCTACGACGCCTGGCTGAACGCCCATCCCGAAAAAGCCCGGGAATTCATGCGCGCCTACCCGGCCAACTGGCTGCTGGCCAACCCGGTTGAGAAATAGCCCACCGTCATGCGGCAGAGGACCGGGCCGGGGTCCATACTGGGCCCCTCGCCACACGCCGACACCAGGAGCTGCCCATGACCATCTGTCCCATCGCCATTGCCGTTGGCTGCGTGAAGTGCCCGGTCTTCAAAATCTGTCCGGTCAAGTCGTCGCTGGGGGACTACGTGCCGCCCAAAGCGGCCCCGTCCGAAGCGACGCCCTCCAAGGCCAAACCCAAACCCGCACGCGCCGCCACGGCCCGCAAGACCGCCAGCAAAGCCAAACCCAAGAAGTAGGCGGGGAACCCCTTCAAAGCGTCTGCCGGTAGCGCTCCAGCATTTCTGCCTGCGTTTCGCAGGCAATATCGCCGCCAATCTGGTCTTTCAGCATCTCGCCCATCGAGGGCATGACCGAGCGGGCCACGTGCCGCGCCGGGTCCCACAGGGCAGAGCGCATCAGGGCCTTGGCGCAGTGCAGGTAGGCGGCCTGCACCGTCACGCGGATCACCAGCTTCGGAACGCGTCTGGCGTCGGCGCACAGCGCCAGATCGGTCTGCGCAGTGGACAGCGCGGCCCGGCCATTGATGCGCAAGGTTTCGTCCACGCCGGGCACCAGAAACAGCAGGCCCGCCTGCCCGGTGTGGACGATGTTTTCCAGACTGTCGAGGCGGTTGTTGCCCGGCGCGTCGGGAATCAGCAGGGTCTGCGCGTCCAGCACCTTCACGAAGCCGGGCTCGCCGCCGCGCGGTGACGCGTCCAGCGCACCGTCAGCGCCGGCGCTGGACAGCACCAGCAAGGGTGAGAGGCCGATGAAGCGCGAGCAATGTGCGTCCAGCCGTGGTTGCTCCTTCTTGACGGAGCGCTCGCGAGCCGGACCGTAGAGTGTTCGCAGGGCTTCGAGGGTGGTGATGGCGGTCAAGGCGGGGCTCCTGAAAGGTGCCCGCCATTGTGCCGGGGATGCCGCGCATGTGCCCACCGGGGGCGCCGCGCTTGCGCTACAGCGTGGCCTCGCTCGCCAGGGGCACCACCTCGTCACCCGCCGCGGGCTGGCAACCGGTTGCGATGGGCTCCCAGCCCCGGCGGATCACCACCTGTTGCGCGGTGTAGCACAGCTCGATGCGTCGGGCCTCGGGCAAGCGGCCTCGCACGAAGGACTCGATCGACGCCGGCATGCTGACCCTGAACCGTGTGGCCTCGATGTCTTGCGGCGGGTGGTCGTCGCTGTGCAGCCAGCGCAACCGATCGGCCAGCCACATCAAGGGCCGCCAACCCACGTTGAGCACGGTGGGGGCGTAGCCCGCGTCCTGCAGCCACTGCTGGGCGCGGCTGCGTGCATCGTCACCGGGCGCCAGCTGGCCCCAGGCGCTCGCCAGCAGCTCGGCCAGCCACTGGTTGCAGTTCTGGTAGCGCTGGCTGAAGGCGTAGGCATTGGCGCTGTAGGTGGCGCCCAGCAGTTGCAAGGCCTGGCGGTCGTCCAGCGCGGCAAGCTCGATCGGGGCAGCGGCCTCGGGCGGCAGCAGCACGATGGAGACATACCCCTCGGCCGGATCGTTGGCGCCCATCACAAAGCCGGCCATGCCTTGGTCAAAAATCCGCGGGCGTTGCTCGTCGCAGGCGTAATACAGCTGGCGCACCGACCATGGCGTGTTGCTGCTGGCCTTGAGGCTCACGCCCGCGTGCGAGTAGCGCTGGTCCAGCCGCTCAAGCGCCAGGCCCGAGCGCGACACCAGCGCCAGGCTGTGGCCCGACTGCTCCAGCTCCGCCTTGACGATGGCGGCCACCTGGATCAGCCGGTCTTGCGTGCCGGCGCCAGGCTCGGATGGGTGATCGCAGTAGTTGAGCGAGGCGCCCCAGCCGGCGGAGGCCGCCGCGCACAGGCCCAGGGCCAGCAACACGGCCCGCGCCCGGCTGGCGCCGATGGCGCAACGGGCCCAGCTGGCGCAGGTGCCCCAGGCGTCAGACACCGACTGGGCGGTTTTCCAGCTCACGGTACCAGGCGTCGTCCAGCACCAGGAAGAACGGGCTGGCGGTGCCCGCTGCGTTCACCGTCAAAAAAGCCAGGCCATACGGCCGGTGCTGGGCGGTGACCGTCTGGCCGGTGGCCAACTGCCCGCGCTCGGCCGCCTCGCGCGGCAGCGACAGGTAGAAGGTTTCGGGCGCGGCCGCGACGGCCTGAAGCTGCAGCCGCAGCATGTCGGGCTGCCCGTCCACCGCCACCATGTCGATGATGGTGTAGTTGCCCTCGGCCACGCGCTCTTTTGATGACGAACTGTCGCTCGACCTGCCGAGGGACGCCGATGAACTGCCCAGCGACGTGGACGCCGAACTGCCCGCTGACGATGCGCTGTCGGCCGCCAGGGCTGGCAGAGTGGCCAGGCTCAGCGCTAACGCGGCGGTCAGCGCAAGGGTGTTTTTCAGGAATGACATGGGATGAGTGGGATAGGGATCGATCGGATCAAGCAAGGCGCCGGGTCAGCGGGCACCGAATTTCGCGTAATACGCAGCCACAGCCGGGTTCTGCGCAATGCGCTGCTGGTGGGCGTTCAGCGCCGGTGCCACCTGTTCCACCAGATCGGTGGGCACATGGTCCAGCCGGCCGGAATTGAGTCCGCGCACGTCCACAAACACCTTCAAATCGGCCACCGTCAGGCGGTTGTCGGCGAAGTATTCGCCGCCGTGCGCCTGCAATTGGCTCTGCAGCCAACGCAGGTAAACCGGCATCGAGCCGTTCACCAGCGCCAGACGCGCTTCTTTCTGGGCGTCGCCCGTCATGCTGAAAGTCGGGCCCAGCTTCATGCCGGCCTCTTCCACCACGTACGCTGCCTCGTCGCACAGCAGCGCCTGGAAAGGGTCCGTCGGGTACAGGCCGGCGAGCTTGCCCGCGTAGCGCAGGATCGCGTCGCACTGCGTCACCAGCGTGCCGTTCACGTGCAGCGTGGGCACCTGGCCAAACGGCGTGGCCTTGCGCACCTCGGCGAACTCGGCGAAGGCGAAGCGGTGGTCTTCAAACGGCACGCCGCCGATATGCAGCGCAAGGCGCACCGGCTCGGCACGGCCACCGTGCATGTCGAAATAGCTGAGTTTGAGTTGCTGGGTCATGGTGGCTGGATTGGGTTGTAGGTTGATATGAAGTTGATCCATTCAAGGATAAGCATGCCACATCAGAGCGGCGCAAACACCGATTGCAAGGTGGT
>JAHFQI010000130.1 GCA_023259355.1 Comamonadaceae bacterium
TGGACAGCTCAATAAGCATTGCTCGTGGTCGGGTATGCGTGGGCACTGTACGGCTCTTGGGCCAACTTCACGGGTGTCCATGGCGCCTACCTTCCAGCGCCCGTGCAGGCGGTGAGGCGTGCGCCGTGCGGCGTAACATGGCAGTCGACACGGACGTGCCTCGCGGCACGCTGTCGCGCGCCTACGGTCCGCCGGTCACTTCTACGTTAGCAGTCTGAGTCCCGCACCGCGAAGCAACATCAACGTCTAACCGAGAGGAGAAATTGCGTGGCCGAACAGCAACCCTCATTCGACGCAGCCAAGTACAAGAACGCGCAGCGAGAGCAATGGAACAAGGACGGTGCAGCATGGCGCCGCTGGAATCCCTCTCTGGACCGTTGGTATGGCGAAGTTACGCGCCAGATGCTCGACTTGGCCCGGATTCAGCCAGGTCAGCGCATCCTGGACATCGCTGCCGGCGCAGGTGAACCGGCTGTCAGTGCCGCCGAACGAGTTGGCCCTGGCGGGTACGTTCTGGCGACCGACATCTCGGAAGGAATCGTTGAGCTTGCGCTCCAGGTCGCCCGTGAACGGGGACTCAAACAGGTTGAGACCCGCGCCATGGACGGCGAGAAATTGGATCTCCCTGACGCTTCCTTTGATGCGGTGCTATGTCGGTTGGGTCTGATGTACATGCCGCATCCCGTGACAGCGCTGCGCGAGTGGCGTCGTGCACTGAGAGCGGGTGGTCGGGTTGCCGTGGTTGTCTTTTCGACGCCTGATTGCAACAGTTGGGGTGCCATGCCCGCTGCCATCATCCGCCAGCGCGCGCAACTTCCGCCGCCCGTTCCGGGGCAACCAGGACCGTTCAGCCTTGGCGGTCCCGGGGTGCTCGAAGGCGTCTTCCGGCAAGCCGGGTTTGCCGACCCCGAGGTTCGCGCCGTGCCGGTGCCCCATAGAGCGGCCAGTGCCGCCGACTATGTGCGGGTCGCCCGAGAAGCCTTCGGTGGATTCAATGCCATGATGGCGCACCTGCCCCCTGAAGAACGCGAGTCCGTGTGGAACGAAGTGGAAGATGCACTGCGTAGTTTCGAATCGCCTGGTGGGTTCGAGGCGCCGGGTGAGTGCCTTGTCGGCGCCGCTACGAAGTGATCGTACCCAGACTGCCAACCCTGGTGCTATTGGCCGGCTTGACGCATCAGCTTGCGCGGCTAGGATGTACTTCACGGTCACAAGTGGAGCACGAACATGATTGCCAAGAACACGATCTGTCTCTGGTACGACGGCACCGCCCTGGATGCTGCGAAGTTCTACGCCGAGACGTTTCCGGACAGCGCGGTGGGAGCGGTCCATCGCGCGCCCGGCGACTATCCCTCGGGCAAGGAGGGGGATGTCCTGACGGTGGAGTTCACTGTGATCGGCCTCCCTTGTCTCGGCCTGAATGGTGGCCCGGTGTTCAAACACAGCGAGGCTTTTTCGTTCCAGGTTGCGACTGACGACCAGGCCGAAACCGACCGCTTGTGGAACGCGGTCGTTGGCAATGGCGGTCAGGAGAGCGCCTGCGGCTGGTGCAAGGACAAGTGGGGCCTGTCGTGGCAGATCACGCCGCGCGCGCTCATTGCCGCAATCACCGATCCCGATCGCGCCGCGGCCAAGCGCGCGTTCGAGGCGATGATGGAGATGACAAAGATCGACATCGCGGTCATCGAAGCGGCCCGGCGCGGCTGATGCTCAAGAGCGTCCATTTGCGATGACCGCGAAAGGTTGCTAGGCTGATCACTGGCTGGCCGCTCGGGCCAGTCATAGGGGGTGCGACATGGGTATTCTTTGGTTTCTCGTTGTGGGTCTTGTCGCCGGCTGGCTGGCGGGTGTGCTCGTCAAAGGCGGAGGGTTTGGTCTCCTTGGCGATCTCGTCGTTGGCGTCGTCGGTGCGTTTCTGGGCGGGTTCTTGTTCAGTACCTTTGGCGTGTCGCTGGGCGGTGGCCTCATCGGCAGCATTGTGGTCGCCACCATCGGGGCGGTCGTGCTGCTGTTCCTCGTGCGCGTCATCAAGCGCGCATAGAAGCAACCGATAGCTGATGGACCGTGCGATCGAGTCGAATTCGAGATGACTTGCTCCCCGGTCGGTAAAGGAGAAAACTGTGAACGCAGCGCTTGAGAATCTGGCCGCTGAAATCAAGCTGACGAATCCTGAAAATGAAGGCATGCGCCTCGCCTTCGGGCACGCATGCGTTGTGCGGATCAGGCACTTGCTCGAAGAAGCCGAGGTCATCGAATGCGTGGAGCTGCTCGGCAGGTACCTGCGCGGGGAAATCGATCGGGGCGCCTTCGAGAACGCGCAGCGCGATGCTGAACGGCTGGCGAACCAGCATCGCGGGTCGAAGTCGATTGACGGGTGTGGTCACGCCGCAGTCTCTGCCAGCTACGCGGTCGCCAATGCCCTGAATGGCAAGGCGTTGCAGGCTGCGAGTTATGCCGCCTACGCCACCGTCTACGCGGACGGCGGGTCCTTCGCCGTGGCTCAGCGAGAGGCTTTCGAGCCGGAGTTCTCGTGGCAGGTCAACGCCCTGCGTGCTCTTGCCATCGAAGGCCATTCCCTCGCGCAGTGACGCGGACGCCCCACTTTCTCCGATCGACAGCCTGCATGCGGACCGGCGGGCTCTTTCGTTCTTGATAAACGGGTTTCGGCCCACCATACTGATCTTGCAGTTCCCTTGCGGGTGGGCGATGGGCATGTTCCTCTCGCCTTCACGGTGGTGTCTGCACGACCAGGTTCAAAGACAGGAGGTTCATCATGCAGATCCTCAAGACATCAATGTTCTCGCTGGCGGTTGCGCTGGGTGCGCTGCCTTTGGTCAGCGTCGCCGCGGACCCTGCCGCGCACATGATGGTGATGCCGGGCGATATCCAGTGGGGTGATGTGCCTTCGCTGCCGCCGGGGGCCAAGATCGCCGTCATCGAAGGTCCGATGAACGAGGCGGCGCCGTTCACCGCGCGGATCAAGTTCCCTGCCAACTACATGCTGCCGGCGCACTGGCATCCGGCCATCGAGCACGTGACCGTGCTTTCCGGCACGTTCAACATGGGCATGGGCGACAAGTTCGACCAAGCCAAGACGCAGGCGTTGACGGCTGGCAGTTTTGCGCTCATGCAGCCCAAGACGCTGCACTACGCGTGGACCGGCGCCGAGACCGTCGTCCAGGTGCATGGCATGGGTCCGTGGGGCATCACCTATGTGAATCCGGCCGACGATCCGCGCAAGAAATAGTCAGCGCTGCGCGGGTCTTCGGTGCGTCAAGTTTTCAGGAAATCCCGGATCGCAAACAGCGTGTCGTCGGGCGTTTCGGTCATCTGGTGATGGCCGACCGGCGGTTGCGCGATGTGAACGGTCTTGCCTGATTCGCGGGCCTTGGCTATCAGGCCCTGGGCGGCCTTGGGCGGCGTCATCTGGTCCTGCTCACCGAGCACGAACAGCACCGGGCAGGTGATTTGCGTGATGGCGATCTCGCCGTTGGCATAGCTGTCGCAGGCCTTGAAGCCGCGGTGGAACACGTTGACGTCGGGGTTGCTGGCCAGCACGCGCCGGTTCAGCGCCAGGCTGGCGCCGTGGACCCAGGTGCCGGGGCCCAGCGCGGAGGGCGGCGCGGCCAGGGTGCTGCGTGAAAACACGTTGACCATGGTCATGGCTTTCACCGGGTCGCTCAGCGAGGTTTCCATGAGCATTGGCGAGACCTTCATGGGAAAGGCTGTGCCCACCAGCACCAGATGGCTCACTCGGTCTTTCTGCCGTGCGGCGGCTTCCAGCGCGATCAGCGAGCCCCAGCTGTGGCCGACCAGCGCGGCGCGCTGCACACCGGCGGCGTCAAGCAAGGCGCCAATGAAGTCGGCGGCTTCCTCGACGGAGGAGGGCGCTTCGCCGCCGCTCTTGCAGTGGCCCGGCAGGTCCACGGCGAGCACGTTCCAGCCGTGGTGGGCGAGGTAGCGGCTTTGCAGGCCCCAGACGCTGTGGTCGTGGAGCACGCCATGGATGAACACGACGGTGGGCTTGGCGGCGTCGAACGCCTTGCCGCCGGTGTAGCAGTAGGTGGGAGCGCCATTGACGGTGAGTACAGTCATAGGGCTTTCTCCGCGGCCTTGAGCGCCCGTTTCAGGTCGTCGATCAAATCGTCCGGGTCTTCGAGGCCGATCGACAGGCGGATCGTGCCCTGGGTAATGCCCGCGCCTGCCAGCGCCTCGTCGCTCATGCGGAAGTGCGTGGTGCTGGCCGGGTGGATCACCAGCGAGCGGCAGTCGCCCACGTTGGCCAGGTGGCTGAAGACCTTGAGCGTTTCGATGAACTTCTTGCCCTGTTCGCGGTTGCCCTTGAGGTCGAAGCTGAACACCGACCCAGCGCCGCGCGGCAGGAGCTTTTGCGCCAGCGCATGGCTGGGATGGCTCTCCAGCAGCGGGTGGCCCACGCGCGCCACGAAGGGCTGGCTGGCCAGGAACTCCACCACCTTCTGCGTGTTGCTCATGTGGCGCGCCATGCGCAGCGGCAGGGTTTCGATGCCTTGCAGGATCAGCCAGGCCGTGTGCGGGCTCATGCAGGCCCCGAAGTCGCGCAGGCCTTCGCGGCGCGCGCGCAGCAGGAAGGCGCCCACGGTGCTTTCCTCGCTGAACACCATGTTGTGGAAGCCCTCGTAGGCCTGCGTCAGCTCGGCGAAGCGGCCGGCCGTGCGTGGGCCTTCCCAGTCGAAGCTGCCGCCGTCGATGACCACGCCGCCGATGACCGTGCCGTGGCCCGACAGGAACTTGGTGGCCGAGTGGTAGACCAGGTCGGCGCCAAGTTCGAGCGGCTTCATCAGCCAGGGCGAGGTGAGGGTGGAGTCCACCAGCAGCGGCACGCCGGCCTCATGGGCGATCTGCGCCACGGTCGGAATGTCCAGCACATCCAGGCCGGGGTTGCCCACGGTTTCGCCGAAGAAGAGCTTGGTGTTGGGCCGCACGGCCGCGCGCCAGCCGGCGATGTCGCCGGGCTTGACGAAGGTGGTGTCGATGCCGAAGCGCCGCAGTGTGTAGTGCAGCAGGTTCTGAGAACCACCATACAGCGCGGTGCTGGCCACGATGTGCGAGCCCGCGCCCATGAGCGTGGCCACGCACAGGTGCAGCGCCGCCTGGCCGCTGGCCGTGGCGATGGCGCCGATGCCGCCCTCGAGCGCGGCCATGCGCTGCTCGAAGACCGCGTTGGTCGGATTGCTGATGCGGCTGTAGACGTGGCCGGCGCGCTCCAGGTTGAACAGCGAGGCTGCGTGGTCGCTGGACTCGAAAACGAACGACGTGGTCAGGTGGATGGGCACGGCGCGGGCGCCGGTGGCGGGGTCGGGGTCGGCCCCGGCATGCAGCGCCAGGGTGTCGAAGCCGGGGTCGGAATAACCGGGCATGCGGGTCTCCAGTGATATCTGTTACACGGGTGGTGCTTTTCCATGCAATTGTGGGCTATATTCTTTTCGAAACACGCCACGGCGGCGACATTGGAGAACCTCATGAAAGTCAGCGACATCCTTCGCGTCAAGGGCAACACCCTCTACACCGTCACCCCCGATGACCCCCTAGGCCGCGCGGTGAACCTCATGGCCGAAAAAGACATCGGCTCGCTGGTGGTCATGGAGCACGGCGACCTGGTCGGCATGTTGACATTCCGCGAGGTGATCCAGCTGATCGTGAAAAATGCCGGCCAGATCGGCACGACGGTGGTTCGCACCGCGATGGACGACCATCCGCTGACCTGCACCTCCGCGACCGACATGGACGAAGTGCGCCGCATGATGCTCGACCGCCACGCACGCTACATGCCCGTGATGGACAACAAGATGCTCATGGGCGTGATCAGCTTCTACGACGTGGCCAAGGCCGTGGTGGACAGCCAGAACTTCGAGAACAAGATGCTCAAGGCCTACATCCGCGACTGGCCGGCCGGTGCGGAGGAAGAGGACGGCAAGTCCGAACCCAACTTCCCCTGAAGCGTTGGCAGGGCCCTCAAGCCCTGCTAACCCATGCTCGCGTGGATCACATCCCGCACTCGCGGGTAAATTTGCTGGTTCCATTTGCGCCCACTGAAGACGCCGTAGTGGCCGACGCCGGTCTGAACGTGGTGCGTCTTCAGGTAGGGGCGGATGCTGGGGCACAGGTCGTGCGCGGCGACGGTCTGGCCCACTGAGCAGATGTCGTCGCGTTCCCCTTCCACCGTGAACAGCGCCGTGCGGCGGATCGCCGCCGGATTGACGACGCGGCCGCGAAACCGCAGCTGCCCGCGCGCCAGATCGTAGGTCTGGAACACTTTTTCCACGGTTTCGAGGTAGAACTCGGCGGGCAGGTCGTTCACCGCAAGGTACTCGTCGTAGAACGTCTGGATGGTGCGGGCCTGCTCGACTTCGCCTGCGACCAGATGGTCGTACATGTGCCGGAACGCCTGCTTGTGCCGGTCCAGGTTCATGCTCAGAAACGCCGCAAGCTGCACAAACCCCGGATAGACGCGGCGCATGAAGCCCGCATGCGGCAGGGGCACGTAGCTGATCAGATTTTTCTCGAACCAGTCGATCGGCTTGCTGGTGGCCAGGGTGTTGACGCCGGTGGGGTTGACGCGGCAATCCACGGGCCCGGCCATCAGCGTCAGGCTGCGCGGCTGGGCGGGGTGGTCGTCCTCGGCCATCAGGGCGGTGGCCGCGAGGGCCGCGACGCAGGGCTGGCAGACCGCCACCACATGGGCGCCGGGGCCGATGGCGGCGAGGAACCGGATCATGTGGCCGATGTAGTCGTCCAGGCTGAACGGGCCGTGGCGCAGCGACACATCCCGCGCGTTGTGCCAGTCCGTGATGTAGACGTCATGGTCCTGCAGCAGGGTGCGCGCGGTCTCGCGCAGCAAGGTGGCGAAGTGGCCCGAGAGCGGCGCCACCAGCAGCACGGGGGGCTGGGGTTCACCGCTCACGTGGGCCTTGCGAAAGCGCAGCAGCGTGCCGAAGGGCATGGACATCACGGCTTCTTCGGTCACGGGCACGGCTTCGCCGCCCACGTCCACTGAATCGATGCCGTAAGCGGGGCGGGTGTGCGTGAGCCGCATCCGCGAGATGACCTCGCCGGCGGCCGAGAGGCGACGCAAGAGGCTGCGCTCGGTCTTGCGCAACCACAGACTGGCACTGGCTTGCTGGGCCAGCAGGCGCAGCGGTGACATCAGGTCGGATTGAAGCTGGTAGGCCTGATAGAGCATGGCAGTCCTGGGAAGGGAGTCGTGGCCCCCCGTTTGCAGGCAAGTTGCGGGCCAGCCCGTGCCGGACGCACGCACAGGGCCGGTGCACGCCGGTCTGGCACAGCCTTTGCAGGGCAGCATGCACCACCCGAGGAGCCGTACCATGCCCAAAGCCGTCCTGACCATCAGCAGCCGCAATTACGGCGCCTGGGCCTTGCGCGGCTGGCTGATGGCGAAGCTGGCCCAGCTCGACTTCAGCGAGCACGTCGTGCCGCCTGACGATCCGGCCATGAAGGCGGAAATCCTGCTGCTGTCCTCGTCCATGCTGGTGCCTTCGCTGGAGCACCAGGGCATCAAGGTCTGGGACACGCTGGCCATTGGGGAGTACCTGAACGAGATCAAGCCCAAGGCCGGCCTGCTGCCCGCCGAACGCGGCGCGCGCGCGCATTGCCGAGCCATTTGCGGCGAGATGCATTCCGGCTTCAGTTCGCTGCGTTCGGCCCTGCCGATGAACATCAAGGCCCATTTCCCGAAATTCAAGGTGTGGTCGCGCGCGCAGGGCGACATCGAACGCATCGTGGCGATCTGGAAGGAGTGCCTGGCCACCTACGGCGGGCCCTACCTGTTTGGCGCCCACCCCTGTATCGCGGACGCCATGTACGCGCCGGTGGTCACGCGCTTCCTGACCTACGACGTGCCACTCGACGCCGTCTGCACCGCCTACTGCCAGCGCATCATGGCGCTGCCCGCCATGCGGGAGTGGGTGGCGGCCGCCGAGCTGGAGCCCGACGAGATTGACGAGCTCGATGCCGAATTTTGAGGCTGAGACTCGGGCTGGCCCGGCGCTTTGGTCATTGCGAGCCTGGTGCCCGCAATGACGCAGGGACGGGGTCGATTCAGGCCCAGGGCGTCGGGTCGGGGATCGGGCACACCGGTTCGACGTCCACTGTCTTGAAGTCCGCAGGGGACACAATTTCGAGGTACTCCATGTCGGGCGAGTAGTCGAACAGGTAGTGCCGGATGCCGGGGCGCTGGTGAACGCAGTCGCCGGCCTGCACCAGCGTCACCTGGTCCTCGTACATGAATTTGGCCCAGCCCTTGACCATGATCACGATCTGGAAATCCGCCTCATGTCGGTGCCATCCCGTGCCCTTTTCAGGTGCGACGTTCGCCTTGACCAGGTGGGCGATGACCTTGCCGTGTGTCGCCTCGGCCACGCCAAGGTCACGGTAGAGGAAAAAATCACGCAAGCCGCCGGCGACATAGGTGGTATCGCCGGGTTTGACGTGCGAGAACTGGGTGGTGGTGCGGTCCAGCATGAGGCTCTCCTTGAAACGCAGCACAAAGTGCATGCTGCGCTGCAGCATCAAGCATGAAGCATTCCCGGTAACGCGCACCCCATCGTGACCGCGCCCCCTTGAGAGGGGGCCGACGAAATCAGACGCCCTGCAAGGCCAGGGCGCCTGGAAACCGTCTTAATTGACCAGAACGGCCGACCAGGCGGTGGCGACCGCGTTCACGTCGTCGGCAGTAATCTCGCCACTGACGTAGAGAGCTTGGGCCGCGTTCAACGTGGCCGTGCGGGCCCCTTTGTAGTTGGTATTGGAGGTCATGTTGACCGTCAGCGCGCGGTACCAGATCTTCTGGGCCTTGTCGCGGCCAATGCCTGCAAGGGTGGCGCTGCCGGTTGCCTTCTTGGTGTCGCTGGAAACGCAGGTCGGGCTGGCGGAGCCGCCGGCGGGGCTGGTGCCCTCCGCAAGCAGGTAGAAGAAGTGGTTGGCGACGCCGGAGCTGTAGTGCACGTTCAGCGAGCCCAGGCCCGAATACCAGCAATCGGCTGACGCGCCGTCCAGGTTGGGGCTGTACATGTAACGCAGCGCCTTGCCGCCGCCGCTCTTGTAGAGCTTTTCGCCGATCAGGTAGTCGGGAGTGTCGCTGCCGTTGTTGGCGTAGTACTCCACCATGGTGCCGAAGATGTCGGACGTGGCCTCGTTCAGGCCGCCCGATTCGCCCGAGTAGGTCAGGTTGGCCGTGCTGCTGGTGACGCCGTGGCTCATCTCGTGGCCGGCCACGTCCAGCGAGTCGAAGGGGTTGAACGTCACGCCATCGCCGTCGCCATAGGTCATGCAGAAGCACGAGTCCGACCAATAGGCGTTGTTGTAGTTGCGGCCGTAGTGCACCCGGTTGTAGGCGCCCAGGCCGTTGTTCTTGATGCCCGTGCGGCCATGGACATTCTTGTAGTAGTCCCAGGTCATGGCCGTGCCGTACTGGGCGTCCACGCCCACCGTCGCGCGGTCGGTCAGCAGGAAGTTGCCCCAGGTGTTGTCCGTGTCGGTGAGGACGGATCCGCTACCGCCCTGCTTGTTTTTCATGTCGATGGTGTACTGGCCACCACGAGTGGGGTCGCGCAATTCGTAACCACCCGTGATGCTGTTGGTGGTCAGGTTCACTGCCCCGTTGAAGAAGCCGTTGCCGGTGCCGCCGCTCGCCCCGGTGTGGATGTCATCCCAGGCATCCAGCACCAGCCCGCTGTGCGCATCGACGATCACGTGCTTCTCGCTCGGCGTGCCGTCGGCCTGTTCGCCGTACACCCGCACGTCCCAAGCCAGCGCCGGCAGGTCGCCTCGGGCGTACACCACCAGGCTGGGGGCTGTGCCGCGTGCCTCGCCGGGATGGCTGGCCTGAGCCGCTTCGAGAGCGCGACCGGCATTCAGCGAAGGCCGGATCGGCATGTCGATCTGCCGGTTCAGCGTGAGCGACGTGTTGACGAAGGTCCCGGTGCGGCTGGAGTGAACCACCATGTCGCCGCCAATCACCGGCAGCCCCTTGTAGCGCCGGTCGAAGCGCACATGCTCGGCGCCATCGGCGTCCATGATGACGTCCCGGACCTCGTAGCTGTGGTCCCGGCCGTGCAGGGAGCGACCGGGAAAGTCCGTGATATGGCTGCGCGCGCGGCTCACGGCGCTGGCCTGGTCTGCGGCCAGGACAGGCGTGGCGCTGGCAAACAACACCAACATCGTTAACGTGAACAGGGAGGGTACGGGTTTCTTGGACATGGCTCTGATCCTCGGCCGTTAGAGAAGGGCTGCCGCGTTTTTCATTTTGGTGCATCGTCCGGCACAGATCAAGGCGTTCCCTTGCGTTATCTCACGGCAGCGTCGGGTCAGGGATAATTGCGTCCATGAGCGGCAACACCTTCGGCACCCTTTTCGCAGTCACCAACTTCGGTGAATCCCACGGCCCGGCCATCGGCTGCGTCATCGACGGCTGTCCGCCCGGCATGGCGCTTTCCGAGGCCGACATCCAGGGCGACCTGGACCGCCGCCGCCCCGGCACCTCCAAATTCGTCACCCAGCGCAACGAGCCGGACGCGGTGGAAATCCTCTCGGGCGTGTACGAGGGCAAGACCACCGGCACGCCGATCTGCCTGCTGATCAAGAACACCGACCAGCGCAGCAAGGACTACGGCAACATCCTGCAGACCTTCCGCCCCGGCCACGCTGACTACACCTACTTCCACAAATACGGCCTGCGCGACCCGCGCGGCGGCGGCCGTTCGTCCGCACGCCTGACCGCGCCCATGGTGGCGGCCGGCGCGGTGGCCAAGAAGTGGCTGTTCGAGAAATACGGCACCACCTTCCACGGCTGCATGACGCAGATCGGCGACATCGCCATCGCGTTCGAGAGCTGGGAGCACGTGCCGAACAACCCGTTCTTCGCCCCGGTGGCCGATGTCAGCGCGCTGGAGGACTACATGGGCGCGCTGCGCAAGGCCGGCGACTCGTGCGGCGCGCGCCTGCGCGTGATGGCTCGCAACGTGCCCATCGGCCTGGGCGAGCCGCTGTTCGACAAGATGGACGCGGACATCGCCTACGCGATGATGGGCATCAACGCCGTCAAGGGCGTGGAAATTGGCGCGGGTTTCGCCAGCGTCACGCAGCGCGGCAGCACGCACGGCGATTCGCTGTCGCCAGAGGGCTTCAAGAGCAACAACGCGGGCGGCGTGCTCGGCGGCATCAGCACCGGGCAGGACCTGGAAGTGAGCATCGCGGTCAAGCCGACCAGCTCGATCCTCACACCGCGCGAGTCCATCGACATCGAGGGCCAGTCCACCGAAGTCGTCACCAAGGGCCGCCACGACCCCTGCGTGGGTATTCGCGCCACGCCGATCGCCGAGGCCATGCTGGCGCTGGTGGTGATGGAGCACGCGCTGCGCCAGCGCGCGCAGTGCGCCGATGTGAACGTGCCGATCTCGCCGATAAAGGCTTCGCATCCTTGAATGACTCCGCGTGAAGGCGCCGCCGGCCGCCGGCAGTTGATCCCGTTCGCGGCGCTTTCGGCGAGTTATTTCGCGCACATCGGCTTTTTCAACCCCTACCTGCCGCTCTGGCTCAAGGACCTGGGCTACGGCCTGTTCGCCATCAGCGTGTTGACCTCGGTGCAGGCGGCCACGCGGCTGTTCGCGCCCTACGGCTGGGGCTGGCTGAGCGACCACACCGGCGAGCGCGTCAGACTGATGCGCTACGGGGCCACAGCCGCGCTGGCCATGTCCGTCGGGCTGTGGTTTGAACTCAGCTCGCTCTGGCTCGGCGTGGTGCTGCTGGTGATGTTCACCCACACCAGCGCCATGATGCCGATGAGCGAGGCGGCCATGGCACACCTGGTCAGCCAGGGCGGCGGGTTCGATGCCAAACGCTACGGGCGGGTGCGGCTTTGGGGTTCGCTGGGGTTCCTGGTCACGGTGTTCGC
>JAHFQI010000131.1 GCA_023259355.1 Comamonadaceae bacterium
GCCATGACCAGGTTGGCAGCCACCGTGGCGGCTTCGGCTTCGCTGCTGCCGGCCGCGACCAGGATGGCGGCCACCTGCGCGCGCAACGGGGCGGCCTGGACGGTGTGGGGGGTGGTGGCGGGTGCGCTGGTGTTCATGTCGTTTCCTTGTTGGGTTTTTTCCGGCCGGGGTTCACATCACCGCGCCCACCTGCCAGGGGACGAATTCATTCTGTCCGTAGCCGTGCAATTCGCTCTTGGTGGGCGCCCCCGACGCGGTGGCCAGCACCCGCTCGAAGATGCGTTGCCCCATCTCGGCGATCGAGGCCGTGCCGTCGATGATTTCGCCGCAGTTGATGTCCATGTCGTCCTCCTGCTTGCGCCACAGCGCCGAGTTGGTGGACGACTTGAGCGACGGTGACGGCGCGCAGCCATAGGCGCTGCCGCGCCCGGTGGTGAAGCAGATCAGGTTCGCGCCGCCCGCCACCTGGCCGGTGGCGCTCACGGGGTCGTAACCCGGCGTGTCCATGTAGACGAACCCGTGCGCCGTGACCGGTTCGGCGTATTCGTACACCGCGCGCAGGTTGCTGGTGCCGCCCTTGGCCACGGCGCCCAGGGATTTTTCGAGGATCGTGGTCAGGCCGCCGGCCTTGTTGCCGGGCGAGGGGTTGTTGTTCATCTCGCCGTCGTTGGCCTGGGTGTAGCGCTCCCACCAGCGGATGCGTTCGATGAGTTTTTCGCCCACCTCGCGCGTCACGGCGCGGCGCGTGAGCAGGTGCTCGGCGCCGTAGATTTCCGGGGTTTCGCTGAGGATGGCCGTGCCGCCGTGCGCCACGAGCAAATCCACGGCTGCGCCCAGCGCCGGGTTGGCGCTGATGCCCGAATAGCCGTCCGAGCCGCCGCACTGCAGCCCGATGGTGATGTGCGCCGCGCTGCAGGGCTCGCGCTTGACGGCATTGGCCGCGGGCAGCATGGCCTCGACCAGGGCAATGCCCTTGGCGACGGTTTTGGCGGTGCCGCCCGTGTCCTGGATGTTGAACACCCGCAGGCTGTCCCCTTCGCGCAGGCTGCTGTGCGCCAGCCAGGCGTTGATCTGGTTGGCCTCGCAGCCCAGCCCGACCACCAGCACCGCGGCGAAGTTGGCATGTGTGGCATAGCCCGCCAGCGTGCGCTCCAGAATCTGCATGCCCAGCCCCTGCGTGGCCATGCCGCAGCCGGTGCCGTGGGTGAGCGCCACCACGCCGTCCACGTTCGGAAAATCCGCCAGCGCCTGGGGACGGATCTGGCGCGAAAAGTGGTCGGCAATGGCCCGCGCCGCCGTCGCGGAGCAGTTCACACTCGACAGGATGCCGATGTAGTTGCGCGTGGCCACCCGGCCGTCCGCGCGCCGGATGCCCATGAACGTGGCTTCACGCGGGGCCGGCTCGGGTTTGACGTCAGCCCCGAAGGCGTAATCGCGGTCGAAGTCGCCCTTGTCGGGCCCCATGTCGAGGTTGTGCGTGTGGACGTGTTCACCCGCCGCGATGGGCCGGGATGCAAATCCGATGATCTGGTTGTAGCGCCGCACCGGCGCACCCTGCGCGATGGCGTGGGTGGCGATTTTGTGGCCGGGCGGGATCAAGCCCCGGGCGGTGATGTCTTCGACGGTCGTGCCGCCGAGCAACTGCGAACGGGCGATCAGGACATCGTCCTGGGGGTGGAGGCGGATAAAAGGTGTCATGGATTGAACCGGTTGAATCAAATGGCCAGGCAGCAGCCCAGCGCCGGGCCGCCCCAAGCAGGGCTGGGCCCCCTCGGGGGGCAGTGAGGACACGCAGTGCCGAACGTGGGGGTCATCTCACGCCTTTTTTGGCGGCGGGCCAGCTTCCGCTGTACCGGGCATGGGCTTTCTTGAGGTGCCTGCGCATGGTCTCGCGCGCCGCGTCGGCGTCGCGCGCACGGACGGCGTCCAGCACGGCGGCGTGCTCGGCGATCGCCGCGTTCCAGGACGGCACGGTGTCGAAGTGGTCCCCCAGCCGTTCGAACAGGGGGCCGCAGCGGGCCCGCCAGTAACCCCGCACCGTGTCGCGCAGCACCTCGTTGCCGCAGGCCCGGGCGATGGCGGCGTGAAAGGCTTCGTCGCCCAGGCGCGGCTCCTGGCCTGCGCCGACTTCGTCGCGCATCTGCTGGAGGGCGCCGCCCATCGCCTGCACATCGGCCTTCTTGGCGTGGCGGGCCGCCAGGGCGGCGACCTCCCCCTCGACCAGCTCGCGTGCGCGCATGAGTTCGAGCGGCCCCCATTCGGGAGGCGCATCGGTATCGGCATCGGCGGACTCGGCCTTTTTCGCCCTGGGCGCGAGCACATAAATGCCGGAACCGGTACGCACCTCGATGACGGCTTCCACCTCCAGCGCAATCAGGGCCTCGCGCACGGACGGCCGGCTCACGCCCAGCAGCTTGGCCAGGTCCCGCTCCGCCGGCAGGCGCGCCCCGACGGCGAACTCGCCCGAGGCAATGGCCTGGCGCAGCTGTTCGGCGATTTGCCGGTACAGGCGCTGGGGTTCGACAGTTTGCAGGGGCATAGGGATAAACCAGAATTGGACAGGTGGTCAGACCAATTTAATAATGATGGCATCGCGCCAAGCCGCGCGTCAAGGTTTAAATTCATAGCGAAAACCCTGCACCGCCGATGTTCACCTCGCAAAGAGGGCGGGGGATCGGCAGGCAAACCGGAAGGAAACAGCATGAGACTCAAGGGCAAGACGGCGCTGGTCACGGCGGCCGGTCAAGGCATTGGCAAGGCAACGGCCCTGGCGCTGGCGGCCGAGGGCGCGCAAGTCTGGGCCACCGATGTGAACGCCAGGCTGCTGGAGAGTTACCAGGACACGCCCCAGATCCGGACGCGGGCGCTGGATGTGCTCGACAAGGCGGCCATCCAGGCGCTGATGGCCGAGGCCCCGCCGTTCAACGTGCTGTTCAACTGCGCCGGCTTCGTGCACAACGGCTCGATCCTGCAGGCCACCGACGACGAGTGGAATTTCGCGTTCAACCTCAACGTGCGCTCGCAGTTCTGGATGATCCAGGCCGCCCTGCCCGGCATGCTGGCGCACGGCGGCGGCAGCATCATCAACATGGCCAGCGTCTGCAGCAGCATCAAGGGCCTGCCCAACCGCTTCATCTACGGCGCCTCCAAAGCGGCCGTGATCGGCCTGACCAAGAGCGTCGCCGCCGACTTCGTGGCCCAGGGCGTCCGCTGCAATGCCATCTGCCCCGGTACGGTGGACACGCCCTCGCTGCAGGACCGCATCAACGCCAATGCCGACCCGGTGGCGGCGCGCCAGAACTTCATTGCCCGCCAGCCCATGGGGCGGCTGGCACAGGCCCACGAAATCGCGCCGCTGGTGGTGTTTCTGGCCAGCGACGAAGCGGCGTTCGTGACGGGGCAGGCCTACGCCGTCGATGGCGGCATCTCCCTATGAACCACCTCGACCTGCACGGCCGGCATGCGGTCATCACCGGCGGCGCCGCGGGCCTGGGCTTTGCCATCGCCAAGCGCCTGCTGGCCTCGGGCGCCAGCGCCACCCTGTGGGACCTCGATGCCGATGCCCTGGCGGACGCGGCCCACGAGCTTGGCCCCGCGGTGCAGACCGTGGTGGTCAACGTCGCGCACCACGACAGCGTGGCCGCGGCGGTGCGCCAGACGCTGCTGCACAGCAGCCGGATCGATGTGCTGGTGAACTGCGCCGGCATCACCGGCCCCAACGTGAAGCTCTGGGACTACCCGCCGAAGGACTGGCTCCAGGTCATGCAGGTCAACCTCAACGGCCTGTTCTACTGCTGTCGCGAGGTGGTGCCGCACATGCGCGCACTCAATTACGGCCGCATCGTCAACATCGCGTCGGTTGCGGGCAAGGACGGCAACCCCAACGCCAGCGCCTACAGCGCCAGCAAGGCCGCCGTGATAGCCTTGACCAAGTCGCTGGGCAAGGAACTCGCCGACACCGGCGTGCGTGTCAACTGCATCACCCCGGCCGCCGTGAAGACGGCCATCTTTGACCAGATGACGCCGGAGCACATCCAGTTCATGCTGTCAAAAATTCCCATGGGTCGCTTTGGCGAACCCGAGGAGGTGGCGGCCATGGTGGCCTGGCTGTGCACCGAGGAATGTTCCTTCTCCACCGGCGCGGTGTTCGACCTGTCGGGCGGACGATCGAGCTACTGAATCTACCCACGAAAAAAGGAAACCCATGAAACTGGTTCGTTATGGCAACCCCGGCAAGGAAAAACCCGGCCTGATCGACGCCGAGGGCAAGCTGCGCGACCTGAGCGCCGTCATCCCTGACATCACGCCCGACCAGCTCGACGACAAGGCGCTCGCCAAGCTGCGCAAGCTCAAGACCGACAAGCTGCCGCTGGTCAAGGGCAAGCCGCGCATGGCCTGCCCGGTGGCGGGCGTGGGCAAGTTCATCGCCATCGGCCTGAACTACGCCGACCACGCGGCCGAATCCAACATGCCCATCCCGAAGGAGCCGATCGTCTTCATGAAGGCGACCACCTGCATCCAGGGCCCCAACGACGACGTGATGCTGCCCAAGGGTTCCAAGAAGTCCGACTGGGAAGTGGAACTCGGCGTGGTGATCGGCAAGCCGGCACGCCATGTGTCGCAGAAGGAGGCGCTCGATTTCGTGGCCGGCTACTGCACCATCAATGACGTGAGCGAGCGCGAATTCCAGCTCGAGCGCGGCGGCACCTGGGACAAGGGCAAGGGCTGCGACACCTTCGGCCCGATCGGCCCGTGGCTGGTCACGCGCGACGAGGTGCCGAACCCGCAGAAGCTCGACATGTGGCTGGACGTGAACGGCCAGCGCATGCAGACCGGCAGCACCCGCACCATGATCTTCGGCGTGGCCAAGCTGGTGAGCTACCTGAGCCAGTTCATGACGCTGATGCCCGGTGACGTGATCACCACCGGCACGCCGCCCGGCGTGGGCATGGGCATCAAGAAGGACGGCCAGCCCGCCCCGGTGTTCCTGAAGAAGGGCGACGTGATGGCCCTGGGCATCGAAGGCCTGGGCGAGCAGCGCCAGGTGGTGGTGCCGTTCAAGCTTTGATAGCGGCCTAAAAGCGCGTGCCCACCGACAGCCGCCACATGTCCTGCGGGGTGAAATTCACCTGCGGGTCATAGGCGGCGCGGACGAAGTAGCGCGGCCAGTCGTAGCCGACCGACAGCCCGACACGGTGGATCGGTCCGCCGTTGACCAGGCCCGTCTTGGACAGCAGGTCCAGCGTCAGCCGCTGGTCATCGGCGATGGCCGTGCGGTACACCAGGTGCACATGCTGCTGGTCCGGGTTGAGCCGGTTGTCGCGAACCACCTGCAGCGACAGCGCGTGGTTGTCGCTCCAGCGGTAGCCGGCCGACAGCATCCACGCGTCGTTCGGGTCGAAATTCAGGTTCACGTAGTTGCGCAGGTTGGTGCGCCCCAGGCCGACGCCCGCGAACCAGTTGCCGGCGATGCTGGCTTCCAGCATGGCGCTGCCGCCCCAGAACCCGCCCGAGGCCACCTGCAGCGACGGCGTCAGGTGCAACACCGCCCCCAATGGAATGGAATGGTCCCAGCCCGCCCGGGTCTGCGTGGCGTCGAGCGCCGGCGAGCGGAACCAGCCGAGCCAGACGTTGCCGAAATCCGAACTGTGGCGCAGGTTGACGTCCAGCCCTGTGCCGGAAGGCAAGCCGCCGCCGGAGAACGAATACAGGCCCGTGGTGAGCTTGAACGGCCGCGACACCACGGCCTCGCCTGGCGCGGGCGGCGCCGTATCGGCGCGCGCGGCGCAAGGCACGGCCAGCGCCGCGACCCAACACAGGGCCAATCCGCCGCGTGCGAAAAAAGCCGCACGCGGCCGCACAGGCCGGCTTTGTTTCGTCAGACCGGGTTTTGAGGTGTTCATGCGTCGATCCTACCGATGCCGCCACCGGGGATCAACGCCATCAACACCGGCCGGCCTGGTTCAGGCAAATTCCTTCGCGTGCATCCAGGCCGCGTGTTTGGGCGCGCGTTTGGTCTTGTTCCACTCTTCGAGCATCTCCCACTTCACCGCGTCGAGCTGCTGGTACATCTCGGGCGTGCCGGTGTTGGCCGCGAGTTCCAGGCGGTGGCCGTTCGGGTCGTAGAAGTAGATCGACTTGAAGATGGTGTGGTCGGTCAGGCCGACCACGGGAATGCCGGCGGCTTCCAGGCGTGCCTTGGTTTCTTCGAGCGTCGCCACGCTGTCCACCTCGAAGGCGATGTGCTGCACCCAGTCGGGGGTGTTGGTGTCGCGGCCCATGGGCGGCGAGTTGGGGATTTCGAAGAAGGCCAGCACGTTGCCCTGGCCCGCGTCCATGAACAAATGCATGTAGGGGTCGGGCGCGTGGGTCGAGGGCACCTGGTCCTCGGCGATGGCGAGCACGAACTTCATGTTCAGGTGCTTGACATACCACTCGACGGTTTCCTTGGCATCCTTGCAGCGGTAGGCCACATGGTGAATTTTCTTGATCTGCATGAGAGTCTCCTTGGGGTTGAATGGGGTGAACGGGGTGAAGAACGCGATGGCGCTCAGACGCCTTGGCGTGCGAGTTTCAGGGCCTCGCGCAGCACGGCGATGTCGCCGATCTGGTTGGCCAGCAGCAGGATCAGGCGGGCGTTGACGGCCTCGCTCTGCTCGTCGCTGAGGTCGCGGTGGGTGTCGATCAGCGCTTCATAAAAGTCGTCACCGGGTGAGAACTCGCGGAAGTAGCGCTGGCCGGGTTCCTTGAGATGGGGCTGGAGTTGCAGGGGCATGGCAGTTTCCTTCTGGCTCAGGCATTGCAGGTCGCGCGGGCCACGGCGGCACGCACGAGGGACGGGTCGAAGGCGCGCCAGCGCGCAGCGACGTGCTGGTCCGGGCGGACCAGGTAGACGGTGCCGGGCCGGGCGTCGTAGCGGCGGGCCATCAGGCCCTGCGCATCGGCCAGCACGGTGGCGCCGTCGAGCCGCCCGCCGTCGGGCGTGACCACGACGGGCTGCACGGCGATCGGGTCGGCCGCGAGCGCCTTGAGCTGCGCCAGCGCGGCCGCGTCGAAGGTGCCCACGCTGTCGGCGAACACCAGCAGCTGGAACCGGTTGCCAAGCTGGTCGAGCAGCCAGCCGTCGCGCCCGGCGGCGCGGATCGGCGCGTCGTCCATCGGCGCGCCGGGCACCATGTCGCCTGCGAAGGTCTCCGCATCGGGCGTGTTCAGGCGCGAGGCCGTGAGGAAGGCCGGCACCGACAGGCGGCCCGAGTTGACCAGCCGGCGCGCGAACGCATGGTCCTGCGCCAGATCCAGCACGGCGTTGCGGAAGGTCTTGCTGACGCGGCTCTTGGGCGTGATGAAGTCGGTGGAGCGCGTGGAGTTCATCAGGTTCTCGTCGGCGGCGAAGGTCCGGTCGGCGCTGTAGGTGTCGAGCAGCGCCTCGGACGCCTGGCCGGCCATCACGAGCTGCAGCTTCCAGAGCAGGTCGTCGGTGTCCTGGAAGCCCGAGTTCGCGCCGCGCGCGCCGAACGGCGACACCTGGTGCGCCGCGTCGCCGACGAACAGCGCGCGGCCGGCGCGGAAGTCCTTCATGCGCCGGCACTGGAAGGTGTAGACGCTGACCCACTCCAGATCGAACGGCCGCTCGTCGCCGAGCATGGCCTTGATGCGGGGGATGACGTTTTCCGGCTTCTTCTCTTCCTCGGGGTCGGCGTCCCAGCCGAGCTGGAAGTCGATGCGCCAGACGTTGTCGCTCTGCTTGTGCAGCAGCACGCTCTGGTTGCGGTGAAACGGCGGATCGAACCAGAACCAGCGTTCGGCCGGGTAGTCGGCCTTCATGATCACGTCGGCGATCAGGAAGCGGTCCATGAAGATGCGGCCGTCGATGTCCAGCCCCAGCATGCGCCGGATCGGGCTGCGTGCGCCGTCGGCCACGATCAGCCAGTCGGCCTCGATGTCGAAGGTGCCGTCTGGCGTGTCCACGCGCAGGCGCACATGGTCGGCCTCGTTCTGCACGCCCACCACCTTGTAGCGCCAGCGCAGGTCGGCGCCGAGTTCCACGGCGCGCGCCACCAGCGTTTCCTCCAGGTAGTACTGCTGCAGGTTGATCATGCCGGGGCGCTTGTGGCCGGCGTCGGGCACGAGGTCGAAACGGTAGACCTCTTTCTCGCGGAAGAAGGTGCGGCCGACGTTCCAGCTCACGCCCTTGTCGCAGATGGGATCGCCCACGCCCAGGCGGTCCAGCACTTCGAGGGCGCGCTTGGCGTAGCAGACGGCGCGCGAGCCGATGGAGACGGTGTCGTCCTCGTCGAACAGCAGCACGGGGATGCCCTTGAGGCGGGCGTCCACGGCGGCAGCCAGGCCCACGGGGCCGGCGCCAACGATCACCAGCGGGCGGCGCTGCGGCGCGTCGGCCTGCAGATCGGCCGGCCCGGTGTACGGGAATTTCGGGTACGTGTAGGTCCCCATGGGCTGTGTCTCCTGGTTGGAAATTCGGAAAGACAGAATTTACTATTGGTAAATCGATTCACCTAAACGTAATTTCTGATTGTTTGATGTAGATCAAACGCACCACGCCCGGTCGCCGCCGGTGCCCGGCGATGGCGCTGAACGCCGCCCCCGTGCCAGAATGGCTTTGCGCACCCGGCGCCCTGCCCCGAGAGGCTCACGATGAGAATTCACGCCCCCGCATCGACCTGCCTGGCCGCGGCCCTGCTCGCCGCGCTGCTGTCCGGCTGCGGCAAGGCGCCGGACGGCAGCTACCAGGGCTACATCGAAGGCGAATACCTCTACCTGGCCGCGCCGCTGGGCGGCTACCTGGACACGCTGCAGGTCGCGCGCGGCAGCCGCGTCGCGGCCGGCGCGCCGCTGTTCTCGGTGGCCGCCGAGCCCGAGCAGCAGGGCCTGCGCGAGGCCGAGGCACGCGAAGCCGCCGCGCGCGAAAAGGTCCGCAACCTCAGCGAGCCGCGCCGTCAGCCCGAAGTCGCGGCCATCGAAGCCCAGCTGCGCGCCGCCGAAGCCGCGCTGCGCCTGTCCGAGCGCCAGTTGCAGCAGCAGGAATCCCTGGCCGCCAGGGCCTTTGTCTCCGCAGCCCGCGTGGACGAGGTCCGCGCCGCGCGGGACCGGGACCTAGCGCAGGTCGATGCCGCGCGCCAGCAGCTCGCCACTTACCGCGCCACGCTGGGCCGCCAGCCCGAGGTGCGCGCCGCCGAGGCCGATGTCAACGCCGCCGTGGCCCAGGTGGCGCAAAAGCGCTGGCAGGTCGAGAAGAAAGTCGTGGCCGCCCAGGCCGCCGGGGAAATCGCCGAAATCTATTTCCGCCCCGGCGAATGGGTGCCGGCCGGCGCGCCCGTGGCCAGCCTGCTGCCCGACGCGCAGCGGCGCCTGCGTTTCTTCGTGCCGGAAACCGCCGTGGCCACGCTCAAGCCGGGGCTGAAGGTCGAGGCCCGCTGCGACGGCTGCGCCGCGCCGATCCGCGCCACCATCGACTTCATCGCGCCGCAGGCCGAATACACGCCGCCAGTGATCTACAGCCGCGGCAGCCGCGAGAAACTCGTGTTCCGCGTCGAGGCCGCGCCGGCCCCAGAGCAGGCGGCCGGCCTGCGCCCGGGCCTGCCCGTGGACGTGCGCCTCGTGGAACAACGCTGACATGGACACCCCGCCGCTGGTCATCGACGTCGCCGGCATCAACAAGCATTTCGGCGACAAACATGTCGTCAAGGACCTGTCGCTGCAGGTCCGGCAGGGCGAGATTTTCGGCTTCCTCGGGCCCAATGGCAGCGGCAAGACCACCTCGATCCGCATGCTCTGCGGCCTGCTGACGCCCGACAGCGGCAGCGGCACCTGCCTGGGGCTGGACGTGCTGAGCGAAAGCGCCGCCATCAAGCGCCAGGTGGGCTACATGACGCAGAAGTTCTCGCTGTGGGACGACCTCACGATCGCGGAGAACCTCGATTTCGTCGCCCGCATGTTCGGCATGGCCGACCGCCGCCGCGCCGTGGACCAGACGCTGGCCGACCTCGACCTCACCGGGCGCCGCAACCAGCTGGCGGGCACCCTCTCTGGCGGCTGGAAGCAGCGGCTGGCGCTGGCCTGCTGCCTGCTGCACCAGCCCCGGCTGCTGCTGCTCGACGAACCCACGGCCGGCGTGGACCCCAAGGCCCGGCGCGACTTCTGGGAAGAGATCCACCGCCTGTCCGCGGCCGGCATCACCGTGCTGGTCTCCACCCACTACATGGACGAGGCCGAGCGCTGCCACCGGCTGGCCTACATCTCCTATGGCGCGCTGCTGGCCTCGGGCACGGCGGCCGAGGTGGTGGCGGGCCAGCGTCTGCACACCTGGGAAATCAGCGGCGACAAGCTCCAGGGCCTGGGCGAGGCGCTGCGTCGCTTGCCGGGCGCCGACCTGGTGGCCAGCTTCGGCGCCACCCTGCACGTCAGCGGCCACGACGGCGCCACGTTGGAGGCCAGCCTGCGGGGCTGGACGGCCGGCACCGCCCTGACGGTGGCGCCCGTTCCCCCCACGCTCGAAGACGCCTTCATCTACCTGATGCAGGGCAGCCAGGACCCCCTTCAAGGCTGATGCGATGACCCGCTTTTCCTTCTCGCGCTGGCTCGGCATCCTGATCAAGGAGTTCATCCAGCTGCGGCGCGACCGGCTCACCTTCGGCATGATCGTCGGCATCCCCATCCTGCAGCTGATGCTGTTCGGCTTCGCCATCAACTCCGACCCCCGGCACCTGCCCACCGCCGTCGTCATGGCCGACCCCGGCCCCTTCGCCCGCGCCTACGTCGCGGCCATGGCCCACAGCGACTACTTCAAGATCGTCGGCACCGTGGACGAGCGCGAGGCCGACCACCTGCTGGACCGGGGCGCCGTGCAGTTCGTCGTCACCTTCCCCGCCGGCTTTCACCGCGACCTGCTGCGCGGCAAGCCGCCCACCCTGCTGGTCGAGGCCGACGCCACCGACCCCATGGCCGCGGGCGGCGCCATCTCGGTGCTGAACCAGCTCGGCGCCAGCGTGTTCGCCCCGGACCTGCCCGGCCTGCAGCGCCCCGCCACCCCGCCCGTGGAGCTGCGCGTGCACCGCCGCTACAACCCCGAGGGCCTCACCGCCTACAACGTGGTGCCGGGCCTGCTCGGCGTGATCCTGACCATGACGCTGGTGCTCATGACCGGCCTGGCCATGACGCGCGAGCGCGAGCGCGGCACCTTCGAGAACCTGCTGGCCACGCCGGCCACGCCGCTGGAGGTGATGACCGGCAAGATCGTCCCCTACATCCTGATCGGCCTGATCCAGGTCACGCTGATCCTTCTGGCGGCGCGCTGGATCTTCGACGTGCCCATGCACGGCAGCCTGCTGCTGCTCTACGGCGTGGTGCTGATCTTCATCTGCGCCAACCTGACGCTGGGCATCACCTTCAGCTCGATCGCGCGCAACCAGCTCCAAGCGATGCAGATGACCTTCTTTTTCTTCCTGCCGTCGATCCTGCTGTCGGGCTTCATGTTCCCATTTCTCGGCATGCCCGCGTGGGCCCAGGCCGTGGGCAACGTGCTGCCGCTGACGCACTTCCTGGTGCTGGTGCGCGGCATCCTGCTCAAGGGCAACGGCGTGGACCTGCTGTGGCCGCACGTCTGGCCCATCCTGCTGTTCACCGCCGCCGTGCTGGCCGTGGGCCTGAAGACGTTCCGGCGCACGCTGGATTGATGTGGCCCCCACGCTTGTCACTTCGTGTACTGCGCTGTACGTGCCCTCGCCAGAGGCGACGGCTCTTCGGCCCGTCCAACCCTGCGCAGGCAGGCTTGGAGCCGCGGGCCTCAGCCCCTCGGCGGCTGGCCTTGCTTGGGGCGGCCCGGCGCTGCGGCCCGGACGCGCAATGCCCCGGCCAATCACCTGCGTGACGCCCATGGTGGGGCCGCGTCCTTATCATCCGAAAACCCCCAGCTGACACCGG
>JAHFQI010000132.1 GCA_023259355.1 Comamonadaceae bacterium
TGAACCTGGCGGCCTACGCCAGCGAAATCCGCGACGAGATCCGCTCGCTGTGCAGCCTGCATTTCCAGGACGCCGAGCTGGCCTACCTGCGATCCATGCGCTTCATCAAGAGCGACTTCGTGGATTTTCTGGGGCTGTTCCGGCTCAATGAAAAGTACATCACGGTGACGGCCCTGCCTTCGGGCGAAATCGACATCACGATCCAGGGGCCGTGGCTGCACACCATCCTGTTCGAAATCCCGGTGCTGGCGATCGTCAACGAGGTCTATTTCCGAAATGTCGCCAAGGTGCCCGATTTTCTGGAGGGCCGCAAACGGCTCGACGCCAAGATCGCGCTGCTGCATGGCGACGGCCTGCGCGAACTCAAGATCGCCGATTACGGCACCCGCCGCCGCTTCAGCAAGGCCTGGCACGAGGAAGTGCTGCGCGTGCTGATCGCCCGGCTCGGCGCGGGCTCGTCGGGGCAGTTCGCCGGCACCAGCAACGTGCTCTTTGCCATGAAGCTCGGCCTGACGCCGCTGGGCACCATGGCGCACGAGTACCTGCAGGCCTGCCAGGCGCTGGGGCCGCGCCTGCGCGACAGCCAGGTGTTCGCCTTCGAGTCGTGGGCCAAGGAGTACCGCGGCGACCTGGGCATCGCGCTCAGCGACGTGTACGGCTTCAATGCCTTCCTGCGCGATTTCGACATGTTCTTCTGCAAGCTGTTCGACGGCGCGCGCCACGACAGCGGCGACCCCTTCGCCTGGGGCGAGCGGCTGATCGAGCACTACCGCAAGAACCGGGTCGATCCGCTGACCAAGACGCTGATCTTCAGCGATGCGCTCACGATTCCGCGCATCATCGAGCTGTACGGGCAGTTCCGGGGACGCTGCCTGCTGGCGTTCGGCATCGGCACCAACCTGACCAACGACCTGGGCGACCCGCCCGCGCACGTGCCGCTGCAGATCGTCATCAAGATGGTGCGCTGCAACGGCCAGCCGGTGGCCAAGCTGTCGGACGCACCAGGCAAAGGCATGTGCGACGATGAGAAGTACCTGGCCTACCTGCGGCAGGTGTTCGAGATCGAGCAACCCGCTTGACCCTCCATCTGGAACAGACATGTTGATGAACTATCTGAAAGTCGGACTCCTGTTCGCGGGCGCCTGGCTGCTCAACGCGCTCGCGCCCTTCCTGTTGCAGCGCATCGCCGGATTCGGCGGTACCGAGACCGCGATCGCGGCATCGCTGTGGTGTTTGAGCCTGTTTCTGGGATTCTGCTGGGCGTGCAGCAAGGCGGCCGAGGGGACGATTTTTCCCAACTTCACGCTGCAATTGCTGGTGGGCATCGTCTTGCACGATGCGCTGGCGCCCTTGTCGGTTCAACTGACCCTCGCTGTGGTGGTCTGCACCTTGCTCGCCGCCATCATCCTGAAGTCGGGGGGTGATGAAATCGAGCGCAAGGCGTTCCTGAAGATCGCCTACCCGACCGTGATGATCGCTGTGGTGGGGTATCTGGTCACGTTCTTCGTGACCTACGTGCTGTTGTTGTGGCTGGGTCTGGACGGCAAGACAGCGGCCTTGCTGGCGGCCATTCTGGGCTCGACCGATCCCGCAGCCCTGATTCCGACCCTGAAGCAGTTGGTCATCAAATCGGAGTATCGGCGCGTCTGCGACATGGCGGTGGCCGAAAGCGCGCTCAACGACGCCGTTGGCGCCATCTTCACCTCGGCGGTGGCGGCTTTGATCCTTGGGGGGAGCCAGCTGGACGGGCTGAACCGCCTCACGGCAGGGCTGTTCAGCGCGGACAACCTGCTGCTGCTGGGGCAGCAATTTCTCTTTGGCACCATCGCCGGCGTGATCGGCTGGGTGTGCATGTACCTCTTCGAGCGGTACAAGCGCGCGCACTTTGAAAGCGGCGCGGCCGAACCTGCCTATGACTTTGCCATTGCGCTGGGCGGGCCCCTGGTCACCTTCATGTTCGCCCAGCTGATTCACGGCAACGGCTTCCTCGCCGCTTTCATCGTCGGTCTGCTGGGCAATTTCAATCGCGGCTCGAAGGCGTTCCATTCGCTGATTCACAGCATGGAGACCAAGATCGAGAGTGTGGCCAAACCCACGATCTTCATGATGGTGGGGCCCTTCGTCGCGGTGCAGGAGCTGGGTCAAACCGCCGTGCTGGGTCTCGCGGTTTCGCTGCTGTTCATTCTGGTTGCAAGACCGGTTGCCGTGTTCCTTTCCTTGCTGCTGAGTTCCATTGGCTTGAAGGAAAAGCTGTTCTTGTGCGTCGTGCGCGAGACTGGCGTGATTCCGGTGGTGCTGGCCGTGATGACCGTGGCCCAGTTTCCGGAATTGAAGCTGCTCATGCCTTTGACGGCCTGGGTGGTCATCTGGACGCTGACGCTGTTGCCGGCCATCACGCCGTGGTGGGCCGGAAAACTGAAAATTCTTGAGTAACTTGTCGAGAAAGAAATTGTGATGAAACCTTCCATACTGGTGGCACGGGCCATCTTCCCTGAGGTGCTGAAAAAGCTGGAGCAGGTGTTCGACGTCGACCACAACCAGGCCGACGAGGTGTTGTCGGCGGCTGAGCTGCAGTCCCGGATGCGGGGCAAGCTCGGTGCATTGACCACCGGCAGCGAACGCATCGACGCCGAGGTGCTGGCGGCGTGCCCGCAGCTCAAGATCGTCGCCAACATGGCCGTGGGCTACAACAACTTCGATATCGGCGCCATGACGGCGGCCGGCGTGCTGGCCACCAACACCCCCGATGTGCTGACCGAAACGACAGCCGACTTCGGCTTTACCCTGCTGATGGCCACGGCGCGGCGCGTCACCGAAAGCGAACATTTCCTTCGCGCCGGCCAGTGGACGAAGTGGAGCTACGACATGTTCGCCGGCGCCGAAGTGCATGGCAGCACGCTGGGCATCCTGGGCATGGGCCGCATCGGCCAGGGCGTGGCCAAACGCGGCGCGCACGGTTTCGGCATGAACGTGATCTACCACAACCGGTCCCGGCTCACGCCCGAACTGGAGGCCGAATGCAAGGCGCGTTACGTGAGCAAGGACGAGCTGCTCAAGACCGCCGACCACCTGGTGCTGGTGCTGCCGTATTCCGCAGCGTCCCACCACGCGATCGGCGCGGCCGAGCTGGCGCTGATGAAGCCCACGGCCTGCCTGGTCAACATCGCCCGCGGCGGCATCGTGGACGACGCGGCGCTGGCCGTGGCGCTGCGCGAAAAACGCATCGCGGCGGCGGGCCTGGATGTGTTCGAGGGCGAGCCCCGCGTGCACCCCGACTTGCTCACGGTGCCCAATGTGGTGCTGACCCCGCACATCGCCAGCGCCACGATCACCACGCGCATGGCCATGGCGACCCTGGCTGCGGACAACCTGATCCGCTTTCTGACCGAAGGCAAGGCACTGACGCCGCTGAACCCGCAGGTGCTGGAACGTTGAAACCCGAGGGCCGCGGCGATAAAGCGAGCGGCTCATCCTTGCCCCCATGACTGACACCCACTTCCTGATCCTTCTCGTCGCCGCGATCGTCATCGCCCTGCTGCAACTGGTTGTGCTGCTGCGCAAGCCCCGTGTCGAGCTGCCACCCGAATGGCTGGCGCGGCTGCAACGGATCGAGCAATCGGGCCAGACCACGCTGATGGCCGTGGCCCGAAACGACGGCGCCCTTGATGGCATGGCCCAGCAGTTGCAGGGCTTCACACAGACCACCACGCACAGCCTGGAGGCCGTCCGGCAGATGGTGGACGAAAAACTCGCGCAGGCCGTGGCCGAATCGCGCAACGGCCGCACCGAGCTGCTGGCGGCGTTCGGCGCGTTCGAGGCCCAGCTGGCGCAGCGCCTGGCGGCACTGGACGCCGCGCAGAGTCTGGCCCTGACCCGTTTTCACACCGAACTCTCGGCCACGCTGGGCACGATGTCGGGCGCGCTCAAGGACCAGCTTGAAGGCAATGGCCACCAGATCCGCAACCAGTTCACCGTGCTGCAGGAGGCGATGTCGCAGCAGCTCGGGGGCCTGGTGCAGGGCACGCAGCAAAATGCCGAACAACTGCGCACCGCGCTCAACGAGCGGCTGGCCGCCATCCAGGCCGACAACACCGCCAAGCTGGAGGAAATGCGCCGCACCGTGGATGAAAAGCTCCACGCCACGCTGGAGCAGCGCTTGGGCGAGTCGTTCAAGCTCGTCAGCGACCGGCTGGAGCAGGTGCACAAGGGCCTGGGCGAGATGCAGACGCTGGCCGGCAGCGTGGGCGACCTGAAGCGCGTGATGACCAACGTGAAGTCGCGCGGCACCTGGGGCGAGGTGCAGCTTGGCGCCATCATCGACAACGTGCTCACGCCCGACCAGTACGCGCGCAACGTCAAGACGGTGCCGGGCAGCGACGAACTGGTGGAGTTCGCGATCCGTCTGCCGGGCAAGCAGGACGACCACCCGGTCTGGCTGCCGATTGACTCCAAGTACCCGGTGGAGCACTACCAGCGGCTGATGGACGCGCAGGACACTGCCGACAAGGGGGCCGTTGCCGCCGCGGGCAACGCGTTGGAAGCCTCGATCCGCCTCGAAGCGAAAAAAATCTTCAGCAAATATGTTTCGCCGCCACACACCACCGACTTCGCGATCCTGTACCTGCCGACCGAAGGCCTGTTCGCCGAGACCCTGCGCCGGCCCGGCTTGATGGAGGCGATCCAGAACGACTGCCGCGTGATGATCACCGGCCCGGCCAACCTGGCGGCCATGCTCAACAGCCTGCAGATGGGCTTCAAGACGCTGGCCATCGAGAAACGGTCCTCCGAGGTCTGGAGCCTGCTGGGCCAGGTCAAGACCGAGTTCGCGAAGTTCGGCGACGTGGTCGAGGCAACCAAGAAATCCATCGACGCCGCGGCGAAGAAGTTCGACGAAGTCGGCACCCGCACGCGCGCCATCCAGCGCAAGCTGCGCGACGTGCAGGACCTGCCGGCGCCCGTGGCGGCAGGTGCCCCGGCGCTGCCGCTGCCAACCCTGGCGGATGACGAATAGCCTGAGTGCCCCGCTGGCGCGGCTGATCGCCGGCCACATCTGCATTCATGCCTGCATGGCGGGTGTCCGCATGGCGGCGCCGCTGCTGGCACTGCGGCAGGGTTACAGCGCGGCCGCCGTGGGGGTGCTGCTGGCGCTGTTTGCGCTGACCCAGGTGTTTCTCGCGTTGCCGGCCGGCCGCTTTGCCGACCGGCATGGCCTCAAGCGACCGGTGCGCTGGAGCGTCGCCGCCGCCTTTGCCGGCGCGGCCCTGGCGGCGGCGTTCCCGGTTTTCCCGGTGCTGTGCCTCAGCGCGCTGATGACGGGCGGTGCCACCGGCGCGGCGTCGATCGCGCTGCAGCGCCACGTGGGGCGGGCGGCTGCCACACCCACGCAGCTCAAGCAGGTGTTCAGCTGGCTGTCGATCGGGCCGGCGGTGTCCAACTTCGTCGGGCCGTTCACGGCGGGGCTGATGATCGACCATGCGGGTGCGGCGGAGGGGGCGCTGCCGGGTTTCCGCGCGGCCTTTGCGCTGATGGCCGTGTTGCCGCTGGCCACCTGGTTCTGGGTGCGCCGCACGCGGGAACTGCCGCCCGTGACACCGGCTTCGGGCGCCCCGGGGCCGCGTGCCTGGACGCTGCTGCGCGAGCCGATGATGCGGCGCCTGCTGCTGGTGAACTGGTTTCTCTCGTCGTGCTGGGATGTGCACACGTTCGTGCTGCCCATCCTCGGGCACGAGCGGGGGCTCAGCGCCTCGGTGATCGGCGGCATCCTGGGGGCCTTCGCTGTGGCGGCGGCGGTGATCCGGCTGGTGCTGCCGCTGCTGGCATCACGCCTGCGGGAGTCGGCGGTCATCACGTCGGCGATGCTGATGACCGCCGCGTTGTTCGGCATTTACCCGCTGATGCCCTCGGCGCTGGCCATGGGTTTTTGCTCGGTGCTGCTGGGGTTGTCCCTGGGCTCGGTGCAACCCATGATCATGAGCATGCTGCACCAGATCACGCCGCACCACCGCCACGGCGAGGCGCTGGGCCTGCGCCTGATGTCGATCAACGCCTCCAGCGTGGTGATGCCGCTGCTGTTCGGCACGGCCGGTGCGCTGATCGGCGTGAGCGGCGTGTTCTGGGTCGTGGGGGCGCTGGTGGGCGCGGGTGCACGTGCGGCCTGGGGACTCAGGCCGGCAGCGCCGCACTGATCAGCAGGCGGGCTTGCCCAGTGCGTAGAAGCTGCGGATGGCGTCCCAGGCCACCTGCGGGTCGTCCACGTACTGGAACAGGTCCAGGTCCTCTGCCGATATCGCGCCTTCTTCCACCAGCACGTCGAGGTTGAACAGCCGCTTCCAGTAGTCCGAACCAAACAGGATGATGGGCACCGGCTTGGCTTTTTTCGTCTGGACCAGCGTGATCACCTCAAACAGTTCATCGAGCGTGCCGAAGCCACCGGGGAAGGCCACCAGGGCCTTGGCGCGCATCATGAAGTGCATCTTGCGCATCGCGAAGTAGTGGAACTTGAAGCTCAGGTTCGGCGACACATAGGGGTTGGCCGACTGCTCGTGCGGCAGCGCGATGTTGAGCGCGACCGAAGGGGCGCCCACGTCGTGCGCGCCGCGCGTGGCCGCTTCCATGATGCCGGGGCCGCCGCCGGTGCAGATGAACATGCGGTCCCGCGGCGGGCAGTGCAGGCTGTCCGTGGCCACCAGCCGGGCGAATTCGCGCGCCAGCGCATAGTGGCGAGAGTTGCGCAGGCCCCGCTGGGCCAGTTGGATGGCCTGGACGTCGCCGCTGGCCTGCGCCTGGGCCAGGGCGGCGTCAGCGTCTTCCGGGGCCGGGAAGCGCGCGCTGCCAAACACCACGATGGTGCTTTCCACGCCGGCTTCCTTCTGGTCCAGGTCGGGCTTGAGCATCTCCAGCTGGATGCGCAGGCCGCGGGTTTCACGACGCAGCAGAAATTCCGGGTCGGCAAAGGCCAGCCGGTAGGCGTTGGGCTCCAGCGGCTGGCCATTGGCGGCGTGGGCCTGCAGTTCCGCCCAGGCCTCGGCCAGGCGGCTGACTTGAATGTCTTGGGTGGTTTCCATGGCGGTTGTTGTTTTTTCCAGCGAAGGTGACACGATACCCCAGCAAAGTCCGGGCCAATGAAAAAAGGCCCCTTGCGGAGCCTTTTTTCGGGATCACGAAGATCGGATCAGACGCGGCGGCGGTATTCGCCGGTGCGGGTGTCGATTTCGACCTTGTCGCCCTGGGCCACGAAAATTGGCACGCCGATTTCAAAGCCGGTGGCGATCTTGGCGGGCTTGAGCACCTTGCCGGACGTGTCGCCCTTGACGGCGGGCTCGGTCCAGGTGATTTCGCGCTCGACGGAGGTCGGCAGTTCGACCGAGATGGCCTTGCCGTCGTAGAACACCACTTCAACGGCCATGCCGTCTTCGAGGTAGTTCAGGGCGTCGCCCATGTTTTCGGCTTCGACTTCGTACTGGTTGTACTCGGCGTCCATGCAGACGTACATCGGGTCGGCAAAGTAGGAATAGGTGCAGTCCTTCTTGTCCAAAATGACCTGGTCCATCTTGTCATCGGCCTTGAACACGACTTCGGTGCCGAAGTTGGCGATCAGGCTCTTGAGCTTCATGCGCACGGTGGCGGAGTTGCGGCCGCCGCGGCTGTATTCGGTCTTCAGGACGACCATCGGGTCCTTGCCGTGCATGATCACGTTACCGGCGCGGATTTCTTGAGCGACTTTCATAATGTTTCCAGAGGTATGGGCCGCTGAACAGGTAGGGATCTACACGTTGGACGCGGCGGGGGCGGCAGGTGTCGGGGCCAGCCCGGCGAGATTCCGCAAAGCCTCGAATTTTAACGGTTTTTCAAAACGAATTGCATAAGCTGGGTTAGCAAGTCGTCCTGCGCCATCAGCCGTGCCCTGGCCTCGCGCGCGCAGGCGTCCCAGGCGCCGAGGTCCGCGGGCAGCGCCGGAGGCCCGCCGGCGGGGCTGGTGGCATTCCAGTCCCGATGAAACTGGCGCAGCGACGCCGGGGCGGCCAGCCAGTCGAGGAAGGCCTCCAGCTTGGCGCCATGCGCCCCGTCGTCCTGCGGGTAGATGTGCCAGACGAACGGCCGGCCGGCCCAGAGCGCCCGGACCAGAGAGTCCTCGCCGCGCACGAAATTGAGATCGCAACACCACAGCAGGTGGTCGTAGTCGATCTGTGTCAGCGCCGGGAGGTATGAAATCGAGAGTGATGGATACCCGGCCGGCAATGGCGTTTCGGAATCTTGCTGTTCAAAATGGGCCTGGACCGCCTGTGTCGCCCGTCCGTATGTAACCAGCAGTCGCGTGGGGCACGGGTCCGCGCCCAGCTGCGCCAGCCAGGCGCCCAGCGCCGCGGGTTCGTAGCAGAACAGCGACACCAGCCGCTCGCCGCTGGCTTCGATGCCCAGCCGGGCCAGCCAGTCCGCCCGGTCAAACGCCGCCTGCCGCGCCGCCAGGTCCGTTTCGCGCAACAGCCCGCCGGTGCGCGGCGTGAAGCCGGGGTAGAAGAAATGCCGGGTCAGCCCCTGGCCCGGGCCGCGCATCACGGGCGAGGGCAGGCCGTGGTTGCGTTCGACATAGGCTTCAGCGGACAGGTATTCGAGGTTGATCCAGACCGGATCGGGAACGTGCTCTCCGTTTGAAGCCGTGACCTTGCCGCGTTGGGCCGCGATGAATTCGGGCGCGATCTCGCAGCCAAAGGCTTCGACCCAAACATCCGCCACGGCCAGCGTGGCCAGCCGGTCTGGCGGCATGGCCGCGCTGAACGGCTGCGTCCAGGGCAGCACCTCGATGCCGGGCACCTGTCCCGCGGTGGCGCCCGGCGCCATCCAGGCCAGCGCCGAGGCGTCATCCACCCAGAGCCGGACCCGCTGGCCGCGCGCCGCCAGTTGGGCCGCGAGCCGCCAGCACACGCCGAGGTCGCCATGGTTGTCGATCACCTGGCAGAAGAGGTCCCAGAGCAGGGCGGGGCGGGGCGGTGGCGCGGTCATGCGGCGGATTGTCCCATCCGCCGCCATGGCGCGGCGTGCCGGGCCCGCTGTCCCTAAAAGCCCTGTCCGCGGTGGGAGCATTTTACGAAAACTGTATAAAAACACAGATACTTGGGCCATGTCCGAATTCGTGTTGCCGTTGAGCGCCCTCAAGGGCCGGGGCGCGGCCACGCGCCTGGCGCACCGCTTTGCCAGCGAGGCGCGCGAGGCCTTCGACGACGGCTGGTCGTCGCTGGACGAAGGCGTGGCCCAGTTGGCGGTCAGCGTGCCGACGCAAGTCGTGATGGAGGACGTGAAATCCGTCATCAACCGCAACGACTCGCCCGACATCGCGTTCGATTTGTCCATCAACCCCTACCGCGGCTGCGAACACGGCTGCAGCTACTGCTACGCGCGGCCCACGCACAGCTACCTGAACCTGTCACCGGGGCTGGATTTCGAGACGAAGATCATCGCCAAGCGCAACATCGCCGAAGTGCTGCGGCGCGAGATGGGCGCCCGGCGCTACGTGCCCAGCCTGCTCAACATCGGCTCGGCGACCGACTGTTACCAGCCCGTGGAGCGGGAGTTGCGCCTGACCCGCGCCGTGATCGAGGTGATGCAGGAAACCCGGCATCCATTTTCACTGATCACCAAGGGCAGCGGCGTCGAGCGCGACTTGGACCTGATCGCGCCGATGGCGGCGCAGCGCCTGTCCGCCGTCTACGTGACCATCACCACGCTGGACGCGAAGCTCGCGCGCCTGATGGAGCCGCGCGCCGCCGCGCCGCACCGGCGCCTGCGCACCATCGCGGCGCTGGCCCAGGCCGGCGTGCCCGTGGGCGTGAGCGTGGCGCCGCAGATTCCGTTCATCAACACCGACATGGAGCAGGTGCTCGAAGCCGCCTGGGAGGCCGGCGCGCGCAGCGCCTTCTACACGGTGCTGCGCCTGCCCTGGGAGCTGGCGCCGCTGTTTCGCCAGTGGCTGGAGTTGCACTACCCTGACCGTGCCGAAAGAGTGCTGGCCCGGGTGCAGGACCTGCGCGGCGGGCGGGACTACGACGCCAGCTTCGCCAGCCGCATGAAGGGCAGCGGCGTCTGGGCCGAACTGATCCACCAGCGGTTCGAGAAAACCTGCGCCCGTCTGGGCTACAACCGCGAGCGGGTCGAACTGGACCTGGGCCAGTTCAGGCCCGCTGCCCCGGCCGGCCAGGCCAGCCTGTTTTGAGATGTTTCAGCGGCCCCGGCAGCCGGCGTAGATATCCATGGTTTTCTGATACGCCCGCGTCTGGACCCCCAAGATGCCGAGCACCGAGTGGAAGTAATTGTCGTGCGACACCGGCTCGTCGAGCTTGCGCTTGAGGCAGGCGGTGGTGAGGCCGCGCAGGTGTTCGAACGAGGGGGACAGCCAGGTGATCCAGGGCACGCGCTTTTGCACGTCGGGCGCCATGCGGTAAGGCAGGCCGTGCAGGTACAGGTTGTTTTCGCCCAGCGACTCGCCATGGTCCGACACATAGATCATGGCGGTGGACGACTGCTTCTCGGCCTTCTTGAGCCACTGGATCGTGGACGCCAGGAAATGGTCGGTGTAGGCGATGGTGTTGTCGTAGGCGTTCACCACCTGTTCGCGGTCGCACTCCTGCAGTGCGTTGCTGGTGCATTCGGGCAGGAACTTCTTGAACGCCGGCGGCGTGCGCTTGTAGTAGGCGGGGCCGTGGCTGCCCATCTGGTGCATCACCACGACCACGCCCTTGGCGCGGTTTGCCGCCGGCAGGGCCGCAATGCGCTGGTCCAGGTCGCGCAGCATGACTTCGTCACGGCATTCGCCGTTCTCGCACAGGCCCGGGACTTTCAGCGAGGCCGTGACGACATTCGGCGTGCGGTCGCAGACGCCCTTGCAGCCGGACTGGTTGTCCAGCCAGAGCACTGCCAGGCCGGCGTGCCGCAGCACATCCATCAGGTTTTCGTAATTGACCTTGCGGCCGTCGAAATCGTCCCGTCCCAGATGGGAGAACATGCAGGGCACGGACGCCGCGGTGTTGGTGCCGCAGGACCAGGCATTGCGCAGGCTGGCAACGTCTTCGCGCGCGAGTTCGGGCGTGGTGGGGCGGGCGTAGCCGTTGATCGAAAAGTTGCCCACGCGCGCGGTCTCGCCCAGCACCAGCACCAGCAGCGGCGGCTTGCCGGGGTTGGACGGCAGGGCCGGCATCCGGGCGTCTTCGCCGATCGGCAGGGTGATCGCGTTGTTGCGCTGGAAGGGTTTGGCCGCCACTTCGCCGAGCGCGTAGAACGAATTAAGCGGGTTGATCAGGTAGCGCACCTGCGTGTGGTTGCGCATCACCGAGGAAAAATCCTGGAAACCCACCATCAAGGTCCCCGACAGCAGGGCGGACGAGGCGAGGAAGGTGGTCGCGTTGCTCAGCGCCTGCCGGCCGGCGCCCACGCGCCGCACCGGGGTGCGCCAGAGCCAGATCGCGGGCAAGGCGCCCAGCACGCCGATGGTGGCGAACAGGCGCCAGTTCAGCAGGTCACGCGTCTCGCGCGGGTCGGTCTGCAGCACGTTGACCATCATGGTGCCGTCGATCACGACGCCATAGGCCATCATGAAATAGGCGCCGGCGGCCGCCGACACCAGAAACAGCGTGAGCACCGGCTTGAGCGTCCAGCGCCAGGCAAACAGGCTGAGCACCGCCGCCAGCGCCAGCGCGATCAGCACCGCGAACCCGACGCCGAACGCCAGCCCGCGCCCGTTGGCGAGTTCGGGCAGCCGCGCCAGTTGCCGCCACAGCGCCACGTTGCCCACCGTGGCCATCCACACGCTGGCGATCACCAGCAGCCAGGCGGCGGGCAGGCCGCCCGTCGCGGGCGCCCGTGTCCTGGCGCGGGACGGGCTTGGGTGGTCAGAACG
>JAHFQI010000133.1 GCA_023259355.1 Comamonadaceae bacterium
GCGCGCCGATGGCAATGATGCTGGAGATGGCGTTGGTCACGCTCATCAGCGGCGTGTGCAGGGCGGGGGTGACGTTCCAGACCACCATGTAGCCGACGAAGCAGGCCAGCACGAAGACCGTGAAGTGCCCCAGGAAGGCCGCCGGCGCGTAGGCGCCGAGGAACCAGAAGACCAGCGCCGCCACGGCGAAGATGATGGCCAAGTTCTTGGCGGGCAGCGGGGCGCTGCTGCCATGGCCGTGGCCGCCCTTCTTCTCGGCCACCGGCGCGGCGGCCGGCTTGGGCGCGGGAACCGCCGCGGGTTTCAGCGGCGGGGCCGGCCAGGTGATGCTGCCGTCCTTGATGACTGTGAGCCCGCGGATGGCGTCGTCTTCCATGTTGACGTTGATCACACCGTCCTTGGTCTTGCACAGCTCTTCGGCCAGGCGGAACAGGTTGGTGGCGTACAGCGTGGACGACTGCTTGGACAGGCGCGAGACCAGGTCCGTGTAGCCGACGATGGTCACGCCATGGCGCACCACCGCTTCCCCCGGAACCGTCAGCTCGCAGTTGCCGCCCTGCTCGGCCGCCATGTCGACGATCACGCTGCCCGGCTTCATGGACTGCACCATTTCGGCGGTGATCAGCTTGGGTGCCGGCTTGCCCGGAATCAGCGCGGTGGTGATGATGATGTCCACCTCGCGCGCCTGCTTCGCGTACATGGCGCGCTGGGCCTGCTGGAAGCCCTCGCTCATCACCTTGGCGTAACCGCCGCCGCCCGAGCCTTCTTCCTCGTAGTCCACCTTGACGAATTCACCGCCCAGCGACACCACCTGGTCGGCCACCTCGGCACGGGTGTCGTTGGCGCGCACGATGGCGCCCAGACTGACCGCGGTGCCGATCGCAGCCAGACCGGCCACGCCGGCGCCGGCGATGAAGACCTTGGCCGGCGGTACCTTGCCCGCGGCCGTGATCTGGCCGTTGAAGAAGCGGCCGAACGCGTTGGCCGCCTCGATGACGGCGCGGTAGCCGCTGACACCGGCCATGGAGGTCAGCGCGTCCATCTTCTGGGCGCGGCTCAGCGTGCGCGGCAGCGAATCGATGGCCAGCACCGTCGCCTTGCGGGCGGCCAGCAGCTGCATCAGCTCCGGGTTCTGGGCCGGCCAGATGAAGCCCACCAGCGCCTGGCCCTCGCGCACCAAGGCCACTTCGTCGGTGCTGGGCGGGCGCACCTTGAAGACAATGTCCGACGTGGCCCACAGCTCGGCCGCGGTCGGCACGATGACGGCCCCCTCGGCGCGGTAGGCGTCGTCGCTGATCGTCGCGGCGTCACCCGCGCCCGACTCGACCGCCACGGTAAAGCCCAGCTTGATGAGCTTGGCCACGGCCTCCGGCACCGTCGCGACCCGCTTTTCGCCGGGGAATGTTTCGCGGGGTACGCCGATGCGTTGTGGCGTCTGGCCGGCAGCAGCAGCCGGCGCCGTACCTGGGGATGGGTGTTGCATGGAGGATCTCCTCAAGGATTTCTATTTGTTCGACCCGACACGGCGCGGGCCCGTCCGCATGGGCGATTCCGCGAAAAGTAATGGGACGGCCAACATAACATAAGTATTCGGTTATCTGTCCGAATGCTTACAACCAGTGGCGCATTGTGCGGGATTTTTTCGGGGCCTCGGCCCGGAATCTGCCGCCGGGATGACCGCGCCCGATAATCGCGCGATGGATACACGATGGAAACCCAGCGTCACGGTCGCGGCAATCATTGAACAGGAGGGGAAATTCCTGCTGGTTGAAGAGCACACACCCGAAGGGCTGCGGTTCAACAACCCGGCCGGCCACCTGGACCCGGGCGAGTCGCCCGTCAGCGCATGCGCCCGCGAGGCGCTGGAGGAAACGGCGCACACGTTCACCCCCACGGGGCTGGTCGGCCTGTACCTTTCGCGGTTCCAGCGCGCGGCCTCCGGCGAGGACATCACCTACCTGCGCCTGGCCTTTTGCGGCGAACTCGGCCTGCTCGACCCCACGCGCCAGCTCGACAAGGGCATTGTCCGCACCGTGTGGATGACGCCTGACGAGCTGCGCGCCAGCGCCGTCCGCCACCGCAGCCCCCTTGTGCTGCGCTGCATCGAGGACCATCTGGCGGGGCAACGCTTTCCGCTGTCGGCGATCTACACCGACCCGACCGTAACGGCCCCCCTGCCCCGCTGATGCGCCGCTGAAAGGTGGGCGGGCCACAGCGGAGCGGGACGGCCCGCGCCGTTTGTTTTATTCAGTCAACGCTTGCCGGCCACCGGGTCCATGCCGGTGCTGCGCACGATGGCAGCGGCCGCAGGCGACGCCAGAAACTGGATCAGGTGCTTCGCCGCCTCCGGCTCCCTGGCCCCCGTGGCGATGCCGGCCGAGAAAAAGATGGTCTGCTGCACTTCGTCGGGCAGCGGCCCCACAAAATCCAGCTCCTTGAACGGCAGCAACTCGCTGACCTGCTGGAATCCGATTTCGGCGTCGCCGCGTGCCACGACGGCCCCCACGCGCTCGCTGAAGATCTTCGTCGCCTTGCCCTTGATCTGGTCGGCCACGCCCAGCTTGGGGAACAGTTCGTTCGAGAGATAGGTGCCGCTGGCGCTGGCCGAGTAGGCAATGGACTTGGCGTTCAGCAGCGTCTGCTTCAGCGCGGCCACGGTGCTGATATCGGGCTTGGGCGTGCCCTTGCGCACCGACATGCCGATGATCGAACGCGCCAGGTCCACCCGGCTGCCCGCCACCACCTTGCCCTGCTTGACCTGGGCGTCGAGGCCGGCGTCAGCCAGGATCACGATGTCGAATTGCTCGCCCCGGGCCATGCGGCTGGGAATCGAGTCCGGCGCGTTGCCAATGGAGGCGCCGCGCGTGGTGATGACCTTGTGGCCCGTCGCCTGCTCGTACAGCGGCACCAGTTCGTCGTAAGCGGCCGAAAAACCGCCGGACGTCACCACGCGGATGTCCGCCGCGTGGGCGGCCAGGCTGGCCCCCAGGGCCAGGCCCAGGGCCGTGATCAACGCCAGGCGGCGGGTGAAACGATGGAATGGGCGCATGGAAGTCTCCTTTTTGGGTGTTGATGGCTGGCAATGATGGCAGGTTGTCATTCGGCGGTGATCTTGCGCTCGCGCACGATGCGGCCCCACTTGGCGTGTTCGCTGGCGATGAAGCGGGCGAGTTCGTCGCGCGTGCCGGGCGCCGGGGTCTGGCCATGCTTGAGCAGGCCGGCGCGCACCTCGGGGTTGTTCAGCACCTTGGCGATTTCCAGGTTCCAGCGGTCCAGGATGGGCTTGGGCGTCTTGCCCGGCGCCACGAAGGCATACCAGTTGGTCGCGTTGAAGCCGGGGTAGCCGGCCTCGGCCACGGTGGGCACATTGGGCAGGTAGGCCGGGCGCGTCAGGCCGGTCGTGGCCAGCGGGATCAGCTTGCCCGACTCGATGTGCGGCAGCGCCGTGGGCGGCGCGGCGTAGAAGGCCGCCACGCGGCCGCCCAGCACATCCTGCAACGCGGGCGCGCCGCCCTTGTAGGGCACGTGCACGGTGTCCATGCCGGCCACGTCGTTGAACAGTTCACCCGCCAGGTGCGCGGCCGAGCCGGCGCCGGTGGAAGCGTAGTCCAGGCCGCCGGCTTTTTGCTTGGCCAGCGCCACGAATTCGGCCAGCGTGCGGGCCTTGACGCCCGCATGCACCACCAGCACATTGGGGAAATTCACACCCATGCTGACCGGCGCGAGGTCCTTCAGCGGGTCATAGGGCAGCTTCATGAGGTGCGGCGCGATGGTCAACGGCCCGATCGAGCCGAACAGCAGCACCGTGCCGTCGGTCGCGCCGTTGGCCACCTGCTGGTGGGCGATGTTGCCGCCCGCGCCGGGCTTGTTGTCCACGACGACCGACTGGCCGATGTTTTCGCCGAGTTTCTTGGCAATCAGCCGGGCCGCCGTGTCGGCCGAGCCGCCCGCGGCAAAGCCCACCACCAGGGTGACCGGCTTTTTCGGCGGGAAATCCTCGGCGTGGACGGTCGTCGCCAGCCAGGGCAGGGAAAGGGCGAGAAGGGCGGAGGCCCCCAGCAATCGGCGTTTGTTCATGGTGTCAGGAAGAAGAAGTCGGAGGGCTGCATGGCGCCGGACGGACGCCGGCGGAACGTGTGGCAGGATCGTAGACAAGGCACAATCATTTGTGAATTGCAACCTTCTGATTGATTAGTGCATGAAACGCATCAATTTCGGGCTCGACGAGCTGCAGGCCTTTGTCGCGGTGGCGGAGAAAGCCAGCTTCCGGGCGGCGGCGGAAGACCTGTACCTCTCGCAGCCGGCGCTCAGCCGGCGTGTCGACAAGCTGGAGACCGCCCTCGGCGCCCGGCTGCTGGACCGCACCACGCGAAGTGTCTCTCTGACGAATGTGGGCCGCGAGTTTCTCGAACAGGCGCGCGGAACGCTGGACGGCCTCGAAGATGCGGTGCTGCGTCTGGCCGATGGCGCTCGCCTGCGGCGCGGGCTGGTCACGGTGGCCTGCGTGCCCTCGGTCGCCAACCACCTGCTGCCGGGTGTGCTGAAGGTCTTTGCGACCCAATACCCGAGCGTGCGGCTCAGGGTCATCGACGAAAGCGCCAACACCGTCCTGACCAGCGTGTTGTCCGCCGACGCCGACTTCGGCCTGAACTTTGTCGGCGCGCAGGAGCCCGAGATCCGCTTCGAGGCGATCGGCCAGGAAACCTATGTGCTGGCCGTGCGGCGCGACCATCCCTGGGCCGGGCGCGAGTTGATGGCCTGGTCCGGGCTGGCCGACGAGAAGATGGTGGCGGTCTCACGCCACAGCGGCAACCGGGTGCTGCTCGACAACGCCCTGTCCACCCTGAGCCGACGGCCCAGCGCCTTCTACGAAGCCAACCACGTCGAAGGGGCACTGGGGCTGGTGGAAGCCGGGCTGGGCGTGGCGGCCGTGCCGAACCTGTCGCTGCCCGACACGCACCCCACGCTCAAGGGCATTGCACTGGTGGAGCCCACGGTCCACCGCGTGCTGGGACTGATCTCGCGCAAGGACCGCCCGCTGCAGCCGGCCGCGGCCGTGCTCTACGGCATGCTCAAGAGCCGGCTGGAAGACCGGCAGGTCAACGCGCTGGCCGGCCTCACTCCGCCGTGATCTTGCGCTCGCGGATGATGCGGCCCCAGGTCGCGGATTCGCTCGCCATGTACCGCGCCAGGTCCTCGCGCGTGCCGGGCGCGGGCGTCAGGCCGTGCTTGACGAGGGCATCAACCACCTCGGGCGTGTTCAGAACCTTGACCAGCGCCGCGTTCCAGCGGTCCAGGACAGGTTTGGGCGTCTTGCCGGGCGCGACGAAGGCATACCAGTTGAGGGCGTTGAATCCCGGGTAGCCCGACTCGGCGATGGTCGGCACATGGGGCAGGAAGGCCGGCCGCGCCAGGCCGGTGGACGCCAGCGGAATCAGCTTGCCCGACTCGATGTGCGGGCCGGCCGTGGCCGGCGTGGCGTAATAGGCCGCCACGCGCCCGCCCAGCAGGTCCTGCAGGGCCGGCGCCCCGCCCTTGTAGGGAATGTGCACCGTGTCAATGGCCGCCCGGTCGTTGAACAGCTCGCCCGCCAGATGGGACGCCGAACCCGCCCCGGTGGACGCGAAATCGAGCTTGCCCGGATTCTTGCGGGCATAGGCCACAAACTCCGCCAGCGACTTGATCCGGGTGCCCGCATGCACCACCAGCACATTGGGAAAATTCACGCCCATGGTGATGGGCGCCAGATCCTTCACCGGATCGTACGGCAGCTTCATGAGGTGCGGCGCGATGGTCAGCGGCCCGACCGAGCCGAACAGGATCACGGAACCGTCCGGCGCCGCATTGGCGACAAACTGGTGGGCGATGTTGCCGCCCGCACCCGGCTTGTTGTCCACGATCACCGACTGCCCGATGTTCTCCGCGAGTTTTCGCGCAATCAGGCGCGCGGCGGTGTCGGCCGCGCCGCCGGCAGCAAAGCCCACCACCATGGAGACGGGTTTTCGGGGCGGAAAATCCTGCGCCCGTGCGGCCAAGCCGAGGGTGCCCAGCAGCACCGCCAGGACGGCACCGGCTTTGAGCATGTTGCGTTTGTTCATCTTGATTCCTGAAAGTTGATGCGGGAAATGGGTGCTCATGGCCGGCCCTCAGTCCGCGTCCAGGCCCAAGCGGTTCGGTTGCCGCTTTTCCACCGCATGCCGCAGCAGCGCCGCGGTGCGGAAAATGCCGTGTGCAAACTTGCCGTAGGGCAGCGTGGCGAACAGCGCCATCACGGCGCCCAGATGCACGGCCAGCAGGGCCGGCAACGCGGGTGTGCCCCGGCCCAGCCAGAGCGCCAGGCCGCTGGCGCTGGTCAGGAACAGCAGCGCGATGAAACCCAGGTCCATCGGTTTCTGGGCCGCATCACCGTGCTGCGGGTCGCGCTGCAGGTTGAGCCTGAACAGCCCTGCCGTCCCCAGCAGCAGGCTCACGCCGCCCACGGCGCCCAGCAGCTTGGGCAGGCTGGGCAGGTCGTAGGGGGCGGTCCAGCCGAACACGTAGTGGTACACCGTGGCCACGCTGGTGGCGGCAAAACACAGCAGGAAGCCGTAGAAGGTCAGGTGGTGGGCGCGCCGGCGGGCCAGCGTGAAAGCGTCGTCGGCGTTGTTGCAGCCCTCGCCATGGCCGCCGTCGAGATATTTCAGGCGCAGCACGTCGTGCGCGGCCTCGGCTGCGGCCGGGGCACGCACTGGTTGGCCGGTGGTGGCGGGCGTCACCTCGCGCCAGAAGCGGCGCACGCCCAAGCCCAACGCCAGCACGGCCCATAAAAAGACGGGTGCGAACAGGCCCACCAGCAGGTTGTGCGGAAACAGGGCGTAGAAGCCGCCGTCCCGCTTGCCACCCCACAGCGTGCCATTCGCAGCCAGCGCCAGCAGCAGGAACAGGGCCAGCCCGGCGGCCAGCGCCACGCTCAGCGTGAGACCGTTTCGCTGGTAGAGCCGGCCCAAGGCTGGCGGCCAGGCGTAATCCACATAGGTCTGGCCGCGAACCTTTGCCATGGCCTGCGGCACGTTGACCGCGAACTCATGCGGCGGCGCGTACTGGCAGGCGTGCAGGCAAGCGCCGCAGTTGTGGCACAGGTTGGCCAGGAAGTGGAGGTCCGCCTTGCCGAATTCGAGCCGGCGCGTCATGGCCGGGAACACCGCGCAGAAACCTTCGCAATAGCGGCAGGCGTTGCAGATCTGCATCTGGCGCGCCACTTCAGCCTCGGGCGCGGTCAGCACCGGCACGCCGTTGGCCAGGGCGACGGCGTCGCGCGTCAGCGCCTGCAGCGGCGTCAGCCCGCTACCTTGTGCACGGCTTCGTTCGCCGTTGTGTTCAATGGGCTGCTGCATGTGTCGCTCCCGAGTTGAGGGCGGCCTTTGCCGCCTGCGCGCCCGCAATACGGCCGAACGCCGTGCCGATCGTCATGCCCACGCCGGCCGTGTAGCCCTTGCCCAGCACGTTGCCGGCCATCATTTCGCCGGCCACGAACAGGTTGTCGCTCGGCTGGCCGCCAAAATGCACGGCCGCATGTTCGTTGACCTTGAGCCCCAGGTAGGTGAAGGTGATGCCGGGCCTCAAGGCGTAGCCATAAAACGGCGCGGTGTCGATGGGGCGGGCCCAGTGCGTCTTGGCCGGCGTCAGGCCCTCGGTATGGCAGTCGTCCAGCGCCGTGTGGTCGAAAGTGCCCTCACGGCAGGCCGCGTTGTAGTCGCCCACCGTCTGCACAAAAATGGCCTCGTCCAGACCCAGCTTGCGCGCCAGTTCCGGCAGGGTGTCGGCCTTCACGCCCGGAAACACCGGCGGCATGAAGCGGCCCACGGCCTTGGCGTCGATGATGGAATAACCGATCTGCCCCGGCTGCTGCGCCACCAGCCGGCCCCAGATGGCGTAGCGCTTGGGCCAGAAATCCTCGCCTTCGTCGTAAAAACGCTGGGCCTGGTTGTTCACCACCACGCCCAGCGACACGCAGTCGATGCGCGTGCAGATGCCGCCGTCATACAGCGGCGCGCGCGCGTCGATGGCCACGCAGTGCGATTGCGAGGGGTCGCCGATCATGTCGGCGCCCGCGTCCCGCATGAACCGGATCAGCACGCCCTGGTTGAAGCGCGTGCCGCGGATCAGGAAGTTGTCGGCCGGCCATTCGCCGCGCTCGTTCTGGCCCCAGGCCTCGCGCAGCCATTCGCGGTTGGACTCGAAGCCGCCGGCGGCCAGCACGCAGGCTTGGGCGGCGATGCGTTCATCGCCGACCCAGGCCGCGACGAAGCGGCCGTCCTTGATCTCCAGCCGGTCCACCGGCGCGTCGTAGCGGACCTGCACGCCGAGCTTTTCGGCGCTGCGGTAGTAGGCGTTGACCAGCGCCTTGCCGCCGCCCATGAAAAACGCGTTGGTGCGCGCCACGTGCAGCGCACCCGACAACGGCGGCTGGAAATGCACGCCGTGGCGGCGCATCCAGTCGCGGAAGCCGGACGAGGCGCGGATCGCCATGCGCGCGAGCTTTTCGTCGGTGATGCCGCCGGTCACCTTCAGCAGGTCCTGCCAATACTCCTCTTCCGGGTAGGCCTCGACCAGCACGTCCTGCGGGGCGTCGTGCATGCAGCGCACATTGCGCGTGTGCGCCGAATTGCCGCCGCGCCATTCGCGGGGCGACGCTTCGAGCAGCAGCACACTGGCCCCGGCCTCGCGCGCCATCAGCGCGGCGCACAGGGCGGCGTTGCCGCCGCCAATCACCAGCACATCCATGTTCATCGGGTCCTCTCGTCACAGTGGTCTTCGGGCATGAACGCGACTGTAGAGACATCCCCCGGCCGGAAACAGGGGTGCAACGGGATAGGGGTATCAGGAAACGTGATGGGTCAGCGCGGCGCCGACCCAGGCGCCGCCCTGCACCAGCTGCCGCGCGCAATCGGCCAGCACCACGCGGGTGGCCAGTGCGGCGGGCGAGAGTTCATCGTCCGACAGGCTGCACAGCCGGTTCACACGCTGGACCTGGGCGTCGGTGATGCGCGCCATGTGAAAACGCGTGGCCGCATCGGCAAAGCGGCCCACCGCCGCCCAGGGCTGCAGCGTGGCGCCCAGGCCTGCGTCCACGGCTTCCATCAGCATGGCCAGCGAGTCGATTTCGAGCACCACGTTGGGTGTGACGCGGGCGCGGGCAAACGCGGCGTCCAGCGTGCTGCGCAGGCCGTGCGGTCCGGTCGGCAGGATCAGCGGCGTGTCCTGCAATTCGGCCAGGCTCAGGTGGTCCGGCTGCGCCGGCCCGGCATGAGCACGGCCGCAGATGAAAAACAGGTCCTCCTCCAGCAGCGGCTGGACCGTCCAGCGCCGGGTGGGCTGGGCCGCCAGACGCGCGTCGAACAGCACGGCGAGGTCGAGTTCGCGCGCATTGAGCATGGCGGCCAGATGGCCCGACAGGCTTTCCACCATGTGAAGCCTCACACCGGGGTAACGCTCGCGCAGGGCGCGCACCAGCGGCAGGCCCAGCACCGACGCCGTGGTGGGCGCCAGCCCCACGCTCACCGTGCCGGTCAGGCGCGCCTGCTGCGCCGAACGCACCGCCTGGTCGGCGTGGCGCAGCGTCAACTGCGCCTCGCGGAAAAACGCCACGCCGGCCTCGGTCGGCGTCACGCCCTTCGGGCTGCGCTGCAGCAGCCGCGTGGACAGCTCACCTTCAAGCCGGCTGATCTGCTGGCTCAGCGCCGACTGGACCAAGTCAAGATCATGCGCTGCCCGGCTCATGCTGCCCAGCTCGACCACGCGCACGAAATATCGCAATTGCCTCAGTTCCATCGCGGTCTTGCACCTTGTTTGGCGGGCATCATGGCACACAATACCAGCTTCATTTTTTTCGAGCCTCAGCCATGAACATCAGCCTCAACTCCGTCGTCACGCTGGACTACAAGGTGTCGGACACCGACCATGAGACGGTCGATCCCGGGGAAAGTCCGCTGGTGTACCTGCATGGCAGCGGCGGCATTTTTCCCAAGATCGAAGCCGCGCTGGAAGGCAAGGGCGTGGGCACTGCCCTGGAAATCCACCTGGAACCCGAGGAGGCGTTTGGCGAGTACGACGATGAACTCGTGACGGTGGAGACCCTGGAGAACCTTCCCGACGGCGTGCAGGTGGGCATGCAGCTCGAAGGCACGGGCGAACACGGCACCCACATCATGACCATCACCGCGATCGACGAAGGCAAGGCCGTGCTCGACGGCAACCACCCGCTGGCCGGCCTGGCGCTGATTTTCTCGTGCACGGTGAGCGAGGTGCGCGCCGCCACGTCCGAGGAAATCGAACACGGCCATGCGCACGGCGCGGGCGGCCACCACCATTGAGAAGCCCCAGGAGCCGGCCGGCTCCTAAAATCCGCCCATGACAGTGAAACAACGGATCGTCGTGGGTTTGAGTGGCGGGGTGGACTCCGCCGTGAGCGCGTACCTGCTCAAACAGCAGGGCTACGAGGTCATCGGCATCTTCATGAAAAACTGGGAAGACGATGACGACAGCGAGTACTGCTCGTCGAACATCGACTTCGTGGACGCCGCCGCCGTGGCCGACGTGATCGGCATCGAGATCGAGCACGTCAACTTTGCCGCCGAATACCGCGACCGCGTGTTCGCCGAGTTCCTGCGCGAATACCAGGCCGGCCGCACGCCCAACCCCGACATCCTGTGCAACGCCGAGATCAAGTTCAAGGCGTTTCTGGACCATGCCATGCGCCTGGGTGCCGAAAAGATCGCGACCGGCCACTACGCGCGCGTCAGGCTGAACGCGGCCACGGGCCGGCACGAACTGCTCAAGGGGCTGGACCCGTCCAAGGACCAGAGCTACTTCCTGCACCGGCTTAACCAAGCGCAACTGGCCAAGACGCTGTTCCCGGTGGGCGAGCTGCACAAGACCGAAGTGCGCCGCATCGCCACCGAAATCGGCCTGCCGAACGCGAAAAAGAAAGATTCCACCGGCATCTGCTTCATCGGCGAGCGGCCGTTTCGCGACTTCCTGAACCGCTACATCTCCAAGGAACCCGGCCCGATCAAGGACGAGAAAGGCCGCACCATCGCCCAGCACGTCGGCCTGAGTTTCTACACCCTGGGCCAGCGCCAGGGCCTGGGCATCGGCGGCCTCAAGGCCAGGGGCGCGGCACTGAAGGCGGCGCAAGCCCAAGGCCTGCGCGGCGTGGGCGAGCACGAGCCCTGGTTCGTCGCGCGCAAGGACATGGACACCAACACCCTCTGGGTGGTCCAGGGCCACGACCACCCCTGGCTGCTGTCGCGCACGCTGGAGGCCGCCGATGCGAGCTGGTGCGCCGGCGTGCCGCCCACGGACGCAACCGCTGGCGCGCCGGTCCGCCTGGCCGCCAAGACCCGTTACCGGCAGACCGACGCCGCTTGCAGCTTCAGCAGCGATGCGAGCGATCACTTCAGCCTCCGGTTTGACGACCCGCAGTGGGCGGTGACGCCGGGCCAGAGCGCGGTGCTTTATGACGGCGATGTGTGCCTGGGCGGCGGCGTGATCGCGGGCGCGCGGGACTGATCCGGCTCCTGCTGCGATGGCCGGCAGTGCCCGGCACTTTGTGGACTGGGTTTGATCTGGCGCAAAGTCGGAATTAAGGGTTTACCCGATAA
>JAHFQI010000005.1:0-24498 GCA_023259355.1 Comamonadaceae bacterium
CGCGCAGCCCGTTCGCGGTGCTGGTGAAAGCCGATTCGCCGGTGCAGTCCATCGACGATCTCATTGCGCGCGCCAAGGCGGCGCCGAGCCGCTTTTCGCTCGGCAACGAAGGGCCGCGCACCTTCAGCGGCATGATCGCGCGCCTGTTCAATGCCCGCACCCAGGCCGGCGCCAACCTCGTGCCCTATGCCAGCGTGGGCGTCGGCACGCAGGACCTGATGGGTGGCCACGTTGAAGCCATGGTGGCCGACTTGGCCTCCACCGCGCGCCTGGCGCGCGACGGCAAGCTGCGCGTGTTGGCCACCACGGCTGCGAAGCGCGTGGCGGGCTGGGACAACGTGCCCGCGCTGGCCGAGAAAATTCCCGGCTTCGACATGGTGGGCTGGTTCGCCGTGGTCGCCCCGGCCGGCACCCCGGCCGCGGCCATCGAGCGCAGCCACCGCGACCTCAACGCGCTGCTGAACGACAAGGAGATCGCCGAGCGCATCGGCACCATCGGCCCGCTCGTTGACGGCAGCATGAACCTCGCCCAGGTCGGCGCCTTCCTGCGCGAGGAGTCGGCGCGTTGGGCCGCGATCACCAGGGAAATCGGCGTGCTGCCGGAGTGAGGCGCGGCAAGGCTTCGTCACCGGGCTGCCCAACTACCGCCCCGCGCCCGAGAGCCGCTGGCCCGGCAGTGGCTGCCGGCGGAAGGCCGTGGCGGTCTGTGGGTCAGCGAGATCGAACTGCGCTTTAAGGTTTCGTTTCTTGACGAGCCGCTTCCAGAGGTCAACAATCCAATCGTCTTCTTAATCGCCGTCCCGGGAAGGAGTTCGCCGTGTCAAACGATCCGTTTGTTCAACTCAAGGCCATCCAGCGAGAGGGATGGTCGCTCTTCGTGCCGCTCGAAGCCGTCACCACGACGACGGCAGCGGAACTCGTCAAGCACGCGCGCATCCGCTCAGGACAGCTCGTGCTCGATGTCGGCTGCGGCACGGGCGTGGGGGCGCTGACTGCGGCGCGCGCGGGCGCGAAGGTCTGTGCGCTCGACCTTTCTCCTGTGTTGATCGAGCACGGCAGGCGGCATGCGGACCTTGCGGGCGTCGAGATTGAATTCACGGAGGGCGATGTCGAAGCACTGCCCTACGGGGACTCGACTTTCGATGTGGTGATCAGCCAGTTCGGTCACATGTTTGCGCCGAGGCCGGACGTCACCACTGCCGAGATGCTGCGTGTACTCAAGCCGGGCGGCACCATTGCGTTTTCTACGTGGCCGCCGGAACACTACGTGGGGCAGATGTTCGCGCTGGTCGGCAAGTTCGTTCCTCCACCTCCAGGCGCGGCCGCGCCCCCGCAATGGGGAGACCCCAGCATCATTCGCCAGCGGCTCGGCGATGCCGTAACGGACATCGTGTTCGATCGCTCAGTCATGGTGTTTCCTGCCTTGAGTCCGCAGCACTATCGCAAAGGCATAGAGGAAACCCTCGGCCCAGTGGTGAAACTGGTTGCTGCTTTGAGAGATGAGCCGGCCAAGCTTGCGGCCTTCAGGGCGGAGCTCGACGGCTTCGTCGCACGTTACTTTGAGAACAACATGGTGCGTCAGCACTACCTGATGACCCGGGCGACGAAGAGATAACAGGCGGTCGCCCCGGCGCTGGAGCGTAGGCCGCCTCTTATGCGCGCCTCAGATCTCCGTCTGCTCGGAGATTTCGAGGGCATCATCGACCTCGATGCCCTCGTACCTCACGGTAGATTCCAGTTTCAAATGCTCAAGCAGCAACTGCACAGCTCGCAGGTTCTTGGTCCGCCGATAGGTCAAACGTCGATATTCCCCGCCCGCAGCGCATTGGTTTCGATGAAGTCGCGTCGCGGCTCCACGTCGTCGCCCATCAGCATGGTGAAGACGCGGTCGGCTTCGATGGCGTCGTCGATCTGCACCTTGAGCAGGCGGCGCACGGTGGGGTCCATGGTGGTTTCCCAGAGCTGCTCGGGGTTCATTTCGCCCAGGCCCTTGTAGCGCTGGCGGCTAGAGGTGCGCTCGGCTTCGCCAAGGAGCCATTGCATGGCCTGGCGGAAATCGCTGACTTTTTCTTCCTTCTGCCGCTCGCCTTCGCCGCGCATCACCTTGGCGCCCTCGCTCAGCAGGCCGCGGAAGGTGTTGGCTGCCTCGGCCAGCGCGGCGTAGTCGGCGCCGTGCACGAAGTCCTGCGTGATGATGCTGCTCTTGATGTTGCCGTGGTGGTGGCGGCTGATGCGCAGGATCGGCTTGTCGGTGCGCACGTCGAACTCGCTGGCCACTTCGGCCGGGGTTCCCGTGAGGTTGAGTTCGCGCAGCTTGAGCTGCAGGGCCACGGCGCTGGCTTCGGCCTCGGCCACGGTGTCCAGGCTGATGGCCACGCCGTCGGCCATGGCGCGCAGGGCTTCGGCGTCCATGAACGCGCCCAGCCGCGCGATCACGGCCTCGGCGATCTGGTGCTTGCGCGCGAGTTCGCCGAGCGTGTCGCCGCTCAAGGTGTTGCCTGCTTCGCCGCCCGTGTACACGCTGGCGTGGATCAGCGCGATGCGCAGCAGGAAGCTGTCGAGTTCGGTCGGCCCTTGCAGATAGAGCTCTTCCTTGCCGGCCTTGACCTTGTACAGCGGCGGCTGCGCGATGTAGATGTGGCCGCGCTCGACCAACTCGGGCATCTGGCGGTAGAAGAAGGTCAGCAGCAGCGTGCGGATGTGCGCGCCGTCCACGTCGGCGTCGGTCATGATGATGATGCGGTGGTAGCGCAGCTTGGCGACGTTGAAGTCGTCGTTGCCGGTGCTGCCGCCGGCCTTCCCGATGCCAGTGCCCAAAGCGGTGATCAGCGTCAGGATTTCGTTGCTGGTCAGCAGCTTTTCGTAGCGGGCTTTTTCCACGTTCAGGATCTTGCCGCGCAGCGGCAGGATGGCCTGGAACTTCCGGTCGCGGCCCTGCTTGGCGGAGCCGCCGGCGGAGTCGCCCTCGACGATGTAGATCTCGCACAGCGCCGGGTCTTTTTCCTGGCAGTCGGCGAGTTTGCCGGGCAGGCCCATGCCGTCGAGAACACCCTTGCGGCGCGTCATGTCGCGGGCCTTGCGGGCCGCTTCACGGGCACGCGCGGCCTCGATGATCTTGCCGACGATGATCTTGGCGTCGTTCGGGCGCTCCTGCAGGTAATCGGCCAGCAGACGGCTGACGATGTCCTCGACCGGGCCGCGCACTTCGGAGCTGACCAGCTTGTCCTTGGTCTGGCTGGAAAACTTGGGTTCGGGCACCTTGACACTCAGCACGCAGCACAGGCCTTCGCGCATGTCGTCGCCGGTGACTTCGACCTTGGCCTTCTTGGCCAGCTCGGACTCGTCGATGTACTTGTTGATGACGCGTGTCATGGCCGCGCGCAGGCCGGTCAGGTGGGTGCCGCCGTCGCGCTGCGGGATGTTGTTGGTGAAGCAGAGCACCTGCTCGTTGTAGCCGCTGTTCCACTGCATCGCGACTTCCACGCCGATGTTGGTACCCTGGTCGCTCTGGCGGTCGCCCATGGCGTGGAACACGTTGGGGTGCAGGACGGTCTTGCCCTTGTTGACGTAGTCCACGAAGCCCTTGACGCCGCCGGCGCCAGCAAAGTCGTCTTCCTTGCCGCTGCGTTCGTCCTTCAGGCGGATGCGCACGCCGTTGTTCAGGAACGAGAGTTCGCGCAGGCGCTTGCTGAGGATTTCGTAGTGGAAGTCGTTGTTCTGCTGGAAGATCTCGGTGTCGGGCAGAAAGTGCACCTCGGTGCCGCGCTTTTCGGTTTCGCCGATGACCTTCATGGGGGACACTTCAACGCCGTTCACCGTCTCGGTGATGCGGTTCTGCACGAAGCCCTTGCTGAACTCCATGACGTGCACTTTGCCGTCGCGCCGGATGGTCAGGCGCAGCATCTTGGACAGCGCGTTCACGCAGCTCACGCCCACGCCGTGCAGGCCGCCCGAGACCTTGTAGCTGTTCTGGTTGAACTTGCCGCCGGCGTGCAGTTCGGTCAGCGCGATTTCGGCCGCCGAGCGCTTGGGCTCGTGTTTGTCGTCCATCTTCACGCCGGTCGGAATGCCGCGGCCGTTGTCGACCACGCTGACCGAGTTGTCGGAGTGGATGGTGACCAGAATGTCGTCGCAATGGCCGGCCAGTGATTCGTCGATCGAGTTGTCCACCACCTCGAACACCAGGTGGTGCAGGCCGGTGCCGTCGGAGGTGTCGCCGATGTACATGCCGGGGCGCTTGCGCACCGCTTCCAGCCCTTCGAGGATCTGGATTGCGCCTTCGCCGTAGCCCTCGGACGCGCCCGCCTGGTGTGCATCGATGGTGGGCTGGAAGTTGGAGCTGTCCTGCGAGGACTCGCCCGTGTTCACGTCGTCATTGGGCTTGTTTGCTTCGGTCATGTTCGGTTTTCTCAATCTCATTAACGGCCAAAACCCGCCTGATCCAGCGGGTTTTGAACATTGTTGGCCAACGGGGCGATGGCGTCAGATCCGCATCGGCATCACCACGTACTTGAACGTGGCATTGTCGGGAATGGTCAGCAGCGCCGAGCTGTTGGAGTCGGCCAGGTCGATCTTGACCATGTCCTGGCTCATGTTGGACAGCGCGTCGATCAGGTAGGTCACGTTGAAGCCGATTTCGATGCTGTCGCCGCCGTAGTCGATGTCGAGCTCGTCCACGGCCTCTTCCTGCTCGGCGTTGTTGGACGCCACGCGCAGGGTGCCGGGGTCGATGTTCAGGCGCACGCCCTTGAATTTGTCGCTGGTGAGAATGGCGGTGCGCTGCAGACTGGCCAGCAGCGGCGCGCGGCCCAGGGTGACGCTGTTCTTGTGGTTGCGGGGAATCACGCGGTTGTAGTCGGGGAACTTGCCTTCCACGAGCTTGGTCACGAACTCCATGCCACCGAAGCTGAACTTGGCCTGGTTGTTGGCGAACTGCATCTCGATCGCGCCTTCGGCGTCGCTGAGCAGGCGCTGCAACTCGATCACGGTTTTGCGCGGCAGGATCACTTCCTGCTTGGGCACTTCCACGTCCAGCGTGGCGGAGGCAAAGGCCAGGCGGTGGCCGTCGGTGGCCACCAGGCTGAGCTGCTTGCCTTCGGCCACGAACAAAATGCCGTTGAGGTAGTAGCGGATGTCATGCACCGCCATCGCGAACGACACCTGGCCCAGCAGGTCCTTGAGCGTCTTCTGCGGCACGCTGAACACGGGGCCGAAACTCGCGGCTTCCTGCACCAGCGGGAAATCCTCGGCCGGCAGGGTCTGCAGCGTGAACTTGCTCTTGCCGCCTTTCAGGATCAGCTTGGCCTGCGAGGATTCCAGGCTGACGGTCTGGTCGGACGGCATGGTGCGCAGGATGTCGATCAGCTTGCGCGCGCCCACGGTGGTGGTGAAGCTGCCGGTGTCGCCGTCCAGCTCGGCGGTGGTGCGGATCTGGATTTCGAGGTCGCTGGTCGTCAGCTGCACGCTGCTGCCGGTCTTGCGGATCAGCACGTTGGCCAGAATCGGCAGCGTGTGCCGCCGCTCGACGATGCCGGCCACCGATTGCAGCACCGAGAGCACTTTTTCCTGTGTTGCCTTCAAAACGATCATGTCAACCTCTTGTCTGTTTCTTTGAATTCATGCTACCGCCCGACGGGACGTTGCGCCCGCAGCCGCGCAACTTGCCATTTTCCCTGTTTTCAAGCGGCCCCTGCCCCACCATCAGCCCTTGAGCGTCTGTTCCAGCACATGCAGCTGCTGGTTCAACTCGGTCAGTTGCTGGCGTTCCGCCGAAATCTTGCGCACCGCGTGCAGCACCGTGGTGTGGTCGCGCCCGCCGAACAACTCGCCGATTTCCGGCAGGCTCTTCTGCGTCAGTTCCTTAGCCAGGTACATCGCGATCTGGCGCGGCCGGGCGATGCTGGCCGGGCGCTTCTTGGAGTACATGTCCGCGACCTTGATCTTGTAGTAGTCGGCCACGGTTTTCTGGATGTTTTCCACGCTGATCTGTCGGTTCTGAATCGACAGCAGGTCGCGCAGCGCCTCGCGCGCCAGCTGGATGGAGATTTCCTTCTGGTTGAAGCGCGAATACGCCAGGATCTTGCGCAGCGCGCCTTCGAGCTCGCGCACGTTGGAGCGCACGTTCTTGGCCACGAAGAAAGCCACTTCCTCAGGCATCTCGGTGCCTTCGGCGCGCGCCTTGTTGATCAGGATGGCCACGCGCATTTCAAGTTCGGGCGGCTCGATGGCCACGGTCAGGCCCGAGTCGAAGCGCGACACCAGGCGCTCGTGAATGTCGGCCAGGCCCTTGGGGTAGGTGTCGCTGGTCATCACGATGTGGCTCTTCTTGGCCAGCAGCGCCTCGAAGGCGTTGAAGAACTCTTCCTGCGTGCGGTCCTTGTTGGCGAAGAACTGCACATCGTCAATCAGCAACAAATCCAGCGAGTGGTATCGCTCCTTGAATTCATCGAAAGTCTTGCGCTGGTAGGCCTTAACCACATCCGAGACGAACTGTTCGGCGTGGATGTAGAGAACTTTGGCGTCCGGCCGGTCGGCCAGCAGCTTGTTGCCCACGGCGTGCACCAGGTGGGTCTTGCCCAGGCCGACACCGCCGTAGATGAAAAGCGGGTTGTAAAGATGCCCCGGCATGGTGGCCACGTGCATGGCCGCGGCGCGCGCCATGCGGTTGGCCGTGCCTTCGACCAGCGTGTCGAAGGTCAGTGCCGTGTTGAGCCGGTTCTTGAAGCCGTTGACGGCCGCTTCCTCACCCACGGCGGCGGGTTCCGGCGCCGCGTCAAACGCTGCGATGGCCGGAGAAACATAAACCTTGGCGCCAGTTTCTCGCGGGGTAAGCGCTAACTCCGTCTGAACCGGCTGGCCGTAGATCTTCTCCAGCAGGGCGGAGATGCGGCCCGCGTACTGGGCGCGGATCCAGTCGAGTTTGAAGCGGTTGGCCACGAAGATCGTGGCCTTGGAGAAGTCGTCGGCCACCTGGGCCGTCAGGGGCTTGATCCAGGTGTTGAATTGCTGCTCGGGCAGTTCCTGCGCGAGCTGGTCGATGCAGGCTTGCCAGAGGCTTTGCCCCGCGCCTTGCCCCGATTGAGCGGCCAGGCTGGAGTGGTGTCCCTCGGTCATTATGGATTTTATTTCTGTGGATATTTTTGATTGAGCGAGTGCGCGATTCTAATTTATCAAGGCCTTATCCACATACCCCGGCATGCATGGCCCCACGACCGGCCGCACCGCTGTCAGCGCGGCACATATTGCCGGACGCTGGAAAGTTTGCGATAATTATCGGTTTCCCTGAATGTGTTCAGGGTGATTCGATTTCTGAACATTCAAGGACTTCATCATGAAACGCACCTACCAACCCTCCAAGACGCGCCGCGCCCGTACCCACGGTTTCCTGGTTCGCATGAAGACCCGCGGTGGCCGCGCCGTCATCAACGCACGCCGCGCCAAGGGCCGCAAGCGTCTGGCCGCCTGAGTTCGCGCTCGCGAACCCGAGCTGGCGAACGTCCGCTGGTGATGCGTTCCGTCGGGCTGATCTTGTGCAGCGGCTGAAAACCCGCCCGCAATTCCAGGCCGCCATGGCCGGTGGGATCGTTTCCCGCACCGCCCACTTTGCATTGCACCGCGCGGCGCTGGACGCAGCGCCTCCGGCTTCCGAAATGCCTTCAGGGCCTGGGTCCATGCGACCGCAGGCCCTGTTTGGCGTGCAGGACGTCTGGGTGGGTGCCATGGTGCCCAAGCGCTGGGCGCGTCGCGCCGTGACGCGCAACACCATCAAGCGCCAGATCTACAACGTGAGCACCACTTTTGAGCCGCGGCTGAAGCTGGCCGCCCATGTGGTGCGCCTGCGCTCGGGTTTTGACCGCAGCCGGTTTGTCAGCGCCACGTCGGACGCCCTCAAGGCGGCCGTGCGCGGCGAGCTGGAGCAGCTGTTCGGCCGCGTGGCATCGCCAGCGGCCGTGGAGCCGTCCGCATGATCATCAAGCGCGTGTTGATGGGGCTGGTCAGGGCCTACCGGCTGCTGCTCAGCCCGTCGCTGGGCGGCGCATGCCGTTTCGAACCGACTTGCTCGGCCTATTCGCTGCAGGCGCTGGAGCAGCATGGCGCGGCGGCGGGCAGCTACCTGACGCTGCGCCGCCTGGCGCGTTGCCAACCCTGGTGCGCGGGCGGGCATGACCCGGTTCCCATTGAAAAGCCCCGGCTGTTTCCCCAGCTGCTTTCCCACACCTCCCCAAAGAAGTCTTCATGAACGATATCCGGCGCACCATCCTGTGGGTCATTTTTGGTTTTTCCATGGTTCTGCTGTGGGACCAGTGGCAGGTTTACAACGGCCAAAAGGCGACTTTCTTTCCGTCGCCCGCCAAGACAGCGGTGAGCGCCAGCGCGGCGCCGTCGTCCGCGGCTTCCGCCGTGCCGGCCGCCGCGGGCACACCCCCGGCCAGCCAGGCCGTGTCCAGTGCGCAGGTTCCCGGCACCACGGCGCCTGCAGCGGGCCAGCCTGCCGCGCCGCGCCAGCGCATCGACATCACGACCGACGTGCTCAAGCTGACGTTTGACTCCGAGGGCGGCACGCTCGTCAAGTCGGAATTCCTCAAGCATGCCGACATGGCCGACCGCCAGAAGCCCACCGTGCTGCTGGACGAGAGCCGCGACCGCATCTACCTGGCCCAGACCGGCCTGATCGGCGGCGCCTTCCCCACCCACAAGACGGCCATGAACTTCAGCGGCGAGCGCTCGCTGAAAGACGGCGCCAGCGAACTGGTGGTGAAGTTCGAGTCGCCCGACCTCGGCGGCGTCAAGCTCGTCAAGACCTACACCTTCCAGCGCGGCGCCTACGCCGTGGGCGTGAAACACGAGGTGGTGAACACGGGCACCGTGCCGGTCTCCCCCCAGCTCTACCTGCAGCTGGTGCGTGACGGCAACAAGCCGCCGGGCGAGTCGTCCTTCTATTCCACCTTCACCGGCCCGGCGGTCTACACCGACGCCAAGAAGTACCAGAAGGTCGAGTTCAGCGACATCGAGAAGGGCAAGGCCGAGATCGAAAAAACCTCGCCCAATGGCTACGTGGCCATGGTGCAGCACTACTTCGCCGCCGCCTGGCTGCTGGCCGACGGCGTGCCGCGCGAAAACTTCGTTCGCAAGGTCGACAACAACCTCTACGCGGTGGGCATGATCACCTCGCTCAAGGACATCGCGCCGGGCACCGCCAAGGCCGTGGAGTCCCGCTTCTTCGTCGGCCCGCAGGAAGAAAAAGTGCTGGAGTCGCTGGCCCCCGGCCTGGAACTGGTCAAGGACTACGGCTGGCTGACCATTCTGGCCAAGCCGCTGTACTGGCTGCTCGACAAGCTGCACGGCCTGATCGCCAACTGGGGCTGGGCGATCGTGGCGTTGGTGGTGCTGCTCAAGGTCGCGTTCTACTGGCTCAACGCCAAGGCCTACGCCAGCATGGCCAAGATGAAGTCGATCAACCCCAAGATCATGGAAATGCGCGAGCGCCTGAAGGACAACCCGCAGCAGATGCAGCAGGAGATGATGCGCATCTACCGCGAGGAAAAGGTCAACCCGATGGGCGGCTGCTTCCCGATCGTGATCCAGATCCCGGTGTTCATCGCGCTGTACTGGGTGCTGCTGTCCAGCGTCGAAATGCGCAACGCGCCGTGGATTCTGTGGATCAAGGACCTGTCCACGCCCGACCCGTTCTACATCCTGCCGCTGCTGATGACCGCCACCAGCATGCTGCAGACCGCGCTCAACCCCGCGCCGCCGGACCCCATGCAGGCCAAGATGATGTGGATCATGCCGCTGGTGTTCAGCGTGATGTTTTTCTTCTTCCCGGCCGGCCTGGTGCTGTACTGGCTGACGAACAACATCCTGTCCATCACCCAGCAGTGGATCATCAACACCCGCATGGGCGTGCCGCCGCAGTTCAACCTGCCGAAGTTCTGACCCTCTGCTCCAAGGGCCGCGCAAGCGGCCCTTCTTCATGATGACCCTGCTGGCCCGCCACAACAACCCGATCGCCGCCATCGCCACCGCGCCCGGCCGCGGGTCCGTGGGCATCGTGCGGGTGTCCGGCAAGGGCCTCGCCGGCCTGGTCGACGCCCTGTGCGGCCGCGCGCTGAAGGCCCGCGAGGCCCGCTACGGGCCGTTCCGTGACGCCGACGGCTCGCCCATCGACCACGGGCTGGCCCTGTATTTCCCCGCGCCGCATTCCTACACCGGCGAAGACGTGCTGGAGCTGCAGGCGCATGGCGGGCCGGTGGTGCTGCAGCTGCTGCTCGCGCGCTGCCTGGCGGCCGGCGCCGAAATCGACCCCGCGACAGGGCAGCCGCGCCTGGCGGGCCTGCGGGTGGCACAACCCGGCGAATTCACCGAGCGTGCCTTCCTCAACGACAAGATCGACCTGGCGCAGGCTGAAGCCATTGCCGACCTGATCGACGCCAGTACCGAGGCCGCCGCGCGCAGCGCCAGCCGCTCGTTGTCGGGCGAATTCTCGAAAGAAATCCACGGCCTGCGCGACGCACTGATCCACCTGCGCATGCTGGTCGAGGCGACGCTCGACTTTCCCGAGGAAGAAATCGACTTCCTGCAGAAGGCCGACGCGCAGGGCCAGCTCGACCGCCTGCAGCAGGCGCTGGCCCGGGTGATGCAGCGTGCGCGCCAGGGCGCGCTGCTGCGCGAGGGCATCAAGGTGGTGATCGCCGGCCAGCCCAACGCCGGCAAAAGCTCGCTGCTCAACGCGCTGGCCGGGGCCGAGCTGGCCATCGTCACACCGGTGGCCGGCACCACGCGCGACGTGGTGGCGCAGACCATCCAGATCGAAGGCGTGCCGCTGCACGTGATGGACACCGCCGGCCTGCGCGACAGCGAGGACGAGGTCGAGAAAATCGGCATCGCGCGCGCCTGGGGCCACATCGAAACCGCCGACGCGGTGCTGTTCCTGCACGACCTGACCCGTGTGGAGGCGGCGGACTATCGGGCGGAGGAAGAGCGCATCGCCGCCGGCCTGGCCGAGAAATTGCCCGCCAGCGTGCCGGTGATCGACGTCTGGAACAAGCTCGATGCCGCAGCCGTGGCCGCGCCGGGCCCCGGCGTCAGGCTCTCGGCCAAAAGCGGCCAGGGGCTCGATACGCTGCGCCGCCGCCTGCTCGACGTTGCGGGCTGGCAGGCCGCGCCCGAGGGGGTTTTCATCGCGCGCGAGCGCCATGTGCAGGCGCTGCGCCGCGTGGACGGCCACCTGCAGGCCGCCGCCGCGCACCTGGCGGCGCAGGCGCGCCTGCTGGACCTGCTGGCCGAGGAATTGCGGCTGGCGCAGAACGCGCTGAGCGAGATCACCGGCGAATTCACCTCGGACGATCTGCTGGGCGTGATCTTCTCCAGTTTCTGCATCGGAAAATGAATTGCGGCCCACAGCGCATGTGATGCTCTAACATCCAGCCGGTACCGGGCCGACACTGTGTCGCGGGCTTGGCGCCACTGCAACGCGATGACCGGATGACTGACACCCAATTCCTTCCGACAATCCCCACCGACGTGCTCGGTGCCGGTCGCCCGCGTCCCTGGCTGGGTTTGCGGCTCATGCTGGTGCTGCTGGCGCTGATGGCCGTGGTGCCGCTGCTGCTGGTGGAACTGGTCAGCAGCGAACGCGAGCAGGGTGAACGGGTTCAGCGCGCCCGCCAGAACATCGACACGCTGGCCGTGGTGGTGGCGAACAACCATGCCCGGCTGGTGGAGGGGATCGGCGAGGTCCTGGACGCCGTGGCCCTGTCGCCGGCGGTGGCCGGCAATGACCGCGAGGCCTGCTCGCGCTACCTCAAGAAACTCCTGGCAGCCGAACGGGAATACGCCAATTTCGGGTTGATCGATCTGGACGGCTACGGGGTTTGCGCGGCCACCGAAGCCGGCGTCGGCCAGTTCGCTGGCGACCGCGATTACTTCAGGCAGGCCCTGCAGACGGGCCGGCTGGCCGTGGGCACCTACCAGGTTGGCCGGATCACCGGCCGCAGGGTGCTGGTGTTCGCCCGTCCGGTCGTGGTGGAGGGCGGCCGCGTCAAGGGCGTGGTCTATGCCGCGCTGGACCTGCAATGGCTCGACCAGAGCCTGCCTGGCCGGGGGGCCGTGCAGGGCGCCAGCGTGCAGGTCACTGATGCCGGGGGCCTTGTGCTGGCGGCCAGCGACCTGGAGGTCGAGCAGCTCGGACATCCGCTGACCGACGCCTTGCTGCGCGACGCCATCCGCGCCCGCGCGGGCGGCCTGATCGACGGCCCTTCCGGCGAGCGGCAGCCCCTGCTGCGCGCCGTGCGCCCGGTGCAGGTCAATGGCAAGGAGGTGATGTATGCCACGGTGGCCATTCCCGTCAACCAGATCATTGCGCCGGCGGTCCGCAACCTGCGCCTGCGCCTGGCGAGCATCCTGGCCATTTTGCTGGCGGTCGCCGTCAGCGTCTGGTGGCTGGGCCAGCGCCTGGTCGCCCGCCCCCTGGAGCGGCTCGTGGCGGGGCTGCACGATATCGAAGCGGGCGAATACGGCCTGGCCCTGCGCCAGCCCGTGACGCCGTTGCGCGAGATGACCGAGCTGCAGCAGTCGCTGGGCAGCCTGGTCATGGGGCTGGAGGCGCAGCGCTTCGAGCGCGACCAGGCGCTGGCCGCGCTGAGCGAGCGGGAGGTCCGCTACCGGGAACTGTTCAAGGCCAATCCCCAGGTGATGTACGTGTACCACGTGCGTTCCCTGCGTTTTCTGGCGGTCAACGACGCCGCCGTGGCCTATTACGGCTACACCCGCGAGGAGTTCCTCGGCATGAACCTGCTGGACATCCGGCCGGTTTCGGAACGCGCCGCGCTGCTGTCGAACCTGGCCGGGCGTGACAGCGTCGCGGCGGAGCACGCGCTCCCGCGCCAATGGGTCCATCAGAAAAAAGGCGGCGAGACGCGCCAGGTGGAAGTGATCCTCTCGGCCACGGTGTTCGATGGCCAGCCGGCCCAGCTGGTCATGGTCACCGACATCACCGACCGCCTGGCCGCCGACGCACGGGTGCGCGAGGTCAATGAAAAGCTCGAACAGCGGGTGGCCGAGCGCACGCGCGAACTCGAACTCTCCAACCAGGAGCTGGAGGCCTTCTCCTATTCCGTTTCGCACGACCTGCGCAACCCGCTGGGCGCGGTGGCGATGTTTGGCCAGCTGCTTTCGGCGCAACTGGGCGACACGCTGGACGCGCAGGGGAAGCTCTACCTGGCCCGCATCGAACAGGGCGTGCGCGGCATGGAGCGGCTGATCGACGACCTGCTCGCGCTGGCGAAGGTCACGCGCGCCGAGCTGGTGACCGGTCCGGTCGATCTCACGGCCCTGTGCCACGCCGTGCTGGAGGAGCTGCGCGAGCGCGATCCCGGCCGCCAGGTCGTGGTGACGCTGGAAGACGGGCTGAGCTGCATCGGCGACGAGCGGCTGCTGCGCCGCCTGCTGGCCAACCTGATCGGCAACGCCTGGAAGTTCACGTCGCACACCCCCTCGGCCCGGATCCAGATCGGCCGCCAGAAGGGCAACGCGCCCGAGAGCCCGACGGTGTTTTTTGTGTCGGACAACGGTGCGGGCTTCGACATGAAGTTCGTGAGCCGGCTGTTCCTGCCTTTCGAGCGCCTGCACGGCGACCATGATTTCCCGGGCACGGGCATCGGCCTGGCCACGGTACAGCGCATCGTGGCGCGCCATGGCGGCCGCGTCTGGGCCGAGGCCGCCATCGGCGAGGGCGCCACTTTCTACTTTGTCATCAACTCGCCGGAGACGCCCTGAATGAAGCGCCGTGACTTCCAACGTGCCGCTCTTGCGCTGGCGCTTCAACCCTGGCTGCTGCCGCTGGCGGGCGCCGAAAGCGCCGCGCCGCGCTGGCGCGGGAATCCGTTTGCCCTGGGCGTGGCCAGCGGCCAGCCGCGGCCCGACGGCGTGGTGCTCTGGACCCGCCTGGCGCCGGACTTTGAAAGCCTGCCGGAAGCGCCCGCAGACCCGGCGCTGGTGGTTGGCTACGAGATCTTCAGCGACGAGGCGCTGCGCCAGCGCGTGCAGCGCGGCCAGGTCCGCACCGGCGCGGCGCGCGCGCACAGCGTGCACGTGCAGGTCCGCGGGCTGCGGCCGGACCGCTACTACTGGTACCGCTTCACCTGCGGCGATGCCGTCAGCCCGGTGGGCCGCACCCGGACGGCCCCGGCGCCGGATGCCGCGGTGTCGCACCTGCGGCTGGCGCTGGCCTCCTGCCAGCACTACGAACAGGGCTACTACGTGGCGCACCGCGAGATCGCGCGGCAGGACCTGGACCTGGTGCTGTTCCTGGGCGACTACATCTACGAAGGGACCAACCCGGACCACAAGGTCGCGCCCGGCGTGCGCGAACACCCGCAGGAGGTGCCCCGCACGCTCGACGGCTACCGCCGACGCCATGCGCTGTACAAGCGCGACCCCGACCTGCGGGCCGCGCACGCCGCCCACCCCTGGCTCATGACCTGGGACGACCACGACGTGGTCAACGACTACGCGGGCGACCAGGACGCGCGGGGCACCGACCCGGCGGTGTTCCTGCGGCGCCGCGCCGCTGCCTACCAGGCGTATTTCGAGCACATGCCGCTGCGGCTCGGGCCGGAGCCGGCCGGCGGCGCCTCGATGCGGATTTACGACCGGATGGTCTGGGGCCAGCTGGCCGAACTCTGGACGCTGGACTGCCGCCAGTACCGCAGCCCGCAGGCCTGCCCCGATCCGCTGCGCGGCGGCGGCCGCATGGTGCTGGGCTGCGACGCGCTGACTGACACACGGCGCACCATGCTGGGCGAGGCGCAGGAGCGCTGGCTGGGCGAGAGCCTGTCGGCCTCGCGCCGCGCCTGGAAGATCGTCGCGCAGGCCACCCAGATCAGTTCCACCGGTATCGACTCGCCGCTGGGCCGCACGACCTACACGGACGCCTGGGACGGCTATCCGGCCGCCCGGGCGCGGCTGCTGCGGACCGTGGCCGACGCCCGGCTCGCCGACGTCGTCACGCTCGGCGGCGACGTGCACATGAACGTGGCCGCCCAGCTGCGCCTGCAGCCCAATGACGAGCGCTCGCCCGTGCTGGCCAGCGAGTTCGTCACCACCTCCATCAGTTCGCGCGGCATGAGCGACGCGGTGCTGGAGCGCATTCGCGCGGGCAACGCCGACATCGTCCATGCCCGCGCTGACGAGCGCGGCTACACCCGCGTGGAAGTGACCGCCCAGGGCGTGAGTGCCGAATTCCGCACCACGCCCTACCCCGCCACGGCGGACGCCGCGCTCGGGACCCAGGCGCGTTTTGCCGTGGCGCGGGGCCGCGCCGGCGTCGAGAAGGCCTGATGTCCGGCGGGCGCAGGGCGCCGGTTCCGCGAGGCGCGGGTTGTCATTCGGCCTGCTCCGATCAGGGCCGGACCGGCTTGCCTAGAATCGGCGCATGACCCAGTCCGCACCTGCCAGGCTGTCCTTCAAGGCCCGGATGCACCAGACCCGCGAGGACGCCATCGTCCAGGCGGTCAGCCGCCTGCTCGCGGGCAAGGGCTTTGACGCCATGACGGTGGACGAAGTGGCCGCCGAAGTCGGCATCGCCAAGGCCAGTCTGTACAAGCATTTCCCCAGCAAGGAGGCGCTGGCCTGCGCGGCCATGGCGCGCGTGATGCGCCGCGCGCGGGAATTCCTGCAGTCGTTGCCCGCCGCCGCGCCGCCGCTGGACAACATCAAGGCCGTCGCTCGCTGGACGGTGGAGGCGCAGCTGGCTGGCGACATGCCGCCGTTGCCGGGCCACCATTCCAGCCTGCGCGCCGCGCTCGTGAACCACCGGGACTGCATGGAGGGGCTGGTGGACATCAGCGACCGGCTCGGCGCATGGATCGAAGCCGCCCAGGCGCAGGGTGTGCTCAGTGACGGCCTGCCGGCCCGCGTCGTGCTCTACACCCTGTATGCGCGGGCCTGCGACCCGGTGCTGGAGTTTCTGAAGGCCGGCGGCCAGCACGCCGACGCCCAGATCGCCGATCTGGTCATGAGCACCTGTTTCGAGGGGCTGAACGCCCGGTAACGGACCTGGCTGCAGGCCTTTTTGAGCGCTGAAGGCCGCGCCGCGGCTCAGCGCACCAGCAGCACCGGCACCGTGCAATGGGCCAGCACCTGGGTGGCGACCGAGCCCATCACCAGGTTGCCCAGGGCGCTGTGGCCGTGCGAGCCCATCACCAGCAGATCGTACTTGCCGCTGTCGGCGAACTTGGCAATGCTTTCACCGGCGTGGCCGACTTTCCAGGCGCTTCGGGCATTGATGCCGTGGCGAGCCAGAAACTTGCACACCGGGCCGAGCACCTTTTCGGCTTCCTCGGCGTGGTAACCGTCGGCGATGTCTTTGCCCACGGCCGCGCGCGCCCGGGGGGGCAGCGGGGCCTGCGCGGTGTACACGGTGAACTCGTTGCCCGCCGAGAAGAGCTCGTTGTGCGTGGTCAGGTAGGCCAGCATTTTCTTGGTGTACGTGCTGCCGTCAACGGCCAGAAGAATCTTCATGGGGGCTCCTCGTCAGATTAAGAGCCCCGAGTTTATCGGGCTCGTCAGGCGCCGGCTTGACGTCGGTCAAAAAGCGGCGTTTCACAGCGCGATGAGCTGCCGGGGCTGAAAGGCCGCCTGTTCGCCCTTGCGGGCATAACCCAGTGGGTTGGCGACCACCCGGCAGCCGTGGTGCCGGTAGTCGCTCGGCGCATGCAGGTGGCCATGCAGCCAGAGCCGGGCGTGGGGCAGCAGTTCGTCGAGCGCATTGCAGAAGCCCGCCGTGCCGGGGGTGAGGCCGTAGCGCGGGTCGGCACTGCGCAGGCTGGGGGCGAAATGCGTGACCGCCACGGTGGGGCCGTCGAAGGGTTCGGCCAGCGCGGCGCGCAGCCATTGCTGGCAGACCAGCGCCTGCTCGCGCATGGCCTCGGCCAGAAAGGGCTCGCCGCCGCGTGTGCCGCCGGTTTTTCGCAGGTAGAAATTGGCCGCGCGAAAGGCTTTCTCGCGGGTTCTGAGGCGCTGCGTCACAGTGGCGGCGCCATGGTCCGTGGGCGGACCCAGGGCGTCGAAGTCGCTCCAGAGCGTGGTGCCGACGAAGCGCACGCCGCCCAGGACCACCACCGCGCGCTCCAGCCAGATCAGCCCGAGGCGGTCGCAGGTGTCCCGCAGGCGGGCGTGGGTGGTGTCGAAGTCGAGCGCGTCGTACTCGTGGTTGCCGGGCACGAACAGCACCGGCACGGGCCAGCCTTTCAGCGGCGAAAAGCGCGCCAGCCCGAAGTCGGTGTCGCCGCGCGCGCCCAGGTGGGAACCGTTCTGGTAGGAGCCGATATCGCCGGCGAGCACGAGCAGGTCCGCACCCGGCGCGGGTTGGGGTTCGAAGTCGGGATTCGACTCCAGGTGCAGGTCCGACAGCAGCTGGATTTTCATGGGCCTTCCCGCCGAGCGTCAGCCCGGCGCCTGGCAAAGGGGCTGCCGTCGATGGCCCGCAGAATCTTCATCCAGGTCAGTGTAGCGGATGCACGTGGCAGGCCATGCCGTGGCCGGGCGGCCTTTCAATCGATCAATTCGGGCGTCAAAAGCGGGCGTCAAAAAGCCGCGGCGCCGGCACGGACCAGCGCCTGGCGCAGCCACTGGTGGCCGCTGCTGTGCTGCAGGCGCCGGTGCCACAGGGCTTCCACGTGCACGGCGGGCGCCTCGAAGGGCAGCTCGCGCAGCACCAGCTCGCCCGCCATGCCGGTTTCGCGCACGAAGTGGCGCGGCAGCACGGTCAGCAGGTTGGAGTTGGCCACCACGCGGCCGGCGGTGAAAAACTGGTTGACCGTCAGCACCACGCGGCGCTGGCGGCCCAGCGAGGCCAGCGCCTCGTCGATGAAGCCCCAGGGCCGCCCGGAAAAGCTCACCAGCAGATGGCGCGCGGCGCAGTAGCGGCCCAACGTGAGCGGGCCGCTGGCCAGCGGGTGGTCGCGCCGCATCACGCAGACGTATTCGCCGCCGTAGAGGCGCTGGTGCGCGAAGGCGACGGCCTCGCCGGTCTGTTCGCGCGCGGTCAGGTCGGCCAGAACGGCGGGGAAATAGCCCACGGCCAGGTCGGCGGCGGCCTCGTCGAGCAGGCGTCGGGGATCGCGCGTGGTCAGCGGCAGCACCCGCAGCGAGACGCCGGGCGCCTCGTTTTCCACGGTTTGCACCAGGCCGGGAATCAGCGTCGCGGCCGTGGCGTCCGCCATGGCGAGCACGAAGGTGGAATTGGCGCTTGCGGGCTCGAACACGCTGGGCGCCAGCGAGGCCTGCAGCGACAGCAGCGCCTCGCGCACGCTGGGCCAGAGCGCCAGCGCGCGCGGTGTGGGCTCCACGCCCGCGCCGCCGCGGCGCACCAGCTCGTCGCCGAGGGCCTCGCGCAGGCGGCGCAGGGCGTTGCTCACAGCGGGCTGGGTGAGCGAGAGGTTGCGCGCGGCCCGCGTCAGGCTGCGTTCGGCCATGACTTCGTCAAACACCCGCAACAGGTTCAGGTCGAGCGTGCGGAAATTGGGCTGGAAAGGGGAGGCGGACATGGTGTGCAGGGTTGTTTATCACCAATGTGAATGATAAATATCATCAATATAAAGTTGAGTCGCACTGGTATTAACCCTAATATCTGTCCGTGCCCTGCTCATACCGGTCAGGGCCATTGAAGAAGGGAAGCCATCATGACCACCATTGTTCACAGCGATTTCTCAACGCGCCATCTGGGCGTCGAGCGGGCCGAGGCGGCCGTGGAGACCGCGCGGCAGATCCGCAGAGGCTTCGACAGCGCCAAGGGCCTGTCCGCCATGTTGCTGGCAGCCATCGTGTCCGCCCTGCTCGTCGTGGCCGACCAGATGGTTGAAACCTGGGCCGACGGCCATCTGATGATGGCTTGGGTGGTGATGTGGTCCGTGGGTTTTGCGGCCATTGCCGTGCTGGCGGGCACGGTGCGCCGCTTTTCAGCCAAGGTGATTGGCGAGCTCAACACCTGGGCTGCCCGCGCCGCGCAGGCCCGTGCCGATGAGCGCCTGTGGTCGATCGCGCTGCAGGACGCCCGTGTCATGGCCGACCTGCAAACCGCGCTGTCGCGTGAAGACGCTGAAGGCAAGCTGCCGGCCAAGGTGGCTGCCCTGGCCCGTGCGCACCAGTCGGTGGCGACGTCCCACCCCCTGCCTTACGTCTGAAGCCGGTCCTGCCCGGGACCCTTCGCTGCCAGAGCCACCGCTTGCGGTGGCTTTTTTGCGGGGCGTGCCTCTATGCAAAAGCTGACGCCGCGAACCGGTTCCTGATTCTCAGCGCGAGCGGCTCACCAGAAAAATGCCCGGCAGGATGAGGGCCGCACCCACCGCGTGGTGCAGGCCCAGCGGCTCGCCCAGCACGCCCCAGGCGGCGAGCGCCGCATACAGCGGCCCCAGGTAGAGGCTGGAAGCGACGCGGCTGGCACCCAGCGCCTTTTGCGCGAAACCATAGGCCCCGTAGGCGCCGACGCCCGGCAGCAAGGCCGCCGCAACGGTCAACATGGTGGCCTGCGGTGTCCATGCCGGCGTGCCGGGTTGCGCCAGCTCCCACAAGGCGAACGGCAGCAGCACGGCCACGCCGCCCGCGCAGGTGGCGGCCAGTCGGGCGGTGGCGCTGAGCGTGCTGGGCCACTGCTTGAGCAGCAAGGCATAGCCGGCCCACGACAGCATCGCCACGACGATCCAGCCGTCGCCGGCGACCCATTGCACCGCAGTCAGCGCCAGCCACTGGCCCTTGACGATCACATGCATCACGCCGGTCAGCGCCACGGCCACACCCAGCGCCTGCCGGGCCGAGAAATGTTCGCCCAGCCAGATCACCGCGCCCAGCGCGATCAGCACCGGCGAGGCCGAGTAGATCAGCGCGATGTTCATGGCGCTGGTGGTGCGCGCGCCCTGGTACACCCAGGCGCCGCAGACCAGCATGCCCAGGGCGCCGAGCACCAGGTATTGCGGCCAGACGGCCAGCACGGCATGGCGTTCGCGCCAGAGTTCGCGCCGGGCCATGAAGCCGACCACCAGCCCGGCCAGCGTCCAGCGGCCCAGCGCCAGCAGATGCGGCTCCACCACGCCGGGGGCCTTGCGGGCGACGATGTAATTGACGGACCACAACGCGGGTGTGATCCACAGCAGGGCCAGGGCCAGGCGGTGGCGCGATTCAGGAGAGCTCATGGTTTTGCAAAAAAAACCGCCCCGGTTTGTGGCCGGGACGGCGGAAGGGCCGGTGGCCGGGTAGGGCCACCAATCCTTGATCTGGGTGTCAGATGGCGGCCAGGCGCTGCTCCAGCGCGGCCTTGGTCTCGACCAGTTCCGTAGGCAGATGGTACGCGAGTTGCTCGAAGTGGGCTTCGTGCAGCTTGAGCTCCTCGGTCCATGCGGCCTTGTCGATGCTGGTCACGGTCTTGAACTGCTCGGCCGTGAACGGCAGGCCGGTCCAGGTGAGTTCACCGTAGGTGGGGGCGATGCCGAACATGGTGTCCTGACCCTGGGCCTGGCCCTCGATGCGGTCGATCATCCACTTGAGCACGCGCATGTTCTCGCCGTAGCCGGGCCAGACGAACTTGCCGGCCTCGTCCTTGCGGAACCAGTTCACGCAGAAGATCTTGGGCAGGGTGTGGCCCATGTCTTCGAGCTTGTGCTCCATGTCCAGCCAGTGCTGGAAGTAGTCGCTCATGTTGTAGCCGCAGAAAGGCAGCATCGCGAACGGGTCGCGGCGCACCACGCCCTGCGCGCCGAAGGCGGCGGCGGTGGTTTCCGAGCCCATGGTGGCCGCCATGTACACGCCTTCCATCCAGGTGCGGGCCTCGGTCACCAGCGGCACGGTGGTGGAGCGGCGGCCGCCGAAGATGAAGGCGTCGATGGCCACGCCGCTGGGGTCGTCCCAGGCCGGGTCGAGGGCCGGGTTGTTGCCGGCGGTGACCGTGAAGCGTGCGTTGGGGTGGGCGGCCTTGGCGCCGGTCTGCTTGGCGATCTCGGGCGTCCAGTCCTTGCCCTGCCAGTCGATCAGGTGGGCCGGGGTGTTGCCGCTGTCCTTTTCCATGCCTTCCCACCAGACGTCGCCGTCGTCGGTCAGGGCCACGTTGGTGAAGATCACGTCCTTGTGCAGGCTGGCCATGCAGTTGGGGTTGGTCAGCGTGTTGGTGCCGGGGGCCACGCCGAAGTAGCCGGCTTCGGGGTTGATGGCGTAGAGCTTGCCGTCTTCATGGGGCTTGATCCAGGCGATGTCGTCGCCAATCGTCGTGACCTTCCAGCCTTCGAAGCCGGCCGGCGGCACCAGCATCGAGAAGTTGGTCTTGCCGCAGGCGCTGGGGAATGCGGCGGCGACGTGGTATTTCTTGCCCTGGGGGTTGGTCACGCCCAGGATCAGCATGTGCTCGGCCAGCCAGCCTTGGTCGCGGCCCATGTTGGAGGCGATGCGCAGCGCAAAGCACTTCTTGCCCAGCAGCGCGTTGCCGCCGTAGCCCGAGCCGTAGGACCAGATCTCGCGCGTTTCGGGGTAGTGCACGATGTACTTGGTGGCTGCGTTGCACGGCCAGGCGGTCGTGTCTTTCTCGCCTTCGGCCAGCGGTGCGCCCACGGTGTGCACGCAGGGCACGAAGTCGCCGTTCACGCCGAGCACGTCGAACACGGCCTTGCCCATGCGGGTCATGATCTTCTGGTTGACGGCCACGTAGGCGCTGTCGGTCAGCTCGATGCCGATGTGGGCGATGTGCGAGCCCAGCGGGCCCATGGAGAACGGCACCACGTACATGGTGCGGCCCTTCATGCAGCCGTCGAACAGCGGCTGCAGCGTGGCGCGCATCTCGGCCGGGGCCATCCAGTTGTTGGTGGGGCCGGCGTTTTCCTTCTTCTCGGAGCAGATGTAGGTGCGGTCTTCGACGCGCGCCACGTCGGACGGGTCCGAGCAGGCCAGGAAGGAGTTGGGGCGCTTGGCCGGGTTGAGTTTCTTGAAGGTGCCGGCATCGACCAGCTGCTGGCACAGGCGGTCGTACTCGTCCTGCGAGCCGTCGCACCAGTAAATGGTCTCGGGCTTGCACAGCGCGGCCATGTCGGCCACCCAGGCGATCAATTTCGCGTTTTTCACGTACGCGGGCGCATTGAGATTCAGGCCCTGCATCACGGGTGAGTTCATCGGGAAAGCTCCTAAGTTGAAAATCGTCTTTTCAAAGGCGGGGGCCTTTCAAAAAACGATTCAGGGGCAGTCGGCTCCCGGAGGTTGCGGCGGGTGGGCAACAATGCGCGTGAAGGATGTTTCACAGACCGCGGGCTGGCTGGGATGTCGATTTTATGAATCCCGGCGGTTTCTTGGCTTTCAATATGGCGATTTTCCATGCAAAACTTGCATGAGGTTATGCGTGACTCTGCGGTCTCGGGGGCGCTGTCACGCCGCCGCTGGCTGGCTGCTGCCGCCGGACTGGCCGGCGGGATGCTGCCCGCGCGGGCCCGGCCCGGCACGGCCGACGCCCCGGTGCGCGTGGCGGCGGCCAGCGACCTGAAGTTTGCGCTTGCTGACGTGGTGAGCCAGTTCCAGAAAGCGTCAGGCTTTTCCGTCAGCGTGACCCTGGGCTCGTCCGGCAACTTCATGCGGCAGATCCGGCAGGGCCTGCCGGTGGAACTGTTCCTCTCGGCCGACGAGGCGCTGGTGAATGAACTGGCGGCGGCGGGGCTCACGCGCGACGCGGGGGCGCTCTACGCCATCGGCCGCATCGCGCTGATCGCGCCGCGCGCGTCCACCCTGGCGCTGGACGCCGAGCTGCGCGGCCTGCAGGCCCAATGGGACAGCGTCGGCAAATTCGCCATCGCCAACCCGGACCATGCACCTTACGGCCGCGCCGCCCGGCAGGCGCTGGAAAATTTGGGGCTGTGGTCCCGCGTCCAGCCAAAACTGGTACTCGGCGAAAACATCGCCCAGGCGACCCAGTTCGTCACCACCGGCGCGGCCCAGGCGGGCCTGACGGCGCTGTCGCTGGCTCTGGCACCGGAGCTGGCACCCCAGCTGCGTTACGTGACACTGCCGGACAGCCTGCACGCACCGCTGCGCCAGCGCATGGTGCTGCTCAAGCATGCCGGGCCGGGGGCGGTGGCGCTCTACGAGTACCTGCAGACACCGGCGGCCCGCGCGGTGCTGCGGCACTACGGTTTTGCCGCCTGACGCGGACGGTCGCGACCCGACCTGTCTCGCGGCCTTACGTCCAGGCATCCCGCCCGATGGCGATCGGGATGCGTTTGCGGCCGAAATTCCCGGCCCGCTCGCCGAACCGGCCCGCCACGGCCGTCCCGCAATCGGGGCAGCGGCCGTCCGGGGTCAGGCGGTAGTCGTGGATCTGGTACCAGTCGCGCACGATCAGCGGCGCCTGGCAGCCCGGGCAGTACGTGGTGTCGCCGGCTTCGTGGTGCACGTTGCCGGTGTAGACGTGATGCAGGCCTTCCTTCAACGCGATGTCGCGCGCCCGCACCAGGGTGGCGGGCGGCGTGGCGGGCACGTCCGGCATCTTGTGGTCCGGATGGAAGGCCGAGAAATGCAGCGGCACATCGGGGCCGATCTCTTTCATGATCCACCGGCTCATCGCGGTGATCTCGGCGTCCGCGTCGTTGTAGCCAGGGATCAGCAGCGTGGTGATTTCGAACCAGACGCGGGTTTCATGCCGGAGGTAGACCAGCGTGTCGAGCACCGGCCGCAGGTGCGAGCCCGTGACCTTGAAATAGAAGTCCTCGGTGAAGGCCTTCAGGTCCACGTTGGCGGCGTCCATCTTGGCGTAGAACTCGCGCCGCGGCTGGGCGTGCATGAAGCCTGCCGTCACCGCCACGGTCTGGATGCCGCGGGCGTGGCAGGCATCGGCCACGTCCATGGCGTACTCGGCAAAGATCACCGGGTCGTTGTAGGTGAATGCCACGCTGCGGCAGTGTTCCTGGGCGGCCACGTCGGCAATGGCTTCGGGTGAGGCCTGGTCCATCAGCCGGTCCATGTCGCGCGACTTGCTGATGTCCCAGTTCTGGCAGAACTTGCAGGCCAGGTTGCAGCCGGCGGTGCCGAACGACAGCACACTGGAGCCGGGGTAAAAATGGTTCAGCGGCTTCTTCTCGATCGGATCGATGCAAAAGCCCGACGAGCGTCCGTAGGTGCTCAGCACCATGCGGTCGTTCTCGCGCAGGCGCACGAAGCAGGCGCCGCGCTGCCCTTCGTGCAGCCGGCAGTCGCGCGGGCACAGGTCGCACTGGATGCGGCCGTCGTCGATGAAGTGCCACCAGCGGCCTTCGTAAATGGCATCGTCAGACATCATGTCGCCTCCCCGGCTTGGCCGGCCCGGGCTGAAAGCTCGGTTTCTTTCCATTTGCGCACCGTGTAGCGCTCCAGCCGCACCTGCGCGGACCAGAAATCCGGCGGCAGCCCGGCCTTCTGCTTGAGCTGGGCCATGAAACCGGCCGCGTCAGGCAACTGCGCCCAGACCTGCGGCAGGAACGTGCTGCGCCAGCGGCCGAA
>JAHFQI010000005.1:24598-46680 GCA_023259355.1 Comamonadaceae bacterium
CCGCCCCAGAGCGCCTCCAGCACCTCGGCCACTTCGGCCGCCGTGGCATCGCCGACGGCCAGTGGCACCAGCGTGAAATCGTCCAGCACCGCCTGCAGGAAGGGCAGCTGGACCTCCAGCGAGTGCTCCAGCGCGTGGGCCGCCGGGCTGACGACGACCTGGGGCAGGTGGGCGATGGACGCCACGGCCGCGGCGTCGACCGCCACCTTGCCGAGTGGCGTGGCAAAAGCCGCCGCACCCGGCAGTGCCAGGCCGCGCACCGGCACTCGGTGCACCGGGCCCAGCAGCACCACGCGCCGGATGGTTGTGCGCCACGGCGCCAGCCGCGCGTAGGCCAGCGCCGCCGTCGATCCGGAATAGATGTAGCCGGCGTGCGGCACGATCAGGGCCTTGGGGGCGGCCGGCGCCGCGTTGGCATCGCGGTGCGCGCCGTCCAGCAGGGTTTGCACGGTCCGGGACAAGGCCGGCCCCTGCCCCGGATAAAAGGCGCCGGCGACAGCGGCTGGACGGACTTGGTGCATGAAAACCTCCCTCGAAAAGCTGGATGGGATTGCACAGAGATGAGACCGGTTTGCACGGTCTCAAGTTCCGGAACGGCGAGGATCTGGACGACGCCCCCGATAATCTCCCGCATGGACTGGCAAGCTGCGCGCGTTTCCCTGCTGCTGGCGGTGTTCACCGCCGTGCTGCTGCTGCCATTGGGGCTGGCGCTGGCGCGCTGGCTGGCACTGACCGCGTGGCGCGGCAAGCCGCTGGTGGAGGCGTTGCTGATGCTGCCACTGCTGCTGCCGCCCACGGTCATTGGCTTCTACCTGCTGGTCACGCTCGGCCAGGGCTCGCCGCTCGGGGCCTGGCTGGTCGCGCACGGCGGGCTGCGGCTGGTGTTCAGTTTCGAAGGCCTGCTGCTGGCGAGCGCGCTGGTCAACCTGCCTTTCATGGTGCAGCCGATCCAGCGCGCGCTGGCGGCCATTCCGAATTCCCTGCGCGAGGCCGCCTGGGTGTCGGGGCTGAGCCAGAGGCAAACCTTCTGGAAGATCGAGCTGCCGCTGGCCTGGCCCGGCCTGCTGGCCGGCGTGGCCCTGACCGTGGCGCACACGCTCGGCGAGTTCGGCGTGGTGTTGATGGTGGGCGGCAGCATTCCCGGTCAAACCCGCACGCTGTCGATCGCCATCTACGACCGCGTCCAGGCGTTTGACCTGGCGGGTGCCCACGTCATGGCGCTGGTACTGGTGGGCTGCTCGCTGCTCGCGCTGGCCCTGGTCTTTGCCGCCGACCGGACGGCCCGGGGCGGGCGGCCGCTACAGGACCGCTAGTTTTTCGCGCTGGCCCGCCATGGACAAACTCACGGTTTCGCTGCACAACACCCTGCCGATGCGCCTGGAAGCGTCGTTCGACTGCGCCTCGGGCGAGTTGGTGGCGCTGGTCGGCCCCTCGGGCAGCGGCAAGACCAGCCTGCTGCGCGCGGTGGCGGGGCTGCTGCGCGCGCCGGGGCTGCGTGGCGCCATCACCGTGGGCGACGGCAAGCGGCGAATTCCCTGGTTTGACAGCGAACAGGGCATCAATCTGGCGCCGCAGCAGCGCCGGGTCGGGCTGGTGTTCCAGCACTACGCGCTGTTTCCCCACCTGAGCGCGATGGACAACGTGGCGCTGGCCGCCGGTGCCCGGCCTTCCGGTGCCGCCGCGGCCGAGGCCCTGCAGGGGCGTCTGGAGGCGCTGTTCCGGCGGCTCGGCCTGGCCGGCCTGGCGCAGCGCCGCCCGGCGGAGCTTTCCGGCGGCCAGCAGCAGCGTGTGGCGCTGGCGCGCGCGTTGATGCGGGTGGGTCCGCCCGCCGATGGCAGCGTGGGCCCCGGCGTGATGCTGCTGGACGAGCCGTTTTCGGCGGTGGACGCGCCCACGCGCCAGACGCTGTACCGCGAACTGGCCAGCCTGCGCCAGAGTTTGTCCACGCCGATGCTGCTGGTGACGCACGACCTCGCGGAGGCGCGCCGCCTGGCCGACCGGGTGGTGATTCTGGACGCGGGCGAGACCTTGCAGACCGGCACGCCCGCGAGCGTGTTTGCCAGCCCGCGCAATGCGCGGGTGGCCGAACTCGTGGGCATCCAGAACCACTTCAAGGGCCGGTTCTTCAAGGATGAACCCGGCTGGGGGCGGCTGCAATGGGGCGTGGGGGCCGATGCGCTCAACCTGCGCGTGGCCGACAAGAACCGGATCGAGGACGGCGTGGACGTGACCTGGGTGCTGGCCGGCGAGCTGGTGGATGTCGGTCCGCCGGGCCATGGCGTCGAACTCGGCCCGGCAGGCGGTGCGAAGGCCATGCCGGCCAACACGCTGCACTGCCGCCTTCAGGAAATGCTGTCACTCGGCGAAACCAGCCTTTGCACGCTGGCGCCGGAAAAAATGCCTGGCGAAATCTTGACGCTGAACCTGTCCGGTGCCCTGCTGCGCCGCCTGGACGCGCGACCCGGCGCCAGCCTCTTGCTGCACATCGCCCCGGCGGCCGTGCACATCATGCCGGTGCGCGGCAACACCTGACTGGACCCGGCGCTCGCCGGATCCGGCCGTCCTCAGGCCATGAACACGGCGATGAACGCCAGCAGGAAGATCAGCACGGCGCCAACCACCGGCAGCACCACGGGAATGTGCTTGACGATGGCTTCAACGGGGTCTTTTTCTGCGGCGGCGTCGTGGGAGGCGGGTGCGGACATGGGGGTTCCTAAATCATTCGGTTGGGCGCGATTTTAGCGGGTTGCCCGCCCGGGCCGGCTACAGCAGCGCGTAAGTGGTCGTGGCGCGGCAGACGCTCTTGCCGTCTCCGGCGCCGCGAATGTCGATTTCCCCAAACGCCAGCGCCTTGCCGGCGCGCAGCAGGCGGGCCTCGATCAGCGCATCCTGGCCGGACAGCGGCTTGAGAAAGCTGCTGTTCATCTGCACCGTGGTGCAGGGCCGGAATGCGCCGAAGTGGCTGATCAGCGCCAGCACCATGGCGGTGTCGGCCGCGGCCATCATGGCCTGGCCGCACAACATGCCGCCTGTGCGGCTGAGCTGCTCGCTTTGCGGCAGGCGCAGCGTCACCACGCCGGGGTCGGCGGACTCCACGCGCAGCGCGAGTGCCTGCACCCAGGGGGCAAAAAGCTCGGCCAGCGCGGCCTGCAGGGTGTCGTTGTTCATGGTTGGCGGGTTCCGGCTTCAGGGGGCAGCCGGGCTGAGAGTTGGGCCAGCTGGGTGGACAGGTCGCGCACCGCCTGGGTCAGCATCAACAGTTCCTGCTCCTTCAGAACGTCGATCTTTTCGTGCAGCAATTCGATCTCCAGTTCCGCCTTGACGTTGATTTCGTAGTCGTTCTCGGCCCGGTGACGGTCGATTTCGGACTGCCGGTTCTGGCTCATCATGATCGCTGGCGCCGTGTAGGCGGCCTGGAACGACAGCAGCAGGTTCAACAGGATGAAGGGGTAGGCGTCCCACGCTTGGCTGCCGCGCACGGTGTTGAAGGTGATCCAGACCATGATCGCCACGCTCTGGATGGCGATGAACGCCCAGCTCCCCATGGTGCGGGCCACGGCGTCGGCCAGGCGCTGGCCCAGCGTCACCGGGGGCGGGGTGATCTCTATCAGGTGTTCGTCGTGCCGGACGGCCCGCTGGCGGTGCGCCTTGCGGTGTGTGCGCAGCGCGGCCAGCCAGCGCTGCTCTTCCTGTTCCAGATGGTGCGTGGCGCTCAGCGCCGGGGCGTGTGCGGTGGTCATGGGGCAAATTCCTTGAGGGCGTCGTGGAATCAATACAGCGTCGCGTCGAAACCGGCGGCATGCAGCCGGTCGAGCACGTCCTGCACGTGGGCAGGGCCCCGGGTCTGGAGCACGAGTTCGATCTCGACATTCTGCGCGGACAGGGCCGTGAAGGCGCGCTGGTGGTGTACTTCCTCGATGTTGGCGCCGGCGTCGGCCACCGTCGCGGTGATGCGGGCCAGCGAGCCCGGCACGTCGCGCGAACTCACGCGCAGGCGCGCCAGCCGCCCGGCGCGCACCATGCCGCGCTCGATGATGGCCGCCAGCAGCAGCGGATCGATGTTGCCGCCGCACAGCACCAGCCCGACGCGCTTGCCGCGGAACCGCTCCGGGTACTTCAGCAGCGCCGCCAGGCCGGCGGCGCCGGCGCCCTCGACCAGGGTTTTCTCGATCTCCAGCAGCATGACGATGGCCTGTTCGATGTCGCCCTCGTCCACCAGCAGCATGTCGTCGACGCGTTCCCGGATGATGGCCTCGGTGATCGCGCCCGGCGCGCCCACCGCAATGCCTTCGGCGATGGTGCTGGTGCCCTGCGGGTGGTGCGTGCCCTTGATGGCGTTGAACATCGCCGGAAAGCGCAGCGCCTGCACACCCACGACCTCGATGCCGGGTTTGAGTGCCTTGGCGGCGGTGGCGACACCGGCGATCAGCCCGCCGCCGCCGACCGAGATCACCAGCGTATCGAGATCGGGCACCGCGTCCAGCATTTCCAGCCCCACCGTGCCCTGGCCGGCCGCGACGGCTTCGTCGTCGTAGGGGTGAACGAACGTCAGCTGCTGCCGCGCGGCCAGCTCCATCGCATGGGCGTGGGCCTGCTCCAGCGTGTCGCCGTGCAGCACCACCTCGGCGCCGAAGCCGCGCGTGCGTTCCACCTTCACGCCGGGCGTGAAGCGCGGCATCACGATCACCGCGCGCAGGCCCAGGCGCTGGGCATGGTAGGCGACGCCCTGGGCGTGGTTGCCGGCGCTCATGGCCACCACCCCGCGATCGCGCCCGGCCTGGTCGAGCTGCGCCAGCTTGTTGCACGCGCCGCGCTCCTTGAACGAGGCCGTGAACTGCAGGTTCTCGAATTTCAGGAACACCTGCGCGTGCGTGATCTGGGACAGCGTGCGCGACTCGACGCAGGGGGTCAGGAGCACCTGTCCCTCCAGGCGCGTGGCGGCCTGGCGGATGTCTTCAAGTTCGATCATCGGCAAATTGTCTTCGGGAAAGCCCGCTGGCGGCATGGTTTTTTCGCCACCCGCGTCTTCCATCGCCGGCAAGACTGCGTTATGGTGCAGTCGCGGACACCGCAGCTGGAGACTCAAGCCATGGTCAAGCGTACGGTTCATGATGTGTCGGGCGGGCTCGTCTACCCTTCGCCCGGGCTTGGCGGAGCCCCGGTGCTGGACTTGATGTGCTCGCATTTCGTGCTCACGCTGGCCGCCAAGCAGGGCCCCAAGTTCAACGTGCGGCGCGACCTCAACGGCCTGCTCTCGCTGGCCGGGCGGCACCTGGTGTGGCCGGCCCCGGTGCTGGCGCGCCTGCGCGAGTTCCTGGCGCGCCGCTGCAAGGACAATGAATTCTGGCGTGGCCACGATGCGCTGTCCCTGCGCGAATTTCTTGACCGGCACGGCGTCTGGCGCGGCCCCTACGAGGAAGGCACGCTGTTCTTCTACCTTGACGAGTACGCCAAGGACGCGCCCAAGGACCTGCTGGCGGTGTTGACGGCCACCGGCGCCTGGCTGACCCATGCGCTGAAGAAGCAGTCCACCCTGGTGGAGAAAAACATCGATGCGCTGTCCGGCCTGCTGCAGCTCAACAAGGCCGAGCGCGCGCTGCTGCTCTACGGCACGCTCGCGCGTTACCAGCGCGACCTGCGCAGCATGCTGGTGGAGTTCAAGGTGCACAACGCACCCGAGGCCTACGCGGCGCTGGCCGAGGTGGCGGGTGTGAGCGCCACCGAAGTCGGCGAGGCGCTGCGCGCGGGCTCGCGCCTGGAGCGCATCGGCCTGGTGGAAAACCTGATCTCCGAACACAACATCACCGACCTGGCCGACCTCATGAAGGTCAGCGAGAAACTGCCGCCGGTGCTCATGCGTGAGTACCGCGACCAGTCCGAGCTGATGGCCGTGTTCACCCGGCCCGCCCCGCGCAGCGAACTGACGCCGGTGGATTTCAGCTTCATCGCCGAGGACGTGGCCGTGCTGGTGACCTTGTTGCGCCGCGCCATCCAGGGCAAGGCGGCGGGTGTCAATGTGCTGCTCTACGGCCCGCCCGGCACCGGCAAGACCGAACTGGCCCGCGTCGTGGCCCAGACCGCCGGCGTGGACCTGTTCGAGGTGGAGTACGCCGACCGCGACGGCAACAGCCTGAGCGGCCGCGACCGCTACCGCTCGCTGCAGATCGCCCAGGTGTTTCTCAAGGGCGCGCAGCAGGCGGCGCTGCTGTTCGACGAAGTGGAAGACGTGTTCCCGCCGATCAGCGTGGATGCGGCCGGCCTGATGGCGCGCCATGAGCAGCAGGCGCTGTCGGCGGCCGTGAGTCATTCGGTCAATGGCAAGGCCTGGGTCAACCAGATCCTCGAATCGAATCCGGTGCCGACGATCTGGGTGACCAACCGCATCGAGCAGATCGACCCGGCGTTCCGCCGCCGCTTTGCCTACCACCTGGAGCTGAAAAGCCCGCCGCCCGGCGCGCGCGAGCAGCTGCTGCGCACGGCGTTGGAGGGCGTTGCCGTGAGCGAGGCCTTTGTCGCCCGGCTCACCGAGCGCAAAGGCCTGACCCCCGCGCAGATCCGCACGGCCGTCCGCTTCGCGGAACTGGCCCTTGGGGAAGACCCCGCGGAGGGTGCAGGGCCGGCTTTCGAGGCGCTGATCGAACGCCAGCTGAAAAACGCCGACGTGGCGCTGGGCAACAAATCGGCCGATGCCAAGGGTCGCCGGCAGGTCACGACGTACGACCTGGCGATGCTCAACGTCGAAACCCGTTTCGAGATCCCGCGCATCATCGAGGCGCTCAAGGCGCGCGGCCATGGCACGCTGTGTTTCTACGGCGCGCCCGGCACCGGCAAGACCGCCCTGGGCGAGCACATCGCGCAGGCGCTCGCGAGGCCCCTGATCGTCAAGCAGGCCAGCGACCTGATGAGCAAGTACGTCGGCGAGACCGAGCAGAACATGGCCGCCATGTTCCGCGAGGCCGAGACCGAGAAGGCCGTGCTGCTGCTCGACGAGGCCGACAGCTTCCTGCAGGACCGGCGTGGCGCGCAGCGTACCTACGAAGTGACGGAGGTCAACGAGATGCTGCAGGGCATGGAGCGCTTCAACGGCATCTTCATCTGCACCACCAACCTGCTCGACCGCATCGATCAGGCGGCGCTCAGGCGCTTCACCTTCAAGATCAAGTTCAGGCCGCTGACGGCGCCGCAGCGCGAGGCCATGTTCGTGACCGAGGCGCTCGCAGGCGATGCGTCACTTCTCACGGCCGGAGCCAGGGAGCGGCTCGCAAAGCTGGCGCAGTTGTGCCCCGGCGACTTCGCCGCCGTCAAGCGGCAGACCGACATCCTCGCGGCCGAATTCAGCCCGGCGGAGTTTCTGGAGCAGCTCGAAGCCGAACACCGGATCAAGCCCGAGGTGCGCGAGGGGCGGTCGATGGGGTTCCTGCCGTGAAGCACCCCCGATTCAGGCCATGCCCCCGCACACCCGCAACACTTCGGCCCCATAAGCCTCCAGCTTCTTGACCCCCATGCCGCTGATGCCGCCCAGGTCGTCCAGCGTGCGCGGGCAGCGCTCGGCAACGGCGGCCAGCGTCGCGTCGTGGAAGATCACATAGGCGGGCAGGTTGTGCTCGCGCGCGACCTCGGCGCGCCAGGCCTTGAGCGCGGCAAAACGCGCCTGGCCGGCGGCGTCGAGCGCGGCGGCGGCCGGCGGGGTGGCGCGGGCGCCGGCCTTGTCGCGCCGCGGCTTGCGCTCGGCCGGGGTGGACACCGATTCGCGCAGGCTCACGGGCAATTCGCCCTTGAGCACGGCGCGTGACACGTCGGTCAGTTTCAGCGTGTTGAAGGCCTGCGCATCGACGGCGAGCGCGCCCATGGCAATCAGCTGGCGCAGCACGCCGCGCAGCTGCAGTTCGCTGAACTCGGCGCCGATGCCGAAGGTGCTCAATCCGTCATGGCCGAACTGCGCGACCTTCTCGGTCTTCTTGCCGCGCAGGATGTCCATGATGTGGCCCGCACCGAAGCTGATGCCGCTGGCCTGCTGCACGCGGTAGATGGTGCTGAGCAGCTTGCGCGCGGCGTCTGTGCCGTCCCACACCGCGGGCGGGTTCAGGCAGTTGTCGCAATTGCCGCAGGGCGTGCTCGCCTCGCCAAAATAAGCCAGCAGCCGCACCCGGCGGCAGTCGCTGCCCTCGGCCAGCGTCAGCAGCGCGTCGAGCTTGCCGCGCATCACCTGCTTGAACTCCTCGCCGGCGGGGCTTTCGTCGATCATGCGGCGCTGGTTCACCACGTCCTGCAGGCCATAGGCCATCCAGGCGTCGGCGGGCAGGCCGTCGCGGCCGGCGCGGCCGGTTTCCTGGTAGTAGCCCTCGATGTTTTTCGGCATGTCCAGGTGCGCGACGAAGCGCACGTCGGGTTTGTCGATGCCCATGCCGAAGGCGATGGTCGCCACCATCACGATGCCTTCCTCGCGCAGGAAGCGGTCCTGGTGGGTCTGGCGCAGCTTCGCATCGAGTCCGGCGTGGTAGGGCAGCGCCGTGAGGCCCTGCTCGCACAGCGTCTGCGCGATGTCTTCCACTTTCTTGCGCGACTGGCAGTAGACGATGCCGGCGTCGCCGGCGTGCTCGCGCATGATGAAGCGCAGCAGCTGCTGCGTGGCGTCCTTCTTCTCAACGATGGCGTAGCGGATGTTGGGCCGGTCGAAGCTGCTGACGAACTGCCGGGCTTCTTCGAGCTGCAGCCGTTCCACGATGTCGGCGCGCGTGAGTGCGTCGGCCGTGGCGGTCAGCGCCAGGCGCGGCACGCCGGCGTAGCGTTCGTGCAGCACGGTCAGGGCGCGGTATTCCGGGCGGAAATCGTGGCCCCACTGGCTCACGCAGTGCGCCTCGTCGATGGCGAACAGGCTCAGGGCCCCGCGCGCGTGCAGCGCATCGAGCTGGGCCAGAAAACGCGGCGTGGTCACACGCTCGGGGGCGGCGTACAGCAGCGTGATGTCGCCGCGCAGCAGGCGTTTTTCCACGGCGCTGGCTTCCTCGCTGCTGAGCGTGGAGTTCAGGAAAGCCGCTTCCACCCCCGCCTCGTGCAGCGCGCCGACCTGGTCGTGCATCAGCGCGATCAGCGGCGAGATGACGATGGCCACGCCATGGCCCGCCTGCTGCCGTGCAATCGCCGGGATCTGGTAACACAGGCTCTTGCCGCCGCCCGTGGGCATGAGCACCAGGGCGTCACCGCCGGCGGTCACGTGGCCGACGATGTCGGCCTGTGGTCCGCGGAATGCGTCGTAGCCAAAAACCTCACGCAGGATGGAAATGGGGGACAAGTTGGAAACGCTCACAAACTCAAACACAAACGCGGTTGGACAGAACAGGGGGGCGCCGGGGATGGGCCGGGTCCGCGCCGGCGCGGCGGACGGGCGCCTGGCCCTACATCTGCTCCCAGGGCAGGCCGTCGTGGCGCCAGCCGTTGAGCGTGGAGCGCCTGAAATGCTCGTCCAGATCGCCTTCGAAGCCGTGCACCACGTGCGCCACTGCGGTGAAGCCGGCCGCTTCCAGCGCGCGCGCGGCGTCCAGCGTGCGCTTGCCGCTGCGGCAGATCAGCAGGAGGGGGCGGTCCTTGGTGCCGGCCTCGCATTCGACGGCCGCCGCGAAGCGTGCCGCATCGGGCGTCAGGTCGGGGTATTCGTACCAGGGGATGTTCTCCACGCCGGGCGGGCGGCCGACGTAAAGCGACTCGATTTCCATGCGCACGTCCACGAACAGCAGCTCCGGCTGCTGCTGGACCAGGGCCCATGCCTCTTGGGGGAGCAGGTTCTTCATCGCCCTATTGTCGCGGCAATTCTGCCGGCCAAAGGCCCTGCGCCGGGTCGGTGCCCTCCGGCCTTTCTACAATCAGGCCCCTATGAAGCCCGTGACCTACACCCGCGCCCAGGCCCTGCCCGGCATCCTGCAGCACCGCATTGCCATCCTCGACGGGGCCATGGGCACCATGATCCAGCGCTTCAAGCTGAACGAGGCGCAGTACCGGGGCGAAGGTTATGCCGGCCCCGGTGGCGCCGGCGAGCGTTTCAAGGACTTCCACAAGGACGTGAAGGGCAACAACGAGCTGTTGTCGCTGACCCGGCCGGACATCATCCGCGACATCCACGAGGCTTACCTCGCGGCCGGCGCCGACCTGGTCGAGACCAACACCTTTGGCGCCACCAGCATTGCCCAGGCCGACTACGACATGGCGCCCCTGGCGCGCGAGATGAACCTGGCCTCGGCCCGGCTGGCGCGCGAGGCCTGCGACAAGTTCAGCACGCCCGGCCATCCGCGCTTCGTTGCCGGCGCGCTGGGCCCGACGCCCAAAACGGCCAGCATCAGCCCCGACGTGAACGACCCGGCCGCGCGCAACGTCACGTTCGAGGAGTTGCGCGCCGCCTATTACGAACAGGTCGAGGCGCTCGTGGAAGGCGGCAGCGACGTGCTGCTGGTCGAGACGATTTTCGACACGCTCAACGCCAAGGCGGCGTTGTTCGCCATCGACGAGTACTTTGAAAAATCCGGCGAGCGCCTGCCGCTCATCATCAGCGGCACCGTGACCGACGCCTCGGGCCGCATCCTTTCCGGCCAGACCGTCACCGCCTTCTGGCACAGCGTGCGCCACGCCCGGCCGCTGGCCGTCGGGCTGAACTGCGCTTTGGGCGCGGCCCTGATGCGGCCCTACGTGCAGGAGCTGGCGCGCGCGGCGCCCGACACCTTCATCAGCTGCTACCCCAACGCCGGCCTGCCCAACCCGATGAGCGAGACCGGCTTCGACGAGACGCCGGAGGTGACCAGCCGCCTGCTGCGGGAGTTCGCGGCCGAGGGCCTGGTCAACATCGTCGGCGGCTGCTGCGGCACCACGCCCGAGCACATCGGCGCGATCCACGACGCCGTGGCGCCGCTGGCGGGTCGCAGCGTGCCGTCGGCGGGCGTGTTCTACCGGGAAGCCGTGACCTGAGCGCTGGCGGCCGGCCCGTTACCGGGCGGGGTTGAGGGCCATCTCAGGCGACGACCAGGCTGCCCACCAGCAGCAGCGCTCCCAGGTCGCGGCTGAGCTGCCCGGCGCTGAGGTCGGTGATCGCGCGCAGCTCTTCAAAGCTGCGGGCGCGGTCCTGGAGCGATTTCATCAGCTTGAAGTGCCGCCCGGCGACCAGCGAACGATCAAGCGGCGGCAGCGGCCCCAGCCGCATCGACCGCAGGCGGTACTCGCGCGGCAAGGCCTGCTCACCGTCCCTGTCGAACAAGGCGAAGCGCCAGAGGAGGGCTGCCGTGCTCGTGCGGCGGTAGCCGGGGGGGATGTCGTCCGCCGACACCGGGCGTCGGCGCAGCGTGAACTGGTCCAGCTCGTCGACGGCGATCAGCGGGCGCACGCCGACGTGACGGTCGCGGTGTCTCAGCACCGCGACCAGCATGGCATCGGCGCCCATGGCATGGAAACAGGGCGCTTCATGCATCTCGCCCCTGGCCCGCCAGAGCAGGGCGCCCAGCGCGGCATCCACCTCCACGTCGCTCGCCCGCGCGCGCCCGTTTTCAAGTTCCGAAGCCGGTGGCGGAGGGGGCTGCGCCACCATCCAGGCGCTGACTTCAACCTCGCCCAGGCGCGCCAGTTCGTCGTCAATGCGGCGGCACAACTCGTCGCGCGAAGGGCTGGTGTCGGGGATCGGCCTGGAAGGCTTCACATGGGCAGTCGGTTCAGGGGATGGGCTAGGCTCCGGCGAACACCTGAACCCAGGGAAATTGTCGCGGACGGCCGGCGTGGCTGTCAATTGCACCTTGCAAGCGTCGTAACGGTGTATTTCATGCTCGGCCGGCACGCCGGATTCCTTCCGCAGACAGGTCAAGGGCTTGTCCGGTAAAATCCGTGGCTTCCAAGGAGCGTTGCAGCGAGAGCACCCGCCGGGGCTTTCGTCAGGCTTGGACCCCGTTCGCCGGGACGCAACGACGCTCACCTGTTTGGCATTTTTCCAGGTGAGTTGCATGTCCGATTCCTCTTTTTCCTCCACGACCCCCGCGGGCGCCGTGCCGGATGTCCCCCCGATGAAGCTGTCCGGCCTGGAGCCGGTGTCGATCGGCGCCGGCGCCCTGTTCGTCAATATCGGCGAGCGCACCAACGTCACCGGTTCCAAGGCCTTCGCCCGCATGATCCTGAACGGCGAGTTCGAGAAAGCCCTGGCCGTGGCGCGCCAGCAGGTGGAAAACGGCGCGCAGGTGATCGACATCAACATGGACGAGGCCATGCTCGACAGCCAGGCCGCCATGGTGCGCTTCCTGAACCTGATCGCCGGCGAGCCCGACATCGCGCGCGTGCCCATCATGGTGGACAGCTCCAAGTGGAGCGTGATCGAGGCCGGCCTGCGCTGCATCCAGGGCAAGGGCATCGTCAACTCGATCAGCATGAAGGAAGGCGTGGACGAATTCAAGCGCCAGGCCTGCCTGGTCAAGCGTTACGGCGCGGCGGCCGTCGTGATGGCCTTTGACGAGAAGGGCCAGGCCGACACCTACGAACGCAAGGTGGAGATCTGCGAGCGCGCCTACCGCATCCTGGTGGACGAGGTCGATTTCCCGCCCGAGGACATCATCTTCGACCCCAACATCTTCGCCATCGCCACCGGCATCGAGGAGCACAACAACTACGCGGTCGATTTCATCAACGCCACGCGCTGGATCAAGCAGCACCTGCCGGGCGCCAAGGTGTCGGGCGGTGTCTCGAACGTGAGTTTTTCCTTCCGCGGCAACGACCCGGTGCGCGAGGCCATCCACACCGTGTTCCTGTACCACGCGATCCAGGCGGGCATGGACATGGGCATCGTCAACGCGGGCATGGTCGGCGTCTATGACGACCTGGAGCCCGAGTTGCGCGAGCGGGTCGAGGATGTGGTGCTGAACCGCCGCCCGGACGCCGGTGAGCGCCTGGTCGAGATCGCGGAAAACGCCAAGGGCGCGGCCAAGGACGACAGCAAGAAGAACGAATGGCGCGCCGGCACGGTCGAGCAGCGCCTCTCGCACGCGCTGGTGCACGGCATCACCGAGTTCATCACCGAAGACACCGAAAGCGCCTACCAGGCGATCCTGGCCAAGGGCGGCCGGCCGCTGCACGTGATCGAAGGCCCGCTGATGGACGGCATGAACATCGTCGGCGACCTGTTCGGCCAGGGCAAGATGTTCCTGCCGCAGGTGGTCAAGTCGGCCCGCGTGATGAAGCAGGCCGTCGCGCACCTGATTCCCTACATCGAGGAAGAAAAGCGCCTGCAGGCCGCGGCCGGCGAGGACGTGAAAGCCAAGGGCAAGATCATCATCGCCACCGTCAAGGGCGACGTGCACGACATCGGCAAGAACATCGTGACCGTGGTGCTGCAGTGCAACAACTTCGAGGTGGTCAACATGGGCGTGATGGTGCCCTGCCATGAAATCCTGGCACGGGCCAAGGTGGAGGGCGCCGACATCGTGGGCCTGTCGGGGCTGATCACGCCCAGCCTGGAGGAGATGCAGTACGTGGCCGGCGAAATGCAGAAGGACGACCACTTCCGCATCCGGAAGATTCCGCTGCTGATCGGCGGCGCCACCACCAGCCGGGTGCACACGGCCGTCAAGATCGCGCCGCATTACGAAGGCCCGGTGGTCTACGTGCCCGACGCCTCGCGCAGCGTCAGCGTGGCGCAGGGCCTGCTGAGCGACCAGGCGGCGAAGTACATCGCCGAGCTCAATGCCGACTACGACAAGGTGCGTCAGCAGCACGCCAACAAGAAGCAGGTGCCGCTGTGGCCGCTGGCCAAGGCCCGCGCCAACAAGACGCCGGTCGACTGGAGCGGCTACACCCCGCCGACGCCGAAGTTCATCGGCCGGCGTGTGTTCAAGAACTTCGACCTGGCCGAGCTGGCGCGTTTTATCGACTGGGGCCCGTTCTTCCAGACCTGGGACCTGGCGGGCCCGTTCCCGGCCATTTTGAAAGACGAGGTCGTCGGCGCCGAGGCGCAGCGCGTGTTCTCCGACGGCAAGCGCATGCTGCAGCGGTTGATCGAAGGCCGCTGGCTCAGCGCCAGCGCGGTGATCGGCCTGTACCCGGCGAACACGGTCAATGACGACGACATCGAGCTTTACACGGACGAGTCCCGCAGCCAGGTGGCGCTGACCTGGCACGGCCTGCGCCAGCAGGCCGAGAAGCAGGAGATCGACGGCGTGATGCGCCCCAGCCGCTGCCTGGCCGATTTCGTGGCGCCGAAAGGCGTGGCGCCGGACTACGTGGGCGTGTTCGCCGTGACCGCCGGCCTGGGTGTGGAGAAGAAGGAGCAGGCCTTCATGGACGACCATGATGACTATTCCGCGATCATGCTCAAGTCGCTCGCCGACCGGCTGGCCGAGGCGTTTGCCGAGTGCCTGCACCACCGCGTGCGAACCGACCTGTGGGGCTATGCGCCGCAGGAAGCGCTGGACAACGAGGCCATGATCGCCGAGAAATACCGTGGCATCCGCCCCGCGCCCGGTTACCCGGCCTGCCCGGACCACAGCGTCAAGCGCGGCATGTTCGAACTGCTGCAGTGCGGCGACATCGGCATGGGCCTGACCGACAGCCTGGCCATGACGCCGGCCGCCAGCGTCAGCGGCTTCATGCTGAGCCATCCACAAAGCACGTATTTCAACGTCGGCAAGATCGGCGAAGACCAGGCGCAGGATCTGGCGGCGCGCAGCCATGTGGCGCGCGAGGAGCTGCAGCGCTGGCTGGCGCCGAACCTTTGAGTTCGCTCGGGTGGCTGTGCAGCCCCTCCGGGTGCTTCAGGGTGTCTCGGCCGGTCGGGTCCGGTGTCCACCACAATAGCAACATGTGCCTGACCGGTTCGCCCCCATTTCTCCACTTTGCCGCAGGCCGGATGCTGGCGGCGCTGGCCCTTTTTTGCTGGACCTGCGCCCTGCTGCTGGGTACGGGCGTGGCGCGCGGGGAGCCGCTGCCGCCGGGCGTCAACCTCTCGACGGCCACGTCCGCGGTGCCGCTGGCTGGCGCCAGCCAATTCCTGATCGACCGGGGCGGACGCCTTGGTGCTGAGGATCTCGAACGCCAGCAGGCCGCGTTGCCTTTTGCCGTCCGTCCGGCTGGACACCAGGCGGTACTGGTCGGTGAAGACGCGCTCTGGATCCGCTTTGTCGCTCGGTCGCCGGTCCAGTCCGTGCACTGGCAGCTGGAACTGGCCATGCCCGGTGTGGACGACGTGGCGCTGTACTACCGCGACGCCGCCGGCCTGTGGGTCGTGCAGCGTGCTGGAGACCGCGTGCCGCAGGCGGAGTGGCCGCAGCGTGGGCGCAAGCCGGTTTTTTCGCTGAGCCGCGAAGCAGGGCGGGAGGTCGTCTACTTTTTGCGCATCCGGCATGAGCGTGTGCCGTTTTCGGGGGCGCTGTTTCTCAAGACGCAAACCGACCTGGTCGAGCAGGAGCAGCAGACGCTGCTGCTCCTGGGCGCCTACTTCGGTCTGGCCGCGCTGGCCATCGTGGTCGCCACGGCCAATGCGCTGGTGTACCGGGACCGCGGCTTCGGCACCTATGTGCTCCATGTCGCCACCATGGCGCTGGGGCAGGCCGGCATCACCGGGGCCGGCGGGATGCTGCTGTGGCCCGAGTGGCCTCCCCTGAACAACCCCATGACCTTCTTCATGCCCATGCTCGCGGGCGCCACGGGCGCCTGGTTCGTGCGCACCATTGCCACGCCGCGGCAGTACTCGACGCTGTTGGACCGCCTGGCGGTGGGGGTCACCTTTGCCCTGATGGCCGTGGCGGCCTTCGACGTGTTCGTGCCCACCCTGACGGGGTTCGATCTGAGCATGTACCTGCTGATTCTGTCCGTGGCGCTGGTGATGCTGCTGCTGGCGCTGGCCATGGCCCGCGGCGATCGCCACAGCCGCTGGGTGGCGGCCGGTTTTTCGCTGGTGGTCATCGGTGGCGCTTTCCCCGTGGCACGCAACTTCGGGTTGTTTCCATCGGGCTTTCTTTCGGAATACGGGCTGATGCTGGGTTCGGCCCTGGAAATGCCGCTGCTGTTTTACGGCCTGAACCGCCGCCTGACCGAGCTGACCGAATCCCGCGCCCGCGCCCGCGCGCTGTCGGTGACCGACCCGCTGACCGGCCTGGGCTCGCGACGCAAGTTGCTCAGGCAGTTGCAGATTTCGCTCGAACGCGCGCGGTCGGGTCGCCCGTTTGCGCTGATGGTGGTGGAGCTGGCGAACCACGCGACCCTGGCGCGCGAGCAGGGCCGCGAGGGGCTGGACCGCGCCCTGGTCCTTGCGGCCGCGCTGCTCAAGGCCGTGGTGCGCGACATCGACACGGTGGCGCGCGTGGGGGACTGCCAGTTCGCCCTGCTGATGGAAAGCCCCTGCACGCCCGAAGAGGCCAATGCCATGGCCACGCACGCCGTCGCCCAGGGCCTGCGCAGCGCCAGTGCGGCAACCGGCGGCGCAACGCTGCGTTTTCACGTCGCGCTGGGCCTCCTGCCGGTGTCGGGCCTGGATGCGGCGGGAACGCTGCACCAGCTGCTTCAGGAGCTGCGGCTCATCGCACCCGACGCGAGCAAGACCATCCGCACGATCCGCGGATGACCCCGGCGCCAGGTCCGGCCGCCGGACCCTGTCGTTCCGGTGAGCGGCGCGACCCGGAGACGGCCATGGCGACGCGCGCCTTCAGGCGCCGCGCAGCGCCCGCCGGTACTGCACGGCCTCGGCCACGTGCGCGACCTGGGTGGTTTGCGCGCCGGCCAGGTCGGCGATCGTGCGCGCCACCTTGAGCGCCCGGTGCGTGCTGCGCGCGCTCCAGCCCAGCCGCGCGGCGGCGGTGTTGAGGAATTTCGCTGCGGCCGGGTCGAGCGCCAGGTGTTCGTCGATTTCCTTGCCCTGCAGCGCCTGGTTCGCCTTGCCTTGCCGCGCGACGGCGCGGGCGCGCGCTTCGGTGCAGCGCACCCGGATGCTGGCGGTGCCCTCGCCGGGCGGGGCGTCCAGCAGGTCGGCCGGCGGCAGCGCGGGCACCTCCACATGCAGGTCGATCCGATCGAGCAGCGGGCCCGACAGCTTGCCCTGGTAACGCAGCACCTGGTCGGGCGTGCAGCGGCAGGCCTTGAGCGTGGAGCCCAGGTAGCCGCAGGGGCAGGGGTTCATGGCGCCGATCATCTGGAAGCGCGCCGGAAACTCGGCGCGCCGCGCCGCCCGTGAAATGGTGATGCTGCCGGTTTCCAGCGGCTCGCGCAGGGCTTCCAGCGCGGCGCGGGGAAATTCGGGCAGTTCGTCGAGAAACAGCACGCCATGGTGCGCGAGCGAGATTTCGCCAGGCCGCGGCGGCGAGCCTCCCCCCACGAGCGCCACCGCGCTGGCCGAATGGTGCGGGCTGCCGGTGGGCCGCTGGGCCCAGTGCGCGAGCGAAAAACGCCCGCCCAGACTGGCCACGGCCGCGCTTTCCAGCGCTTCCGTCACTGTCATGGGCGGCAGCAGCCCGGCAAAACGCTGCGCCAGCATCGACTTGCCCGAGCCTGGCGAGCCAACGAGCAGCAGGCTGTGGCCGCCGGCGGCGGCGATCTCCAGTGCGCGCTTGGCCCCGGCCTGGCCTTTGACATCGGCCAGGTCCGCGTAGCTGGCGGCTTCCGGCAGTGGTGTGGGCGACAGCCGCGCCCAGCCGTCCCCGCCGTCCGGGGCGGCGTCGGGGTTCGCGGATTCGGGCAGAAACTGCCGCACCACGTCCAGCAAGTGGCGCGCACGGTACACCTGCGCGCCCGGCACCAGCGCGGCTTCCTCGGCACTGGCCGGGGGCAGCACCAGTTTGGTGGCAACCTGCTGGCGGTGTAGCGCCAGGCTCATGGCCAGCGCGCCGCGCACCGGGCGCAGTTCGCCCGACAGCGAGAGTTCACCCGCGAACTCGTGGCCCGCCAGCCGCGCGGCGTCGATCTGGCTGCTCGCGGCCAGGATGCCCAGCGCGATCGGCAGGTCGAACCGGCCGGAATCCTTGGGCAGGTCGGCCGGCGCCAGGTTCACGGTGATGCGTTTGTTATGGGGAAATTCGAGTCCGGCGTTCTGCAGGGCCGAACGCACGCGCTCACGCGCCTCCTTGACTTCCACGTCCGCCAGACCCACCAGCGTGAAGCTGGGCAGCCCGTTGGCCAGGTGCACCTCGACGGTCACGGGCGACGCTTCCAGGCCCAGCAGGGCTCGACTTTGCACCAAAGACAGGCTCATAATTATTTCGCCCTGACTTGGTGCGGTGCGTGGCGAGAAATCGTGCCTTGACCGCACCAACCGCGTGCATACTGTGTATTCATACAGATATGGTAACGCAAGCATGCTAAGAGGTCTACAGGCGCCGGGCCCTCCAATGAGGGTGAATCTGGCACGGTGTGTGCTTAAGGGTTACATCCCTTTTTCAACTCAGCATGGAGCTTTTTAGATGAAATCCGTTTCCTTCAGCAAACTGGCCATTGCGGCCGCCGTGGTGATCGTGTCGGGCACTGCTTTGGCCCAGACCAAAGCTCCTGAACCTGATTACACGTTGTCGTACAACGTGGGTGCCGTGTCGGATTACCGCTTCCGCGGCATCTCGCAGACTTCCAAGAAGCCGGCTGTTCAGGGCGGTATTGACTTCGCGCACAAGAGCGGTTTTTACCTCGGCGCCTGGGCGTCCAATGTGAAGTGGGTCAAGGATTTCAACGGTGCGACCAAGGGTTCGTACGAGTTGGACCTCTATGGCGGCTACAAGGGCGAAATCGCCAAAGATCTGACTTTTGATGTGGGCGTGATCACCTACCGTTACCCGGGCAACAACTCCGGCGCCGCCGGCACGCCGGGTGCTGGTGCTTTCTCCAAGGCCGACACCAATGAGTACTACGGCGCCCTGACCTACGGGATGTTCACCGCCAAGTACAACCGCAGCGCCGGCGACTTCCTGGGCAACCTGCACAGCTCGGGCAGCGGCTACTTGGACCTGAGCGCTGCGATTGACTTGGGCAATGGCTTCTCGCTGACCCCGCATGTGGGTCATCAGAAGGTTTCCAACACGTCGATCGCCAACTACACCGACTACGCGCTCACGCTGTCCAAGGACTTCGGCAACGGCCTGTCGGCCAGCGTCGCGGCCATCGGTTCGAATGGCAAGCGGGCCTTCTACACCAACACCTTCGTTTCGAACACCGGCAAGTTCATCGCCGACGACACGCTGGTGCTGGGCGTCAAGTACAGCTTCTGATCACCGCGCTCAAGGAGCCAACCATGAAACTTGTTACCGCCATCATTAAACCCTTCAAGCTCGACGAGGTGCGTGAAGCCCTCTCCGGCATGGGGGTGCAGGGCATTACCGTGACCGAAGTCAAGGGCTTTGGTCGTCAGAAGGGCCACACCGAGCTGTACCGCGGCGCGGAATACGTCGTGGACTTCCTGCCCAAGGTCAAGATCGAGGCCGCCGTGGCGGACGATCTGGTCGAGCGCGTGATCGAAGCCATCGAGGGCGCTGCCCGCACCGGCAAGATCGGCGACGGCAAGATCTTTGTCTACAACCTCGAGCAGGTCGTTCGCATCCGCACCGGTGAAACCGGCAAGGAAGCGCTTTAAGCGCCAGCCCCTTACAAGAGGACATTGAAATGAAAAAACTGCTTGCCTCCCTCGCGCTGGGACTCGGCTTGTTGATAGGCGGTGCCACCGTCATGGCCCAGGCTCCCGCCGCGGCGCCTGCCGCTGTCGCGGCTTCCGCTGAAGCCAAGCCCGCCGACGCGGCCGCTTCGGCGGCCACGCCGGCCCCTGCTGCTGCAGTGGCCGCCGCACCCGCCGCTGCTGCGCCGGCTGCCTCTGCCTCTGCGCCGCCGGCACCCGTGCCCAACAAGGGCGACACGTCCTGGATGATGGTCTCCACGCTGCTGGTGATCCTGATGACCGTGCCCGGTCTGGCGCTGTTCTACGGCGGCCTGGTCCGCAGCAAGAACATGCTGTCGGTGCTGATGCAGGTCATGGTCACGTTCTCGCTGATCGTGGTGCTGTGGTTCATCTACGGCTACAGCCTGGCCTTCACCGAGGGCAACGCGTACATCGGTGGCTTCGACCGGCTGTTCATGAAGGGCATCTGGGACAACGCCGCCGGCACCTTCGCCAACGCCGCGACCTTCAGCAAGGGTGTCGTGATTCCCGAGATCGTGTTTGCCGCCTTCCAGGCCACGTTCGCCGGCATCACCTGCACGCTGATCGTCGGTGCTTTTGCCGAACGCATGAAGTTCTCCGCCGTGCTGGCCTTCATGGTGCTGTGGTTCACCTTCAGCTATGCGCCGATCGCGCACATGGTCTGGTTCTGGATGGGCCCGGACGCCTACACCGGCAAGGAAGTGGTCGATGCCATGAACGCCAAGGCCGGCATGGTCTGGCAGTGGGGCGCGCTGGACTTCGCCGGCGGCACCGTGGTGCACATCAACGCGGCTGTTGCCGGCCTGGTGGGCGCCTTCATGGTGGGCAAGCGGATCGGTTACGGCAAGGAAGCCATGGCCCCGCACAGCCTGACGCTGACGATGGTTGGTGCCTCGCTGCTGTGGGTGGGCTGGTTCGGTTTCAACGCCGGCTCCGCGCTGGAAGCCAACGGCTTCGCCGCCCTGGCCTTCATCAACACCTTTGGCGCGACGGCTGCCGCCATCCTCGCCTGGTGCGTGGGTGAAGCGCTGATGCGTGGCAAGGCGTCGATGCTGGGTGCCGCTTCCGGCGCCGTCGCAGGCCTGGTTGCCATCACGCCGGCTGCCGGCAACGTCGGCATCGGCGGTGCGCTGGTCATCGGCTTCCTGTCGGGCTTTGCCGGCCTGTGGGGTGTGAACGGCCTGAAGAAGATGCTCGGCGCGGACGACTCGCTCGACGTGTTCGGCGTGCACGGCATCTGCGGCATCATGGGCGCCATCCTGACCGGCGTGTTCAACAGCCCGTCGCTGGGCGGCCCCGGCTTTGTTGCCGACTGGGTGACTGCCACGGCCGTGACCGCTGCCGACTACTCGATCGGTGCCCAGGTCTGGGTGCAGACCAAGGCCGTGCTGACCACCGTGGTCTGGTCCGGCGTGGTGTCCTTCATCGCCTACAAGATCGTGGACCTGACCATCGGTCTGCGCGTGGCGGAAGAAGACGAGCGCGAAGGCCTGGACATCACGTCCCACGGCGAAACCGCCTACAGCCGCTAAACGGCTGGCCCGGTCGCGGCGACCCTCGCCGCGACCCCTCTCTTTTTATTGCGAGAGTCTTCCTTGGATATTTGGCCCACTTCGGTGGGCCTTTTTTTTGGACGCTGCACGGGCAAAAAAATCGCATGTCCGGTGTTCAAAAAATTCAGGGCGCCCGCATCGGGCCCGGCGTACCATGCCTTCCCATGCAAGACCCTGCCCTTCAATACCTGATCGATGCCGTCCGCACTGCCGCTGCCGGCGCCACGCCGCTGCGCATCCGGGGCGGTGGCACCAAGGACTTCTGGGGCCAGCGCCTCTCGGGCGAGGTGCTCGACACCACCGCGTGGCGCGGCATCACCAGTTACGAGCCCAGTGAGCTGGTGGTCACGGCGCGCGGCGGCACACCGCTGGCCGACCTGGAAGCCGCGCTGGCCGGGCGTGGCCAGTGTCTGCCGTTCGAGCCGCCGCGCCACGGCGCCGGCGGCACCGTGGGCGGCATGGTGGCGGCGGGGCTGTCCGGGCCCGCGCGGGCCAGCGTCGGCGCGGTGCGCGACTACGTGCTGGGGCTGCAGCTGCTCAACGGCCGGGGTGAGCTGCTCACATTCGGTGGCCAGGTCATGAAAAACGTGGCGGGTTACGACGTGTCGCGCCTCATGGCGGGCGCCTGGGGCACGCTGGGGGTGATCACCGAGGTCAGCCTCAAGGTGCTGCCGGTGGCACCGGCCGAGGCCACGCTCCGATTTGAATGCAGCCAGGCCGACGCCTTGCAGTGGCTCAACACCTGGGGCGGCCAGCCGCTGCCGCTCAATGCCAGTCGCTGGGTGGCCGACGCGGGCGTGGGCACGCTCTACCTTCGTCTGCGCGGCGCGGTGGCGGCGGTCGATGCGGCCTGTCACACCCTGAGCGGCGAGCGCCAGGACAATGCCGTGGCGGCGGCCGATTGGGAGGCC
>JAHFQI010000134.1 GCA_023259355.1 Comamonadaceae bacterium
CAGTTCACCGACTGGCTCGACGCCGCCAAGACGCCCCTGATCGCCAAGGCCACCTCGGACGCCTGCGACGCACTCGACGGCCTGGCCGACGGCGTGGTCAACAACTACCTGGCCTGCCAGGGCAAGGTGGACCTGCAGCCCCTGCGCTGCCCCAATGGCGCCGACGCGGGCGCCCACTGCCTGTCGGACGCCGAACTCGCGCTGCTGCGCAGCGTCCACACGCCCTACCGCTTCCCGTTCCCGCTGGCCAACGGCCTCACCAGCTACCCGCAGTGGCTCTGGGGCCATGAGGACAGCCTCGACGGCCCCTCCGCCCTGAACCTGGTGCGCTGGGTCACGGGCAGCGCCGCGCCCACGGCACCGCCTGCCGCATCGACGGCCGCCACGCAGTGGCTCTATGGCAGCAACTGGATCCGCTACGCGATCGCGCGCAACGCGCAGTTCGATGTGCGCGGCTACCGGCCCGAAGCCTTCGCGGCGCGCGTGCAGCAGACCTCGGCCCTGATCGATTCCACCAACCCGGACCTCAGCGCCTTCTTCGCCCGCGGCGGCAAACTCATCCTCCGCGAGAACGCCGCCGACCGCGCGCAAAGCCCGCTGATGGGCATCGAGTACCACCAGGCCCTGCAGGCCCGCTTCGGCCCGGCTGCCACGGACCGCTCGGTTCGCCTGTATGTGTCGCCGGCCTCCACGCACACGGGCAACGCGCGCTCCGTGACCGACAAGACCGCCGTGCCCACGATGGTGGACCTGCTCGACCCCCTCGATCGGTGGGTGAGCACGGGCGACGCACCGCCCGATGCACTCGTGCAGACGAGCACGGCACCCCTGCCACCCTTTGCCGTCCAGTCCTCGCGCCCGATGTGCCGGTATCCGGCTTACCCGCACTACACCGGTGGCGATCGGCTGCAAGCTTCGAGTTATGGGTGCCGGGTGGGGCAGCCGTAGGGGGTCGGGCTTCGCAGACTGATCCTAGGGCCGACCCCGATTCGGTCCGATTTGATTGCGCTCGCTCGATGCGAAGGAGCTTGGGGCCTGTGCAGCTTGTCGCTGGGACACAGGGCGGCCACTCGGAATCGGGGAGATCGGGAGGCCCAACGGGGAAAACAAAGGGTTTACCCGTAACCCCTATCAACATTGGTGTTATCCACGGGTCGAGCTGGCTACCCCCGCTGAGATCTTCTCAGCGAGAGTCCGCAGCAGTGGGACGTATCGGATGGCGATCTCCCGCTCGGACATGGCGTTGCGCTGGAGGACGAGGTTGATTGCTCCAATTGCATGGTGGCCGACCAGGATCGGGAAGGCAATGGCAATCACGCTGGCTTCCGACGCCCATTCACCACGGTTCATCGCGTAGCCGCGTTTGCGGGTTTCCCGGATGATCCGCTTCACGTATTCACTGTCATGTGCCATCTTGCCGATCGAGTCCGTGCGGCTTCGCAGCAGGGCCAGGGTGGCTTCGCGCTCCTCCTCGGCGCACCAACTCAACCATGCGCGCCCGAGAGACGAAACCAGCATGGGAACGCGGATGCCGATGGTGGCGCGGTGTTGTGACAGCAGGCTGGCTCGGTGCGTGGACTCCCGCACGATCATGAAGCCACCGTCGGGTGTCGCCAGATCACTGGGCCATGAGAGCGCTCTCAGGTGTTCCCGCATCGCCGGCGCGGCCACCTGGTCGATCCAGTCGGCGGCAACGTAACCCTCGGACAAACGCCGCACCTCAAAGCCCAGGGAATAGGACGTGCCTTCGTCCTTCTGGTGGACGAAACCCTCCGCGCGCAGGGTCTCCAGAAGTCGCTTGACTGTGGTGCGGTGAATGCCCGTTGTGCGCGCAAGGCCGGCCACGGTCCCTATTCCCCCAGGCATCTCGTTCAGGGCGCGCAGCACCGCCAGTCCCCGGGTCAACCCACGGACCTCCCTGTAGGAGGAGGCGTCATCGATGGCTGTAGAACTCTTCATGGTGCACTCTGTGCACACACTATACGGGATCCGCCACCCCCTGGACACTGCGCCTCACTGCAGGAATACCTGCGGAGAGTGATCAATCCCAACTGTTCAGGAAACCACATGTCGATCAACCGTCGCGAAATATTCACCATGGCCGCCTTGAGCCTCGGCATGGCTCTGGCTCAGCCCGCCTTGGCCCAGGAATGGCCAGCACGCCAACCCCTGCGCATCATCGTGCCGTACCCGGTGGGCGGCAATGCCGACACTGCAGCCCGTGCGATTGCCGAAGCCGTATCCGCCAACATCAAGCAGTCCATCATCGTGGACAACCGTCCCGGTGCCTCGTCGATCATCGGGACCGAGGTGGTGGCCCGTGCTCCAGCCGATGGTTACACGCTGGGTGTGGTGTCCGACTCGCACGCCATCAACCATGCCATGGCCAAGATGCCCAAATCGGCCGACATCCTCGGCGCCAGGGTGCCTTACGACGCCGTGCGCAACTTCGTGCCCGTCGCGGGGATGATCCAGGTGCCTTTGGTCCTGGTGGTCAATCCCAAGGTCGCGGCCCGCAACGTCAAGGAGTTGGTGGCCCTTTCGACCAAAGGCACGGGCATGAACTTCGGCACGATGGGTACCGGCAGTCCGTGGTTCATCCACATGCACCAGTTGAACAACCTGACGCGCGGAACCTTCGTCGACGTTCCGTACAAAGGCCTGGCACCGGCAGCGACCGATTTGCTGGCCGGCCAGATCGACACGATGGTGATGCCAGTCCACTACGCGCAGCAACACATTCGTGCGGGCAAGCTGGTGGCCCTGGCAACGCTGGGCGCCCAGCGCCACCCGCTGCTGCCCGATGTACCCACCTTGGCCGAAGCCGGCTACCCGGGTCTGGCCATCTCCAACTACCTGTTCTTTGTGGCACCGGCCGGCGCGCCGCAGCAGGTTATCGATCGTCTCTCCCGAGAGATCAACGCGGCGCTTCGGCTGCCCGCTATGCGCGAAAAGATGATCGCCTCCGGCGATCCCTATCCCTCCGAGCCTGCCGACCTGTCCGCACGCCTGCTTCGCGACATCGACGCGTACGGCGCGGTGATCCAAGCCACCTTGAAATGAATTGAGGAAAGCCATCATGAAACCAACCGAAGAAACTGACGTTCTCATCATCGGCTCCGGCCCGATGGGCGCGACCACCGCACTCGCCTTGGCGCGCCACGGCGTGCGTGTCCAGATGGTGAACCGCTACAACTGGACAGCCAACACCCCGCGTGCCCACATCACCAACCAGCGCGCCGTCGAAGTGTTGCGCGACTTGGGTGTTGAGGAGGACGCCCGACGCGAAGCCACGCCATGGGAGTGGATGGGAGACACCTTGTTCACCACCAGTCTGGCCGGCCCGGAGATCGCCCGGCTGCGCACCTGGGGCACAGGTGACAAGCGCGTCGGCGACTACCTGCAAGGCAGCCCCTGTCCGATGCTGGACATCCCGCAGGACAAGATGGAGCCGATCCTGGTCAAGCATGCGGCGGCCCAAGGCGCGGTGCTGTCCTTCAACACCGAGTACCTCGGCCATGAGCAGGACGCCACAGGCGTTACGGTTTCGCTGCGTGATGTGCATACGGGTCTGGAGCGTCAGGTGCGCGCCCGCTACCTGGTCGGTGCCGATGGCGCCAGATCCAAGGTCATGGACGACGCCGGCCTCAAGGTTGAAGGCCAGTTGGCCCGCGCCGCCACCGCCTACGTGCTGTTCCGTGCCGACCTGACGCGCTACGTCGCCCACCGGCCCAGCATCTTGTATTGGATCGTCACTTCCAATGCGGCGTTCGGCGAGATCGGCATGGGCCTGCTCCGTGCCATCGATCCCTGGAACAAATGGATCGCGGGCTGGGGTTTCGACATGGAGCAAGGTGAGCCTGACTTCTCGCCGGAGGAGATTCTGAGAAAAGTCCGCCTCCTGGTGGGCGACCCCAACCTGGAAATCGACATCGAGACCACCTCAGTGTGGCACGTCAACCAGGCCCATGCCCCCGTGTACTCCAAGGGCCGGGTGTTTTGCGGCGGCGACGCGGTGCACCGCCACCCGCCGTCAAGCGGACTGGGTTCCAACACCTGCATGCAGGACGCCTTCAACCTGGCCTGGAAGCTGGCCTACGTGGTCAAAGGCCATGCCGGCGAGAAGCTGCTGGATTCCTACACACTGGAACGGGCGCCAGTGGGCGAGCAGATCGTCAAGCGTGCCAACCAGTCCCGCGTGGACTACGGTCCGTTGAACCAGTGCTTCCGCGACAAGGAAGCTCCCGATCCGGTGGCGGCAGGCCTGGCCAAGCTGGCGGCCCCTGGCCCCGAGGGTGTCGCACGCCGCGAGTCCTTGGCCAAGGCGCTGGACCTCAAGAACTACGAGTACAACGCCCAGGGCGTGGAACTGAATCAGCGGTGCGTTTCCGGTGCGGTCATCCCCGACCCACAGGCTGGCGACGAGGTGTGGGAGCGCGACCCCCAGCTTTATCTGCAGGCCACCACACGGCCGGGCGCCAAGATCCCCCACGCCTGGATGATCGGCGCTGGCGGCCGCCGCGTGTCCACCCTGGACCTCGTGGGCAAAGCCCGCTTCACACTGGTGACCGGTATCGCCGGCCAGGCCTGGGTTCAAGCTGCCAAGATGCTGGACCTTCCGTATTTGGACGCGCTGGTCATCGGCACGATGGGCGCGCAAGACGTCTATTGCAATTGGCATGCGGTGCGTGAAATCGAGGAAGCCGGCGCTCTGCTGGTCCGTCCCGACGGCGTCGTCGCCTGGCGCCAGCGCACGGGCGTTGGCGATGCGGATGGGGCACGGCGCGAGCTTGCGAAGGCCTTGTCGACCATCCTGGCCACGTCGCTGGAGCGTGCATGAGCGCCCGGGTTTTTCTGGGCATGTCGCACACACCGCTGCTGGGGCTCAACCCCATCAGGCCGGAGGTGGAGCGCGAACTGCAAGGTGCCATCGCTGCCGCGCGTGAGAAGGTGTTGGCGTTCGATCCGCAACTGGTCGTGCTGGTGGCGCCGGACCACTACAACGGGTTCTTCAACGAACTGATGCCGCCTTTCTGCATCGGCACCCGGTCGCAGGCGGTGGGTGACTACCTGACGCCAGCGGGCGATCTGAACGTCGACGAAGTCGCAGCGGAGGCCATGGTGGACCGGCTGATGGACGAAGATTTCGACGTCGCCCTCTCGCGACGCATGCGTGTGGACCATGGATTCGCGCAACCGCTGCAGCTTCTGTGGGGAGGTCTGGACACCCCTCCGGTGGTGCCGGTCTTCCTCAACGCGGTAGCGCCGCCCGGCATTCCTCGCGTTCGCCGGTGCCGCGCGCTGGGCGAAGCCATCGGACGTTTCCTGCTCGACGAGCCACGCCGCACGCTGCTCATTGGCTCGGGTGGTCTCTCACACGAACCACCGGTGCCGATGCTGTCGGACCCGGACCCCGCCGTGCGCGAACGCATTACTGTGCGTCAACATCCCACCCTCGCTGAACGCGAGGCCAAGACCCAGCGCGTGATGGCCGCCGGCATGGCGCTCGCGTCAGGCCAGAGCGCCATAAAGCCGCTCAACCCCGCCTGGGACCAACGCTGGATGGACGCGCTGGCCGGAGACATCACTGCGCTGGACGCACTGTGCGCGACGTCCGAGAACTCGATCTCGCAGGAGGGGGGTCGTTCCGCCCACGAATCCAAGAGCTGGCTGGTGGCAAGAAGCGCGTTGCTTGGCCGTGACGCGCCGCGCTGCACCCTCCGGCATTACCAGGCCATCCCTGAGTACATCGCCGGTTTCGGGCTCATGTTGCTTGAGCAGCCCCACTAAAGGAATATCCATGGACACCCGCATTGAAGCGTGGGCTGAACGCCTGCGCACTGCCGAAGCCCGCTGCGAACCCATCGCACCGTTACGTGACGAGATTGGCCCCGACCCGGAAGGCCTCACCGCGTACGCCATCCAGATGGCAAACGTCCGCCACGCGCTGGCCCAAGGCCGCCGCATCGTGGGCCGCAAGATCGGCCTGACCTCGCCCGCGGTGCAGAAGCAGTTGGGGGTAGACCAGCCCGACTTCGGCACCCTCTACGCTGACATGGTGTTCGGCGACGACGAGGAAATTCCACTGGTGCGCACCCTGCAGCCCAAGGTCGAGGCCGAAGTGGCACTGGTTCTCGGGCGCGACCTGCCCGAGGCCGACACCACACTGGTGGACATCATCTCCGCCACCGACTACGTGCTGCCGGCCATTGAGATCGTCGGCAGCCGCATCGCGGGCTGGAACATCCGCTTCACCGACACCGTGGCCGACAACGCCTCCAGCGGCTTGGTGGTGCTCGGCGGTGTGCCAACCAGACTCAACGGTCTGGACCTGAAGCTCTGCCCCATGACCCTGCTGCGCGGTGAGGAAGTGGTCTCCCGCGGCAGCGGTGCGGCCTGCCTCGGTCATCCGCTCAACGCCGCGGTGTGGCTCGCGCGCAAGCTGGCCTCGCTGGGACAGCCCTTGCGCGCGGGCGACCTGGTTCTCAGCGGCGCGCTTGGCCCCATGGTGCCTGTCAACCCCGGTGACCGCTTCGAGGCGCGCATCGAGGGCGTTGGCACGGTGCGTACCCGCTTCTCTGCGGCCTGATGGCTGCGCCACAACCTGGAAACCACATGACCCAGAAACTCAAAGCCGCCATCATTGGCAGCGGCAACATCGGCACGGACCTGATGATCAAGATCCTGCGCCACGGCCAGCACATCGAAATGGGCGCCATGGTCGGCATCGACCCCGCCTCCGACGGCCTGGCCCGTGCCGCCCGCATGGGTGTGGCCACCACCGCCGAAGGCGTGGAAGGCCTGACCCGGCTGCCGGTCTTTGCCGACATTGACATCGTCTTCGACGCCACCAGCGCCGGCGCCCACATCCGGAACGACGCCTTCCTGCGCAGCATCAAGCCCGGCATCCGCCTGGTGGACCTGACCCCCGCGGCCATCGGCCCCTACTGCATCCCGGTCGTCAACGGGGAGGACCACCTGGACGCACTCAACGTCAACATGGTCACCTGCGGCGGCCAGGCCACCATCCCCATGGTCGCGGCCGTCAGCCGCGTGGCCAAGGTGCACTACGGCGAAATCGTCGCCAGCATCGCCAGCAAGAGCGCCGGCCCCGGCACCCGCGCCAACATCGACGAATTCACCGAAACCACCTCCAAGGCGATTGAAGTGGTCGGCGGCGCCGCCAAGGGCAAGGCCATCATCGTGATGAACCCGGCCGAGCCGCCGCTGATCATGCGCGACACGGTCTACACCTTGAGCGAGTTTGTTGAAGAGGCCGCCATCGCTGAATCGGTGGCGCGCATGGCCGCCGCTGTGCAGGCCTACGTGCCCGGTTACCGCCTGAAGCAAAAGGTGCAGTTCGACCGCATCGAAGCCGACCGCCCCATCAACATCCCTGGTGTGGGGCCGCGCATGAGCGGCCTGAAGACCTCGATCTTCCTGGAAGTCGAGGGGGCCGCCCACTACCTGCCCGCCTACGCCGGCAACCTGGACATCATGACCAGCGCCGCCCTGCGCACCGCCGAGCACATGGCCGCGCGCATGAGCGGACAGGTCACCACGCAACAAAAGGCCGCGCAAGTCATGGCCGCCTACGGCTGAGGACATCCGTCATGAACCCCAAGAAAATCTACATCTCCGACGTCACCCTGCGCGACGGCAGCCACGCCATTCGCCACCAGTACAGCGTGGCCCAGGCCCGGCAGATCGCCCAGGCGCTCGATGACGCCAAGGTCGATTCCATCGAAGTCGCCCATGGCGACGGCCTGCAGGGCGGCAGCTTCAACTACGGCTTTGGCGCCCACACCGACCTGGAGTGGATCGAGGCCGTGGCCAGCGTCGTCAAGCACGCGAAGATCGCCACCCTGCTGCTGCCCGGCATCGGCACCGTGCACGACCTGAAAGCCGCCTACGACGCGGGTGCCCGCATCGTGCGCGTGGCCACCCACTGCACCGAGGCCGACATCAGCCGGCAGCACATCGAGTACGCCCGCCACCTCGGCATGGAAGCCGTGGGCTTTCTGATGATGAGCCACATGCAGACGCCGCAGGGCCTGGCCGAGCAGGCCAAGCTGATGGAAAGCTATGGCGCCACCGTCTGCTACGTGGTCGATTCAGGCGGTGCCTTGAGCATGAACGACGTGCGCGACCGCTTCCGCGCCTTCAAGGACGTCTTGAAACCCGAGACGCAGACCGGCATGCACGCCCACCACAACTTGAGCCTGGGCGTGGCCAACAGCATCGTGGCGGTGGAAGAGGGCTGCGACCGCGTGGACGCGAGTCTTGCCGGCATGGGCGCGGGCGCGGGCAACGCCCCGCTGGAGGTGTTCATTGCCGCCGCTGCCCGCCTGGGCTGGGACCACGGCTGCGATCTCTACAAGCTGATGGACGCGGCCGATGACATCGTGCGTCCGCTGCAGGACCGGCCTGTGCGCGTGGACCGTGAGACGCTGGCGCTGGGTTATGCGGGGGTCTACAGCAGCTTCCTGCGCCACTCGGAGGTGGCGGCGAAGAAGTACGGGCTGAAGGCGGTGGACATCCTGGTGGAACTGGGCAAACGCCGCATGGTCGGGGGCCAGGAAGACATGATTGTTGACGTCGCGCTGGACCTGCTCAAGGCGCAGGAGCATGAGCGCATGCATGCCCAGCCGGTCATGAGCGAAGCGGGCTGAACGCCGATCGCCTCTGCCCAAGAATGATCACCACATACACGGAATTCACATGAGCACCTCTATCACCGAGGCGGCGAGCAGCCGCTTCATCACCATCGAAGAAAACGGCCAGCCGCTGAAGCTGCACTACAACGACGTTGGCCAAGGCGAACAGACCGTGGTCATGCTGCACGGCTCGGGCCCTGGTGCCAGCGGATGGGCCAATTTCCACCGCAATATTGAGCCCCTGGTACAGGCGGGGTACCGCGTCGTCCTGCTGGACTGTCCTGGCTGGAGCAAGAGCGACAGCATTCTGAGTACCGGTTCGCGTTCGGATCTGAACGCGCGCTGCCTCAAGGCCTTGCTCGATGCGTTGAGCATCGGCCGTGTACACGTCATCGGCAACTCCATGGGGGCACACAGCGCCGTGGCCTTTGCTCTGGCCAACCCGGATCGCATCGCCAAGCTGGTGCTCATGGGTGGCGGTACCGGTGGCCCCAGCCAGTTCGTGCCGATGCCGACCGAGGGCATCAAGCTCATCGGCGCGCTCTACCGTGACCCCACGGTAGAGAACCTCAAGCGAATGATGAACGTGTTCGTCTATGACGCGAGCAGCCTGACAGAGGAGCTTTACCAGCAGCGACTTGCCAACATCCTGGCGCGTCGCGATCACCTGGAGAACTTCGTCAAAAGCGTGGAGGCGAACCCCAAGCAGTTCTCAGACTACGGACACCGCCTCTCGGAAATCAAAGCCCAGACGTTGGTGATCTGGGGTCGCGACGACCGCTTCGTTCCACTCGATGTGGGCCTGCGTGTCATCTGGGGTATTTCCAACGCGGAAATGCACATCTTCAACCAGTGTGGGCACTGGGCCCAGTGGGAGCATGCGGACAAGTTCAACCGCATGGTCGTCGAGTTCCTCGGGCGCTAATGCGTTTTCCCGGCCACGCGAGGCGTGGCCATTGAAGCAGAAAAGCAGGAGACAAGCATGTACTACGAACCCAGGAAGATCATCAAGGCAACACACCGATGGATACTGCAATGACCGCATTCCTGATGGCCGGCCGCGAACGAACCGGGGAGAATCCCGCGCCAAATCCGGTTTCGCCGGCGCTGTTTTTTGAGGATATGGAGCCGGGCCAGAGCCTGACCAGTCCACCCCAGCGGATCGACCGAGACGAGCTGGTGGCCTTCGCCAAGATATGGGATCCCCTCCCTTTCCACATCGACGAGTTGGCTGGGATCAAGGCGTTCGGCAGTCTCACGGCACCCGGCCTCTACGTGCTCGCCGTGAAGCAGCGGCTCATTCACCGACTGCCGCCTCTGAGTGTGATCGCCTCCCTGGGGTATGACGAGGTGCGCTTCCACGCGCCCCTTCGGCCGGACGACACCGTGGTGCTCAAGCAGGAATGGGTGAGCCGGCGGCTGTCCCAATCCAAGCCGGACCGGGGTGTCGTCACGCTTCGCTTTTCCCTGATCAACCAGGACAACGAGACGGTCATGAGCCATCTCGACACGATCCTGGTTCGATGCCGTGAAATGACGGTTACGGTTTCGCAGTAGGCGAGTACCCAGGGTTCGGCACCCGCCCGTGATCTTCGGCGCGTTGAGCTTGCGCGCCGAAACCTTGCCGCCGCGCGCCTGGAGCCAGGTTTCGACCACGTCCCAGACCATCTTGTTGCCGGCGCCCGTGGCTTCCTCGGTCACCGTGGCATACAAGTGGTGGCGGTCATGTCCATCAGCCATTAGCGCGTACCGCGACGCGGCCAGAAGCGGACACCCGCCAGCGGATCACTTCGCCGTGCAGTACGGCCTCAATCCAGCTTGATGCCGCGTGCCTTGACCAGGCCCTGCCAGCGTGTGCTTTCGCGGTCGATGAATTTCGCGAACTCGTTGGGCGTGTCGCCCACCGGAATGACGCCGGCTTGCACAAGCCGCTCGCGCACTTTGGGATCGGTGAGCGCTGCGGCCACGGCCTTGGCGACGCGCTCGACCACGTCGGGCGGCGTCTTCTTGGGCAGGAAGAGGCCGTTCCATTCGAGCACCTCGTACCGCGGCATGCCGCTTTGGCTCAGGGTGGGCACCTCGGGCAAGGCCTTCAGGCGGTCCCGGGAGGTCACGGCAATGGCGCGCAGCTTGCCGCCGGTCACATGCTGCAAGGTGGACGCGGCGTTGCCAAAGTAGCAGTCGACGGCGCCGGTCATCACGTCCGTCAGCGCCGGTGCGCCCCCCTTGTACGGGACGTGCAGCAGCTCGATCCCGGCCTCCTCGTTCATCAGCTCGGCAGCCAAGTGCGAGGCCGTGCCCGCGCCGGCGGAGGCATAGGTCAGCTTCCGCGGCGACTTCCTGGCCGCGGCAATCAGGTCGGCGTGCGTCTTGTATGGTGACTGCGCAGAGACCACCAGGATCTGCGGGGCGGTCACCACGAGCGACACCGGAATGAAGTCTTTCTGCGGGTCGAAGGGCAGCTTGCGCAGCGCACCGTTCACAACGAAGGCCGAGGCGTCGAACAGGACCGTGTAGCCGTCCGGTGCGGCTTTCGCCACCGCGTCCGCGCCGATGACGCCGCCCGCACCCGGTTTGTTGTCGATGACCACGGGC
>JAHFQI010000006.1 GCA_023259355.1 Comamonadaceae bacterium
CGCACGATGATCGAGCTGGCCCTGCAGAACCCGGCCTTCGCGCCGACCGTGCGCACCGCCTTGTCGCCTCGCATCAACAACGGCAAGCCCGACGCCATCCTGCTGGTGGAGTTCTCCGGAGCCTCCAAGGCCGACATCACGCCCAAGGTCCGGCAGCTGGTCGAACTCATGGGCGACCTCGGCCTGCCGGGCTCGGTGGTCGAAATGATCGACGACGCGCCCCAGAAAGCACTGTGGGAGGTGCGCAAGGCCGGCCTCAACATCATGATGAGCCTGAAGGGCGACGGCAAGCCGGTCAGCTTCATCGAGGACTGCGCCGTGCCGCTGGAGCACCTGGCCGAGTACACCGACGGCCTGACGCAGGTGTTCCGCAAGCACGGCAGCAAGGGCACCTGGTACGCGCACGCATCGGTGGGCACGCTGCATGTGCGGCCGATCCTGGACATGCGGCGCGAAGGCGCAGCCAAGATGCGCGCCATCGCGGAAGAGGCCTCGGCGCTGGTGCGCCAGTTCAAGGGCGCCTACAGCGGCGAACACGGCGACGGCCTGTGCCGTGGCGAATGGATCGAGTGGCAGTTCGGCCCGAAGATCACGCAGGCGTTCAGCCAGATCAAGCAGATCATGGACCCCGGCAACCTGCTGTGCCCGCAGCGCATCGTCAACCCGCCGAAGATGGACGACACCCGGCTGATGCGTTTCCCGCCCGCCTACAAGGTCATCCCACTGCGGCCCGCGCTGGACTGGAGCGCCTGGGACGTGCAGAACGACCCGGTCACCGAAGCCACCAGCGCGCCGGGCACCGGCGGCGACGCGGCCCAGGGCTTTGCCAAGGCCGTGGAGATGTGCAACAACAATGGCCACTGCCGCAAGTTCGACGCCGGCACCATGTGCCCGAGTTACCGCGTCACGCGCGACGAGCAGCACCTCACGCGCGGCCGCGCCAACACGCTGCGGCTGGCGCTGTCGGGCCAGCTCGGCTCCCAGGGCCTGATCAGCGAAGCCGTCCAGGAGGCCATGGACCTCTGCGTGGGTTGCAAGGGCTGCAAGCGCGACTGCCCCACCGGCGTGGACATGGCGAAGATGAAGGTGGAGTTCCTGCACCACTACAAAAAGGCCCACGGCCACACCCTGAAGGACAAACTCGTCGCGCGCCTGCCCGACTACGCGCACTGGGCCAGCCGCGTCGCGCCGCTGCTGAACCTGCGCAACCGGGTGCCGGCCCTGGCCCGACTGGGCGAGCGGTGGCTGGGGTTTTCAGCACGGCGCAGCCTGCCCGAGTGGAAAACCCGGACCTTCTTCAACACGCCGCCCGCCACGGCCACGCGCGCCGAGGTCCTGGCCGCCGCCCGGCCCGTGGTGCTGTTCGTTGACACGTTCAACGGCAACTTCGAGGACGAGAACGCCCATGCCGCCGTGCGCGTGTTGCAGGCCGCCGGCTACACGGTGCATGTGGCGGGCAAGGCCGTGGCCGATGGCAAACACCTGTGCTGCGGCCGGACTTACCTCTCCAGCGGCATGGTCGAGGAGGCCCGCGCCAAGGCCAGCGAACTCATCGACAGCCTGCTGCCGTTCGCCGACAAGGGCATGGCCATCGTCGGGCTGGAACCCTCCTGCCTGCTGACCCTGCGCGACGAGGCGCTGGCCATGGGGCTGGGCGAAGCGGCATCGACCGTGAGCCGCCAGGCCCTGCTGATCGAGGAATTCCTGGCCCGCGAAGCCGCCGCCGGCCAGCTGGAAGGCCTGAAAGCTCGCCTGCGGCCCGCCACGCAGCCGATCCTGCTGCACGGCCACTGCCACCAGAAGGCGTTTGGCGCCGTGAGCCCCATCCTGGACGTGCTCCGGCTGATTCCGGGCGCGAAACCGGAACTCATCGAGAGCAGTTGCTGCGGCATGGCCGGCAGCTTCGGTTACGAGGCCAGCCACCACGACGTGTCGATGCAGATGGCCGAACTCAGCCTGTTGCCGGCTGTGCGCCAGCAGCCCGAGGCGATCGTGGTCGCCGACGGCACGAGCTGCCGCCACCAGATTCGCGATGGTGCCCAGCGCGAGGCCGTGCACGTGGCACGCCTGCTGGCCGATCAGTTGACAGCGTGAAACGGCTTTGATGGGCGGGGACGGGACGCGAACCCGAACGGCATGACCGTGCGGGTCAAGGCCGGCGAATCACGGCGTCACGCACCAAGGCGCGGCATTGTGCGCCAGCCCCATCCACAAGGCCCAGCCAGACGTGGCGGCCAGCGCCAGGCCCGCCAGGCGGATGCCCCATTCGCCCGTGCCACCGCCGCGCAGGCGTAGCAACAGCCACGGCCCGATCAGGAGCGACACGCTGCTGCCCAAGGCGAACAGCGCCATGGTCATGGCGCCATCCAGCGCCCCGCCACTGAGCGCCGCCACCAGCAGGGCCGAGTACAGCAGGCCGCAGGGCATGAAGGCCCAGAGTGCGCCAATGGCCAGCGGCGCGCCGCGGCCCCACGACGCATTGAAGGCCCGAACCCGGCCCCAGACGCGGCGGGCCGTGGTGTCCAGCCAGACCGGCTGCCGGGCCAGCAGGACCAGCATCAGCCCGACCAGCATCGCCGCCACGTGGAACAGCGTCCAGACCGGCCGCATGGCCGCGGTCTGCGTCGTCAACCAGCCCAGCCCCTGCATGGAAGCCGCGGCCAGTGCGCCCATTGCCGAGTAGCCGGCCACGCGGCCCACCTGGAACGTCCAGATGGCCGCAGTGCCGCGCTCGCCCGCCGCCTTGCCGATACCTGCGCAGGCCGCGCCGCACATGGCAATGCAATGGGGCCCGCCAGCGAGCCCCATGAGCAATGCCGTCACGGCCAGCGATGTCTGCATGAACCGTTTTTAGATGATCTTGGAAAACCGTGCCCGTGTGCGGTCAGCCTGCAGATAACGGTCGAACACCATGGCAATGCCGCGCACAAAGAACCAGCCGTCGGCCGTCACCTGGATGCCGGTCTCGCCCAGCTCGACCAGCCCGTCATCGGCCATCTGCCGCAAGGCGGTCAATTCGGCGGCAAAGTAGGTCTTGAAGTCCAACAGAAATGCGAGCTCAATGGATTCAAACTGCACCCGCCCCTGGCACATCAGGGCCATGATGACGGCGCGCCGCACCAGATCATCGCGCGACACGGCCAGCCCCCGCACCACGGGCAAGCGCCCCTGGTCCAGCAGGTCGTAATACTCGGCCAGCGTCTTGGCATTCTGGCTGTAGGTGGCGCCAACGCGGCCGATCGAGGAAACCCCCAGCGCGATCAAGTCGCAATCGGGCTGCGTGCTGTAGCCCTGGAAATTCCGGTGCAGCCGCCCCTGCCGCTTGGCCACGGCCAGCGCATCGTTGGGCAGCGCGAAATGGTCCATGCCGACATAGACATAGCCCGCGTCCATGAACGCGGAAAGCGAACGCGACAGCATCGACACCTTGGCGCCGCCATTGGGCAACTCCGCGCTGATGATGCGGCGCTGGGGCTTGAAGCGTTCAGGCAAGTGGGCGTAGGCATACAGCGCGATGCGGTCGGGCTTGAGCTGCACCACCTGCGCGAGCGTGCGATCGAACGACTCCGGCGTCTGCTGCGGCAGGCCGTAGATCAGGTCCACGTTAATGGACTCGAATCCCAGGCGTCGTGCGGACTCGACCAGCGAAAACACCTGCTCGGCCGGCTGGATGCGATGCACCGCCTTCTGGACCTCCGGGTCAAAATCCTGCACGCCGAAGCTCAGACGGTTGAAACCCAGCTCGGCCAGCGTGGCCAGCCGCTCGGCATTGACCGTCCGCGGATCGACTTCAATGGAGTATTCCCCCCCCGGCGCCAGCGTGAAACTCCGGCGCAGCATGGCCATCAATTCACGCAGTTCCGCATCGCTCAGAAAAGTCGGGCTGCCGCCGCCCAGATGCAGCTGCGAGACCGTTTGCCCCAGCCCCACATGCGCCGTGTGCAGATCGACTTCGCGGCTCAGATAACGCAGGTAACCTTCAGCCCGTTCATGGTGCTTGGTAATGATCTTGTTGCAGGCGCAGTAGTAGCACAGCGACTCGCAAAACGGAATGTGAACGTAAAGCGAAAGCGGCATCGCCTTGGCGACACCGCTGCGGCGCTGCTCCAGCGCCTGGATGTAATCTTCCGCACCAAAGGCCTCGACAAAACGGTCCGCCGTGGGATAGGAGGTGTAGCGGGGCCCCGGCACATCAAAGCGGCGCAACAACTCGGGAGAAACGGCACTCATCAGACTTCCTTTTAGGTTTGCGTACTATGCAGACAGAAGATGTCCGCGACCTTGACATGGATCAATTCAAAATGAAGTCGCTCGGACATAATTTGAGCCATGTCAGAATGAAGCGTGTTTGACATCCCGGCAAACCCTGAGGCCGCCAACACGGACAGTCCCACCATCGATCCGAGCTCTCAAGAATGAACCTCCAAGCCATCAAAGTTGCCTGTTCCAATTGCAATCTGCGGGAGCTGTGCATGCCCATGGGCCTGAAACCCGAGGAGCTGGACCGGATCGAGGAAGTGGTCGCCGTGCGCCGCAAGATCAAACGTGGCAGTGCCCTGTTCAGCAATGGCGAGAAATTCACCTCGCTGTATGCCATCCGCACCGGCTTCTTCAAGACCTGCATCGCCACCGAAGACGGGCGCGATCAGGTCACGGGCTTCCAGATGGCCGGTGAGATCATCGGCCTGGACGGCATCGTGAACGACCACCACACCTGCGATGCCGTGGCACTGGAAGATGCCGAGGTCTGCGTCATGCCTTTTGACCGCATTGAGGAAATTTCCCGCGAGGTCACGGCGCTGCAGCACCATGTCCACAAGATCATGAGCCGCGAAATCGTTCGGGAACATGGCGTCATGCTGCTGCTGGGCAGCATGCGCGCCGAGGAGCGTCTCGCGGCGTTCCTGCTCAATCTGGTGCAGCGTCTTCACGCCAGGGGCTTTTCTCAATCCGAGTTGATCCTGCGCATGACGCGCGAGGAAATCGGCAGCTACCTGGGCCTCAAACTCGAAACGGTCAGCCGCACTTTCTCGAAGTTCGTGGACGACGGTATCGTGGAAGTCAAGCAGCGCCACGTGCGAATTCTCGACACCGACGCGCTCAAGCTCATCGTCAACAACAACCAGAACCCCTGCGACTGAGCAGGATCCAGCGGGTTCAACAGCAGTTTTCCTGCTTGGGGCATCCGTCAGGCCGGCCGTCCGCGGGCAGTGGGCAACGGTTGACCTCAAATGGCGACATTGCCAGCAACGTGGTCAGGGCACTGGAGGCCATGGTCATGAGCCAGAACGCGAAAAAGGCCAAGGTATAGACCGCTTGGCGCGACATGTCGAGCGGCTGGCCAAACCAGTGCAGATCATGGGGGTCCACCATGGCGAACACCATCATCTCCAGCACACCGGCGACCAGGAAGGCCGGCCACGCTATCCACATCATTCTCTGGGCCAACATGTTGTCTCTCTCCAATGGGTCTTGCAGGCACAGGCTCAACGCTCGACGCCCAAAATCTTCTTGGGTGGCACGCCGGTCTGGGCATGGTTGCGCGCTTGCAAGGCGGGCGCCAGGCTGCCGGGTGAGGCCTCAAGCGTCTTGTTGATCTCGATGCCCTTGCGGTAGTAGTCCTCGGTCACGACCGGGTCCGGCGTGCGGATGGCCAGATACAGCGTGACGAAACCGGCCACCACCACAATGGCCGGCCCCGAAATGACCAGCCAGACGTGCCCAAACTTCCACCAGGGCTTCGAATCGGAATTGCTCATGATGGCTCCTTCTATCTGGGCACGATGAAGACCGATTTCTCGGTCAGCTTGCCTGGCGAGTCCAGGGACTCGATGTTGAAATGGATGGCGTGCGACCCCGCCGGGGCGCCATCGTAGGGCAATTGCAGATTGACGACCACCCATCGCGCCTGCGTAGCCTCCACGACAAACGTGCCCTCGGACGCCACCGTCAAACCAGCAAGACCGTCCGCCGTGATCTTGTAGCGTTGCGGCGACTCCGAGGCGTTCATCAATTGCAGGCGGTAAATGTTCTCGATCTTGCCGCCGCTGACAATCCGCGCGAGGGTACCGCGGTCACGCACCACATCCACCTTGAACGGGATGCGCAGGGTCAGGCTGACCAGCATGGCAACGACGATGGCCAACAGGATCCCCGCATAGACCAGCACCCGCGGACGCAGCATATGGCGAATGACGTCTGAACGCGACCAGCCCTGGCTCATCGCATGCTGGGTTGAATAGCGGATCAACCCGCGCGGGTAGCCCACCTTGTCCATCACCGTGTCGCAGGCATCGATGCACGCCGCGCAGCTGATGCACTCGTACTGCAGGCCCTTGCGGATGTCGATGCCCGTCGGGCACACCTGAACGCACATGGTGCAATCGACGCAGTCCCCCAGACCCAATGCCTTGGGATCGGCCTTCTTGGAACGGGCGCCCCGGGGTTCGCCGCGCGCCACGTCATAGGACACGATCAAGGTGTCCTTGTCGAACATGGCGCTCTGGAAGCGCGCATACGGGCACATGTACTTGCAGACCTGCTCGCGCATGAAGCCGGCATTGCCATAGGTGGCGAAGCCGTAGAAAAAGACCCAGAAGGTTTCCCATGGCCCCATGCTGAAGCTGGCAAACAAGCCCGCCAGTTCGTGGATGGGCGTGAAGTAGCCGACAAAGGTGAATCCGGTCCACAAGGCCACGGCAATCCAGACCAGCTGCTTGGCGGCCTTCCTGGAAAACTTGACCGGGGACATCGGCGCATCATCCAGGCGCATACGGGCGCTGCGGTCGCCCTCGATCTTCTTTTCTATCCAGAGAAAGATCTCGGTGTACACGGTCTGCGGGCAGGCATAGCCGCACCACTGCCGCCCCGCCACCGCCGTGAACAGGAACAGCGCCAGTGCCGAAATCACCAGGATGCCCGTCAGGTAGATGAAGTCCTGCGGGTAAAGCACCAGGCCGAAGATATAGAAACGCCGTACCCCCAGATCGAACAGCACCGCCTGGCGCTGGCCCCACTCCAGCCACGGCAAGCCGTAAAAAACGATCTGGGTGAGAAACACCAAGCCCCAGCGCCACTTTGAAAACAGGCCCGACACACTGCGCGGGTAGATTTTCTTGTGGGCCTGGTACAGGGAAACCAGCTCCCCTTCAGCTTCCTGCGGCACCTTCGACGCCGCCGCAGCCTGCGGGACCATTGAAATGACGGGGGCTGAAGGCGGGTCGTTGGTGGCCAAAGTGCTGCTCGGAAATGGGGGCGGTAATTTTGCGCCGGCTTACTTGGCCGCGGCAGGCGCCTTCTTCGAAAGACCCCACACGTAGGATGCCAGCACGTGGATCTGCGACTCGGTCAGCTTGTCGGCCTGGGCCGGCATCTGGTTGACCTTGCCGTTGTTGATCATGGCCACGATCGCGTTTTCACCCCAGCCATGCAGCCAGATATCGTCGGTCAAATTGGCCGAACCGAGCGCCTGATTGCCCTTGCCGTCCATCCCGTGGCAAGCCGCGCAGGCGCCGAACTTGGCCTTGCCCAACGCGGCCTTGAGCGAATCATGCGGGCTGTTCGACAGGCTGAGCACATAGTGCGCAACATTGCGGACATCGTCCGGCGTCCCCACCGCGGCGGCCATGGGCGGCATGTTCCCGATGCGGCCCTTGGTGATCGTTTCGAGGATCTTGTCGGGTTCGCCGCCGTGCAGCCAGTCGCCGTCGGTCAGGTTCGGGAAGCCTTTGCTGCCGCGTGCATCGGAGCCGTGGCACTGCGCGCAGTTGTTCATGAACAGGCGCTCGCCAATGGCCATGGCCTGCGGGTCCTTCGCCACGTCTTCCGGCTTCATGGCGTTGAACTTGGCATAAATAGGCTCCACGTCCTTGTTGCCCTTGGCCAGTTCAGCTTCGTGCTGGCCTCTGGACGACCAGCCCAGCTGCCCCTTGAAAGTGCCCGCACCAGGGTACATGGCCAGATAGGCCAGGGCAAAGATGATGGTGATGATGAACAGCCACACCCACCAGCGCGGCAGGGGGTTGTTCATCTCGCGCAGGTCACCGTCCCACACGTGGCCGGTGGTGTTGTCGCTGGCCGTCATGGCCTTGGCCTTGCCGCTGAACCACAGCAGCAACCCGCAGGCAAGAATGCTGACAATGGTGATGCCAGCGACGTAAATCGACCAGAAATTGCTTGTGAAGTCACTCATTTTTTATCCTTTTGCGGCCTGTCAGTCTTGCTCGAAAGGCAGGTTCGCAGCTTCTTCAAAGTCACGTGCATTGCGACGGGACCATGCCCATGCCACGATGCCCAGAAAGGTGACGAAGCTGACCACGGTGGCCAGTGAACGCACGGTGTTGATGTCGAAGTCCATGACTGAAATCTCCCGCGTTTACGTTTACTTCAGGGCCAGGCCCAGAACCTGCAGGTAGGCGACCACGGCGTCAAGCTCGGTCTTGCCCTTGACGTCCTCGGACGCCTTGGCGATCTGCTCGTCGGTGTAGGGAACGCCCACGGTCCGCAAGGCCTTCATGTGCGCCGGCATCACGGCGGCATCCACCTCGGTCTTGCCCAGCCAGGAATAAGCCGGCATGTTGGATTCGGGCACCACGTCACGCGGGTTGGTCAGGTGAATGCGATGCCATTCGTCGCTGTAACGGCCGCCCACGCGCGCCAGATCCGGACCTGTGCGCTTGCTGCCCCACTGGAAGGGATGGTCATAGACCGACTCACCCGCCACCGAGTAGTGGCCGTAGCGCAGCGTCTCGGCACGGAACGGACGGATCATCTGCGAGTGGCAGTTGTAGCAGCCTTCACGCGTGTAGATATCCCGCCCCGCCAGTTGAAGGGCGGTATAGGGCTGGATGCCCTTGATCGGCTCGGTGGTGGACTTCTGGAAGAACAGTGGAACGATCTCGACCAAGCCGCCGAACAGCAGCACGATCAGGATCAGCACGATCATCAGGAAGTTGTTGGTCTCGATCTTCTCGTGGGAAAGACCGCCGCTCGATTGTTGATTGGCCATGTTGTTGTTCTCCTCAGGCGTGGGCGGTGGCAGCAGGGATGGTCACGTTGACCGAACGGCCCACCGTGGCGGTCTTGATGACGTTCCACAGCATGATGACCATGCCGGTGAGGTACAGCAAACCACCAACCAGACGCAGCACATAGAACGGGAAGGTCGCCTTGACCGATTCCACGAAGGTGTAGGTCAGCGTGCCGTCGGCGTTGATGGCGCGCCACATCAGGCCCTGCATCACACCGGCAATCCACATGGCGGCGATGTAGATCACGATGCCGATGGTGGCCGTCCAGAAGTGGATTTCGATGGCTTTGACGCTGTACATCTTCTTCTGGCCGAAAAGCTTCGGAATCAGGTAGTACATGGAACCCATGGTCACCAGCCCCACCCAGCCCAGAGCGCCGGAGTGCACGTGGCCGACGGTCCAGTCGGTGTAGTGGGACAGCGCGTTGACGGTCTTGATCGACATCATCGGACCTTCGAACGTGGACATGCCGTAGAACGACAACGACACGATCAGGAAGCGCAGGATGGGGTCGTCACGCAGCTTGTGCCAGGCGCCCGACAGGGTCATGATGCCGTTGATCATGCCGCCCCAGCTCGGTGCCAGCAGGATCAGGGAGAACACCATGCCCACGGACTGCGTCCAGTCAGGCAGGGCGGTGTAGTGCAGGTGGTGGGGACCGGCCCACATGTAGGTGAAGATCAGCGCCCAGAAGTGGACGATGGACAGGCGGTAGGAATACACCGGCCGCTCGGCCTGCTTGGGAATGAAGTAGTACATCATGCCCAGGAAGCCCGCCGTCAGGAAGAAGCCCACGGCATTGTGGCCGTACCACCACTGCACCATGGCGTCCTGCACACCGGCATAGGCCGAGTAGGACTTCATGGCGCCGGCGGGGATCGCTGCGCTGTTCACCAGGTGCAGCAGGGCCACGGCAAGGATGAACGCGCCGTAGAACCAGTTGGCCACATAGATATGGCGCACCTTGCGGGTGCCCACCGTGCCGAAGAACACGATGGCAAACGACACCCAGACCACGGTGATCAGGATGTCAATCGGCCACTCCAGCTCGGCGTATTCCTTGCCGCTGGTGTAGCCCAGTGGCAGGGAAACGGCGGCAGCCAGAATGACCAGTTGCCAACCCCAGAAGGTAAAGGCGGCCAGCTTGTCGGAGAACAAGCGTACCTGGCAGGTCCGTTGCACCACGTAATAAGCCGTCGCGAACAGGCCGCAGCCCCCAAACGCAAAAATCACCGCATTGGTGTGCAGCGGGCGCAATCGGCCGTAACTGAGCCAGGGAATGCCGAGGTTGAGCTCCGGCCAGGTCAGCTGGGCCGCGATGATCACGCCCACCAGCATCCCGACCACGCCCCAGACAACCGTCATGATGGCGAACTGGCGCACAACGGTGTCGTTGTACACAGCAGCCTGCGAGTTTGGAAACTTCATTTACATCACCTTTACCTAAAAACCATGCTGCGAGTGTGTTCTCGCAAACCCGAATGAGACTTGATGAATATCAATCGTTCCGGAGAATACGCTCTCCCTCGGCCTCGATATCTTCAAATTGACCCCGATATATGGCCCACCAAAGGCCCCCGAGAATGAAAAACACGAGGATGACCGACAGCGGAATGAGCAGATACAGGATGTCCATCAGACGGCACCAGCGGGAGTTTCAAGATCCAGACGCCCCGCCAGCCGCAGGGCGTTCGTCACCACGACCAGCGAACTGAGCGCCATACCCAGGCCAGCCAACCAGGCGGGCAGCCAGCCGACCAGCGCCAGCGGCACGCAAATCGCGTTATACAGGCCAGCCCACCAGAGGTTTTGCCGCACGATGCGCATCGTGCGCCGCCCCCTTCGCAGGGTCTGGGCGACACCGGCCAGCTGATCGCCCATCACCACGAAATCGGCCTGCGCCTGCGCCAGCGGCACGGCCTGGCCAAAAGCGAACGACGCATGGGCGCCCGCCAGCACCGGGCCATCGTTCAGGCCATCGCCCACCATCGCCACCTTGTGCCCCTGTTGCTGCGCTTCACGCAGGAAGGCCAGCTTGTCCTGCGGCGTGCAGTCGCCGCGGGCCGCCTCGATGCCCAGTTCGCCAGCCACGCGGGCCACGGCGGCCCGGCCATCACCAGAGAGCAGTCGCACCGCGATGCCGCACGCGCGCAGCGCCTGCACCGTGGCGCGGGCATCGCTGCGCAGCTCCTCATGCAGCTCAAAGGTGGCGATCCAGCCGCCTTCATCGACCAGGCACACCTGAATCGCTTCGGCAGGCGGCAGGCTCAAACCGCAAAACACCGCCGAACCCAGCCGCAAGGACAGTGTGCCGACCTGCCCGGCCACCCCCTGTCCTGCGATTTCATTGACGCCACTGGCCCGGACCTCCGGCGCAGCGGCCTGCACTGCCGCGGCGACCAGCGCACGCGAGACCGGATGCAGCGACTGCCGTGCCAGCGCCGCGGCCCAGGCCAGCGCCTGGGAAGGGCTCACGCCTTCGCGGGTATCGACCGCCCCCAGCGCAAACGCGTCGCGCGTGAGGGTGCCGGTCTTGTCGAACACCACGGTATCGACCGCCGCCAGCGTCTCCAGCGCCTGCAGCCGGCGCACCAGAATCCCGCGCCGCGCCAACGCGCCGGCACTTGCCAGCATGGCCGCCGGCGTGGCCAGCGAGAGCGCGCACGGACAGGTCACCACCAGCACTGCCACCGCCACCATCAGCGCATGACCGGGATCGCGCGACCACCAGAAGGCGCAGGCGCCGCCCGCCGCAACCAGCACCGCAATCAGGAATGGCTTGGCCATGCGATCGGCCAGCTGGGCGATCTGCGGCTTGGTGGTCGAAGCCGTCTCCATCAATGCAACGATCTGGGCAAACCGGGTCTGCGCGCCCGTGCGCTCCACCTGCACCAGCACAGCGGCAGCCAGGTTGTGACTGCCCGCGATCACGGCACTGCCCTGGCCCCGCGGCACGGGGCGCGACTCGCCCGTGAGCAGCGCCTCGTCGGCCAGCGTATCGCCTTCCAGCACCACGCCATCGGCCGGAAACGCCTCCCCAGGCAACACGCGTGCCACGTCGCCCGCCGCCAGGCGGCGCACGGCCACGCGCTCGAATTCGCCATCGGACCGCCGCCGCTCCACGCTGTCAGGCAGGCGGTTCATCAGCGCCTCCAGCGCGCCAGCCGTGCGGTCACGCAGGCGCAGTTCCAGCCACCGGCCGGTCAGGAGGAAAAACACGAACATGGTCAGCGAATCGAAGTACACCTCGGCGCCGAAGATGCCTGCGGGCTCGAAGGTGCCGGCGGTGCTGACGGCAAAAGTGATCAACATGCCCAGCGCCACCGGCAGGTCCATGCTGACGCGGCGCTGGCGAAGATCGCGCAGCGCACTCGTGAAAAAGGGGCCGCAGGAAAAAAGAATGACCGGCAGCGTCAGCACCCACGAGGCCCAGCGCAGCAACTGCGCCATGTCGGGCGCCAGGTCGCCCGGCTCCGCCACATAGGCCGGCCATGCGTACATCATGACCTGCATCATGCAAAGACCGGCCACGGCCAGACGCCACAGCGCCCGCCGCGTTTCGGCCTTGCGACGGTCGTTGGCGAAGGCGTCATTGGCAGGCACGGCCGGGTAGCCGGCTTGCCGCGCCGCCTGCATCCATCCGGAAGGTTTCACCGCGGCTTCCGACCAGACGATGCGCCCCCGGTGGGTGGCCGCACTCACCTGCACCGACTCCACGCCGGGCACGGCGCGCAGCGCATCCTCAATCGTCAGCGCGCAGGCCGCGCAGTGCATGCCCTCGAAAACCACGCTCGACTCCCAGCAGGACGCCCGGTTCTCAACCGGCCGGCTGAAAGCCGACCACTCATGCGGGTCGTCCAGCAGGGCCAGTGGTGCTTGCGCCACCAGTGCGGGCGAATCCCTGCCCGGACCCGCAAGGCCCAGCGGGGCAGAAAGAGTGGCAGTCGAACTGGCTGAGAGCATGATGTAAGCTTATCGTCACCGCGTTGACTTGTCTTGATTTGAATCAAGATGCGGCACGTGGCTTGCGGTAATCTGCAAAAACACTTAATAAGGAGCACACCATGTATCAACGCATCCTCGTCGCCACAGACGGTTCCACCCTGTCCAAGAAGGCTGTCAACACCGCCATTTCGCTTGCGGCGTTGTGTGGCGCGGAACTGATCGCGCTCAAGGTCATTCCGCGTTACCCGCAAAGCTATTTCGAAGGCTCCATTCCGCTGTCGGTCGAAGACGTGAAGCGGGTCGAAAAGCAGTGGGCGGAAGACGGCCAGGCCGTCGTTGACGCGGTCAAGAAAACCGCCGCAGCCAAAGGCGTGACCGCCAAGGGTGTGACCGCCAAGTCGGATCTGGTGTCCGACGCCGTGATCGCCGCGGCCACCAAACACAAGGCCGACCTGATCGTGATGGCCTCGCACGGACGCAAGGGCATCAAGCGGCTGCTGCTGGGCAGCGAGACGCAGCACGTGCTGACCCATTCGCACATCCCCGTGCTGGTTTTGCGCTGATCCGGCCACAGACCGCCGTTTTACCCAGCAAAAAGCCCGGCAGGACCGGGCTTTTTTCATGCGCCTTTTCTCAAGACGCGAAGGGATCAGGCAAACAGCCCCTTGTATTGCTCGCGCAACAGGTTCTTCTGAACCTTGCCCATCGTGTTGCGCGGCAACTCGGTCACGACGAAGCAGCGCTTGGGAATCTTGAAGTTGGCCAGCTTTGATTTCAGTTCGGTCAGGATGGCCTCCGTGCCCAGCACCGCACCCGGTTTGGCGATGACCACCGCCACGCCCACCTCGCCGAAGTCAGGGTGCGGCACGCCGACCAGCGCGCTTTCGGCCACACCGGGCATGTCATTGATATAGCCTTCGATCTCGGCCGGATAGACGTTGTAGCCACCCGAAATGATCAGGTCCTTGCTGCGGCCCACGATGACCACATAGCCGCGTTGGTCGATTTTTCCCACATCGCCGGTCTTGAAGTAACCGTCGGCAGTGAACTCCTCGGCGGTCTTCTCCGGCATGCGCCAGTAGCCCTTGAACACATTCGGACCCTTGACCTGGATGCCGCCAATCTCGCCGTTCGGCACCACGTGGCCATCGTCATCCTGCACGCGCAGACTCACACCGGGCAAGGGAAAGCCCACAGTGCCGCCGCGCCGCTCGTCCTGGCCGCCATGGCGCGCGTCCGCCTGGTAGGGGTTGGAGGTCAGCATCACGGTCTCGCTCATGCCGTAACGCTCCAGGATGGTGTGGCCGGTGCGCTGCTTCCATTCGTTGAAGGTTTCGATCAGCAAGGGGGCGGAGCCCGCAATGAACAGGCGCATGTGCTGCGCTGCCGCCTTCGTCAGGCCCGGCTCGGCCAGCAGGCGCACGTACAGCGTGGGCACGCCCATGAACACCGTCGCCTCGGGCATTTTCTGCACCACCAGCTTGGGGTCGAACCTGGCCAGCCAGATCATCTTGCTGCCGTTGATCAGCGCGCCGTGAATGGCCACGAAGAGCCCGTGCACATGGAAGATCGGCAATGCGTGGATCAGCACGTCGCCCTTTCTCCAGCCCCAGTAGTCCTTGAGCATCATGGCGTTCGACAGCATGTTGCCGTGCGTCAGCATCGCGCCCTTGCTCCGGCCCGTGGTGCCGCTGGTGTAGAGGATCGCGGCCAGATCGTCCGCCGCCTTCACCGCCGGTGTGTGCTGGTCGCTGCAGTGCGCGGCGCGCTCGAGCAGACTACCGCCGCGGTCTTCACCCAGGGTGAACACGTGCTTCGTTCCGGCGGTGAAGGCGATCTTGCTGACCCAGCCGAAATTCTTCGGGCTGCACACCACCACGGCCGGTTCGGCGTTGCCAATGAAATACTCAATTTCGGCGCTCTGGTAGGCGGTGTTGAGCGGCAGGAAGACATAGCCCGCGCGCAGCGTGGCCAGGTACAGCACCATGGCTTCGACCGATTTTTCCACCTGCACGGCAATGCGGCTGCCCTCTGGCAGGTCGAGCGAGGCCAGCAGGTTCGCCATCATGGCCGTGGCCCGATCGAGATCGCGCCAGGAATAACGCAGGCCGGACCCATCGGGTTCGGCGGTTTCGACAGCAACGGCGTCCAGGTCGGACGGAAAGGCCGCGCGCAGCGCAGCAAACAGATTCTGGTTGTTCATGGTCGGATGGGTTGTATCGTCAGAAAACAGGTTTTCGCTTGCCCAGAAAGGCGGCAATGCCTTCCCGGTGTTCCGCGCTGTCGGCATAGGCGTAAGCTCGGTCCAGCATCGAATCGGTGGCGCCATCCGTGCTCAAGGACCGGAAGGTCTGCTTGTTCAGGCGTGCGGCTTGCGGGGCCAGCGCGGCGATGCGTTCGGCACGCCCGCGCGCCTCACCGGCAACGTCGGCATCGGCCACGACGCGGCTCAAATAGCCGCGCGCCAACATCGTGGGCGCATCGAACACGGCCGCCTCCAGCAGCATCTCACGCGCCGTCATCAGTCCGAGCGCCCGGCCCACCAGTTGCGCCTCGCGCGGCGCCATCGGGAAACCGAGACGGGCAATCGGCGCGCCGAATCTGGCCGAGTCACCCGCGACGCGGATGTCGCAGCAACTGGCGATCTCCACGCCCGCGCCCATGCAGTTGCCGTCGATCTGCGCCACGATGGGCACGTCACAGCGCAGCATGGCGTCCAGCCCGCCCCAGACATCGTTCTCGTGGAAATCGCGCAGATCGGCCTCGGCGAAGCGAAAGGCCGGGTATTCGGCAATGTCGCCACCCGCGCAGAAATGCCCCCCTTCTCCGCACACCATCACGCAACGCAGGTCGTCCCGTGGCTGAATGGCGTCGAACACGCGCTTGAGTTCACGCCACATCGAACGCGACATGGCGTTGAACTTGCCCGGATGGGACAGCGTCACCCGCGCGAGGGGCCCCGCCACCGAAAATTGCACCTGCCCGGCCATGTCAGTCCAGCTTGGCGCCGGAGGCTTTCACCACCTGGGCCCATTTGCGGATCTCGGCCTTGATGAAGGCATCGAACTGCGCGCCCGTCAGGTTCGTGAAGTCCGCGCCCTGGCTGGCCCAGACGGCCTTGGCCTCATCGGTGTTGCAGGCCTTGCGGATTTCCTCCACAGCGCGGGCCTGCGCCTCGGCCGGCGTGCCCTTGGGCGCCCACACGCCATACCAAGTGGTCACGTTGTACTCCGGCAGGCCCAGTTCCGCGGCGCACGGCACATCGGGCAAGGCGGGGCTGCGTTTGGAGCCCGAGACCATCAAGGCCTTGATCCGGCCGCCCTTGATGTGGTTGGCTGACGAGCCCAGGCCGTCGAACATCATGTCCACGTTGCCGGCGATCAGGTCCTGCAGCGCCGGCCCCGCGCCGCGGTAGGGGATGTGGGTGATGAAGGTCTTGGTCTGCAGCTTGAACAGCTCGCCCGCCAGATGGATCGAGGTGCCGTTGCCGGCCGAGCCGTAGTTCAGCTTGCCGGGGTTGGCGCGGGCAAAGGCCAGAAAATCCTTGAAATTGGCCGCCGTGATCTTTTTCGGATTCACCACCAGCACCTGCGGCACGCTGGCCACCTGGATCAGCGGCACCAGGTCTTTTTCAAGGTCGTAGTCCAGCTTGGGGTACATGCTGGGTGCGATGGTGTGGTGCACGGCGCCCATGAACAGGGTGTAGCCATCCGGATTGGCCTTGGCCGCGATGCTCGCGCCCAGCGTGCCGCCCGCGCCACCGCGGTTGTCGATGATCAGCTGCTTGCCGGTCCCGCGCGCGAACTGCGCCGACATCGGCCGGGCGAACGCATCGGTGCCACCACCGGCCGGAAACGGCACGATCATGGTCACCGGCTTGGACGGCCAGGTGGACTGGGCTCTCGCCAGGCCTGAAAAAGCGGCAACAGCAGCGCCGCCCGCAAGCAGAATGTCGCGCCGTGTGGGTTGATGGGTCATAGATCGTCTCCTGATTATTGAAATTGAAGTAAACCCGATGGGGTCAGCGTAGCACCGCGCTCGCATCCGCAGCCCGCACCAGTGCCGCCGCATCGTCCGCAAGCAGAAAGCCCTGCGCCACGGCATTGGCAGCGGCCTTGCGCACGGCGCTCACATAGCCGTCATGCGAGCCATAGCGCTCCTGCAAGGACAGGCGCGGGTCGCCGCTAGCCTTGCGCTCGTCCGCCGTTTTGGCGAATGGCAGCATGCCGCCCACGTAGTCGCAAATCTGGCCCTGGTGGAAGCCGGCCGCCGTGATGTTCCAGCCCAGGTAGGTGCCCAGCGGCGCATCGAGCAACACGACCGGCACACCGCCCAGTTCATTGCCGTCGGCGTCCACCCGCGGCGCCATCATGGGCAGCACCTGGCGGATGGGCGGCGGCGCGTTGGACGCCACCCCCGAGCCGTCGGCGGCGTTGAATTGCGGGCCCCAGTCGTAATCAATCACCGGCATGATGAAGTCGGGCTCGGGCACCGTGGCGCGCAGGCCCGGCAGCGTCGGGAAGCCCAGCGCCGCCTTGTGGGCCGGTGCCAACTGGCCAGCGGCCAGCGTGGGGTAGCGGCTGGCTGGCGGCGTGGTGCCACGCATCACCCAATTGCGAAAGTGCACCCGCAAGGCATTGACGGTCTGGGTGTGCGGCACCGGGTTGGCCGGCAGCACGCCCCGACCGTAGTTGTTGCCGGGGCAGACCGCACCCGTGGCGGGCAGCCCCACGCCGGGCAGGCTGGTGTCAAAACCACCCGCGCCACCGCCGTGGTTGCTGCTGGCAATGTAGTAGCGGCGCACGTTGGCCGGCAGCGGCAAGTCGGCTTTGGCATCGGTGCCCACCCACTCGGGCGTGAGCTTCAGGGCCCAGACCTCGGCAGAGCCGAAGTGCTCCATGATTTTGGGACAGGTCTTGCTCAGGCTGCAGCGGTCGAGAATGCCACCCACCGGTCCGCCGCGCACCGGGTCGGGATGCGGCTGCCACCACTGCGGTCCCTCACTGCCGGCCTGGTACAGCTCCAGCACGCCGTCGGGCTGGGCCCAGCGGAAGTTGAGCGCGATGCGCCGCCCGGCAATGATGGGCCAGAGGCCATCATGGACTGGGCCACCGCCCTCGGCCTGGTTGAAACCCAGGTGCAACCAGCCGCGCAGGAAGTTGCCCGATTGGGACACCCCACGCCCGATGCTGTGGGTCACCACGCTGGCCACGGGGTTGGGGGTGCCGGCATCGTCAGCCCGCGCGGTCTTGAAAAACACGCCGACATCGCGCCAGGCGGCAAAACCCACGCCCAGCACGTAGGGATCGGCCGCATTGAAAACCACCTGGTACAGCTTGTTGCCGTCGAAGCCGTTTTTCAGGCAGATCTGCGTGGCATCCGGCACGCCGGGGAAAGGGTTGGCGGCGTCGCATTTCGCCCAGGCCCAGTCGGTGGCCGAAATCACGCTTTCACCCACCACCTCGCCGCGCGTGGACTCGGCCACACGCGAGACCAGCCGCGACGCCCGGGTGTCCAGGCTGACCGGCTTGTAAGGCACGGGATTGGTCTGGACGATCAGGGGCTGCGAAGCGGGGCCCGATCGGTTGACGATGCGGCCGAACACATCGCCGGTCACAGGCTTGCCGTCCAGCCCACGGGCGACCGGCAACTTCAGCCAATGGGGCAGTTCCACGCCGGCCGTGGCCCGCACAGCGGTGGCGCCCGCGTTGTCGCCCTGCCAGGCGCTGGTGAGGTCGATGTCGCCCAAGGCGCGCTCCTGAACCACATTGGGCCGGCGCAGCCCGCGGTTGGGCACTTCGTGCCACATCAGGCCACTGGCCTTGGCGTTGTCCACGGGTTTGGTCAACACAAAGGTGGCCACGTAACGCACCTTGCCGTCAGCGTCTTTGCCCAGCTCGATGTCCTGGATGATCGCGTTTCCCGACACTCGTGGGTCCAGTTCGCCGAAGGCGCGTCCAGCAATCTGCTCATAGGGGATACCGCCAGAAGCGTCGGTCGCCAGGGGCTTGGTCTCGTCAATCACGATGCGGGTGACACGCGCCTGGGCCGGCACGGATGCCAGCAACAGAGCGCCCAACAAGGCCGCAACGGGTTTGACGAGGGCGTTTTGTCTCTTCATTTTTCTTCCTATTTTCAAAATCAAGGCCCGGAAAACAGCGGCACCGTCAGGCCAGCCATCGTTCGATCTCGCTGGACACCGGAATTTTTCCATCCGCCAGTTGGCTCCGATGCTTGTCGAGCCGCTTGAGGTCGTAGAGGTAATTGACCATCACGCCGTACGACTGCTTGAGCCCCTTGGCCGATGGATCGCCCGCCCAGTTGAGCCGCTCCACGCGGGCGCCATTGCCCAGATGAAAACGCGCCACCGGGTCCAGCGGCTTGCCCTCCACCATCTCCTGGCTCAGGTAGTGGGCGGCGCAGCGCTTGAGCATGCGGCGCACGGGCGACTTGGCGTCCAGCGCCAGCGGCTTGTCCAGCCCGCCCAGGAAGTGCTCCGCCGTCGCCGGCTCGAAACCCAGCGCGCGTCCCAGCTCGCTGCGTTCCTTGTCGTTCAGGCGGTCCAGCATGGGGCCGGCATTTTTGGCCAGCCAGGGCCGCAGGCCCGGAATAGGCGACAGCGTGGCAAAGGTTCTGAGGCGCGGAAATTCGGCCTTGAGCGTCTCCACCACGCGCTTGATCAGCGAGTCGCCAAAACTGACGCCGCGCAAGCCCGTCTGGGTGTTGCTGATGGAGTAAAAAATGGCGGTGGTGGCCTTGTTCAGGTCCACGGCGGCGGCGCTTTCGTCCAGCAAGGGGGTGACGCTGCTGGCCATCTCGTCCAGCAGGGCTACTTCCACAAAGATCAGCGGTTCGTCCGGCAGGCGCGGATGAAAGAAGCCGTAGCAGCGCCGGTCGCTGTCGAGCCGGTTTTTCAGGTCGGTCCAGCTTTTGATGTCGTGCACGGCCTCGTACTTGATGAGTTTTTCAAGCAGGGACGCCGGCGAATCCCAGCTGATGCGGCGCAGGTCAAGGAACCCGACGTCAAACCAGGTGGAATACATGTACTCCATCTCGACGTCCAGCGCCTGCAGGCGCTTGTCCGCTTTCAAATAGGGCAGCATTTCGGCGCGCAGGTCCACCAGAAAGCGGATGCCCTCGGGAAACACGCTGAAGCGCTGCAACAGGCGCCTGCGCGGCGAGACCGTGGCGCGGCGGTAGTGCACTTCAGCCGCTGCCTCGTCGGGCGTGCCCACCGCGGCGGCGAACTGGGCCTGCGCGAGTTTGACCTTCTGCGCATCGGCAACGAACTGTTCACTCATCAGCAACCACATGTCCCGGCGTTCCTCCACCGTGGCTTTGGCGTACCAGCCCGCCACGCCCTGCGCGCGGCGGCCGCCTTCGACCTCGCTGACGCGCGGGTCCACGATGGCCTTGAGTTCCTCCAGCGTGCGGCGCAGCACGCGCGGCGACAGCGCTTCTTCCTTCTTCCGCAGCGTGGCCGACAACCGCTCCCGCGTCGAGCGAGCGCCCTCCGCCGAGGTTCCGCCACCCGCCGAGCCCTTGCCCGAGGCAGGCTGCGAGCCATCGGCGGCCGGAGGGTCGCCTTCCGGCGTCTTCCTTGTTTCTGGCAGCAGTCGGGAAACGCTGCGACTGATCCATTCGGAGGTGTTCATGGGCGGGCCTTTGACAAGAAAGTCTGGACGGTGGTGAAGTGGGTCGCGTTCACTGAAGCACCTTCGCCCCGAGGGCTGCGGTGCGAGCTTGCTGGGGGCGGCCCGGCGCGGCGCTCATGCCAGCACCCGACTTTTCTGGGTGCGCGCAAGTTCGCGCAGCGCCACGCGCTGGCGCGTCAGGTGAGTGCGCATGGCGACTTCGGCGCCGTCGGCGTCGCGCGCCTTGAGCGCCGCAAACACGGCCATGTGTTCGGCCAGGCTTTGTTCCAGCCGCCCCGGGGCATGCAACTGCTGCAGCCGCGCGAGTTTGAGGATCTTGCGCAGGTCGCTGATCACCAGCGCCAGCCAGCGGTTGTTGGCCAGCGTGATGATGGCCTCATGGATCGCGAAATTGACTTCGTAGTACTCGGTGATCTGCCCGGCCCGCGCATGGCGATTCAGGCGCTCGTGCAGGGTGTCCAGTACGGCGAGGTCGGCGTCGGTGGCATTGCGCGCGGCCTCGAAGGCGCAGCGGCCTTCCAGCAACGCGATCACGGGAAAGATTTCATCCAGGTCCTGCTCCGTCACCTGGTTCACAAAGCATCCGCGGCGCGGCTCGTGGCGCACCAGCCCCTCGGCGGTGAGCACCTTGAGCGCCTCGCGCAGCGGCGTACGGGATATCTCAAGGCTCTCGCACAGCGCCGCTTCGTCGATGAAACTGCCCGGCGCCAGTTGCCCGTCAAAAATCCGGGCCCGCAATTTGGCGGCAACCTCGTCATGGAGCGAGTTCGGCACCAGGCGCATGGCGGCAATGGGCAACGGGGAGCTGGGCATGGTGGACAAAGCAGGTTGGTTCAGGCGGCAATAGAACGTTAAAGAGGAAGCAGCGACAGCGTGGCAACCAGGAGCAATGAAGACATCGTTGTCGTAATTTTCAATAATTATGTGTAATTATGAAGGTATCCAACACCGCAAAACAAGCCCCCGCACACCGGGGAAAACCCGAACTCAGGTCAGGTGGCGCTCGGCGCCGCACCCCGACGCCCGGACCACCACCACAGCGCGGCCCCGCCCAGGATCATCGGCAGGCACAGCCACTGGCCCATGCTCATGCCCAGCGACAGCAGGCCCAGGTGCGCGTCCGGCTCGCGGAAAAACTCGGCGATGAAGCGGAACGTGCCGTACCCGACCAAAAACGCGGCGCTGACCTCGCCCGTCTGGCGCGGCTTGCGCGCATACAGCCACAGCAGCACGAACAGCAGCAGCCCCTCCATCAGGAACTGGTAGACCTGCGAGGGATGCCGGGGGGCATCGCCCGCGCCGCGAAACACCATGGCCCAGGGCAGCGAGGGGTCGGCCACGCGGCCCCAGAGTTCACCATTGATGAAATTGCCGACACGCCCGGCCGCCAGGCCCGTGGGCACGCAAGGCGCGACGAAGTCCATCACCTGCAGGAAGGGCCGTTGCCGCGAGCGCGCAAACCAGCCCATGGACGCGATCACACCCAGCATGCCACCATGAAAGCTCATGCCGCCCTGCCAGACGAAAAAGACCTCCAGCGGGTGCTCGGCGTAATAGCCGGGTTTGTAGAACAGGCAGTAGCCGAGGCGCCCGCCGATCACCACGCCCATCACCCCCATGAACAGGATGTCTTCCACGTCCGCCCGGCGCCAGGCGCCCGGCCCCGTGATGGACGCGAACGGTTCGTGCCGCAGGCGCCGGATGCCCAGCCACATGAACAGGCCAAAGGCGGCCAAATACGTGAGGCCATACCAGTGAACAGCCAGCGGGCCGAGCTGCAGGGCGACGGGGTCGATGTGGGGGTGAATCAGCATGGGTTGCGATTGTGCAGCAACCCATGCGCGTCACTGGGCCCAGCTTCAGGAGTGCTCGATACGCACGTATTCGAAGTCTTGCGGCTGGTTGTTGATGCCCACGCGCGGCGGGGCGATCCAGCTGGCGTACTTGCCGGGCTCCACACAGGGCTTCATGAGCGACTGGATGTAGCGGTGGTCGTCGTCGTTGCACAACCACTCGCCGACCGCGGCATTCCAGGTCTCGGCCGACAACAGCTCGCCGCTCGGGCTGACGTGCGCCCTGGCGAACTCGCCGATCTTGCGGTTGAAGGCCTTGTGCGGCTGGCTGAAACGGAAGTCGATGCCGGCCCTCTCGATCGCCTTGTTCCAGCGGTCGATGCCGCCCTGGCAGTCGGCGATGTAGTCGTCGAGCAGCCGGCTATTGATGGCGCGCAGCGCGGGCACGTCCTCGGTGACAAATTTCCCGTCAACCACCCGCAGCACCGGGTAGGTGGCGCTTTCCAGCTGGTGGTCGTCAGTGAGGCCGGTTTCGTTGAAGCGGCCCTTGAGGCCGGAGCTGAAGGCTTCGGCGCCATTGGACGAAATTTCCGAACCGAACAGGTCGCGCGTGACCGACATGTGGAAGTTGGCCTTCTTCTGCAGCGTCGGCAGGTCGATCACGCCGAGCTTGCGGATCGCCTCCTTGGCATACGGGTCGCTGATGCCGGCGGCCTTCATGGCCGCGCAAGTCGCCTCGATGGTGCGGCCGACGCCGGTCTCGCCGACGAACAGGTGGTGCGCCTCCTCGGTCAACATGAAGCGGCAGCTGCGCGACAAGGGGTCAAAGCCCGATTGCGCCAGCGCGGCCAGCTGCATCTTGCCGTCGCGGTCGGTGAAGTAGGTGAACATGAAGAACGACAGCCAGTCGGGCGTGCGCTCGTTGAACGCGCCCAGAATGCGCGGGTTGTCCTGGTGGCCGGAGCGGCGCTCCAGCAGGCCCTGCGCTTCCTCGCGCCCGTCCTTGCCGAAGAACTTCACCAGCAGGTACACCATGGCCCACAGGTGGCGGCCTTCCTCGACGTTCACCTGGAACAGGTTGCGCATGTCGTACAGCGACGGCGCGGTGGCGCCCAGAAAGCGCTGCTGCTCCACGGACGCCGGCTCGGTGTCGCCCTGCACCACGATCAGGCGGCGCAGCAGCGAGCGATATTCACCGGGCACTTCCTGCCACGCGGGTTCGCCCTTGTGGCGGCCACAGGGGATGGTGCGGCCCTCTTCCTTCGGCGCCAGCAGGATGCCCCAGCGGTATTCGGGCATCTTGACGTGGCCGAACTTGGCCCAGCCGCTCGGGTCCACACCCACGGCGGTGCGCAGATAGACGTCGGCGTTCTGGAAGCCGTCCGGGCCCATGTCTTTCCACCAGTCGATGTAGTTGGGCTGCCAGGCTTCCAGCGCACGCTGCAACTGTTTGTCTGACGACAAATCGACGTTGTTGGGAATCAGGTCGTCGTAGCTGACAGCCACGAAGGCGTCGCTCTGGATGGCGGCTGCGTCTTCAACGATTTCAGTGGGTTCGCTCATGGGGTCTCCTGCGGGGATTGGCGGGTTGGGATTTCAGGTCTTCCGATTGAAGATTAGGCATTAAAGTGCATCAACAAATCGTGACATGAATTTTTATGCATCAGTCCATGCGCGCTTTTGATGTAGCGCAAACAAACCGCAGTCACGCCCCTTCCCCACTTTTCAAGGCGCCAACTGCTCCCGCAGGAACGCCACGAAGCGGTCGAGCGCTGGCGGCGGCTGCTGCTGCGTGGTCCACACCAAGCTGGTCTCGCAGCCGGGCAACACCAGCCCATTGGGCACCTTGACGCCGCGGTAGCTCACGCCGCTGCGCTGGAACTGCCGCACGCTGTCGGGCACCCACGCCACGCCCAGACCGGCGGACACCAGATTGACAATCGTCTGCATCTGGATCGCCTCCTGCGCCACCTGCGGCGAAAACCCTGCGGCGTGGTACAGGCCGAAGATCGCGTCGTAGAGCGAGGGCACGATTCGCCGCGGAAAGATCACCAGCGGCTCGGCCAGCACGTCCTGCAGCGCCAGCGGCGACTTCGCGGCCAGCGGATGCTGTTCTGGCAGTGCCAGTACCAGCGGCTCCGGCGCAATCAGCAGCCGCGCCAGCCCCGGTGGCGCAAAGCCGGGCGAGTGCAGCATGAAGCCCGCGTCGATGTCGCCGCGCTCCAGGGCCTGGAGCTGCACGTCGCCCGTGGCCTCGATCAACTCCAGACGCACCCCAGGGAAGAGCTGGCGAAAGGCCCGCACCCACTGGGGCAGCAGCGCAAACCCCACGGTGGAGACGAAAGCCAGCCGCAGCCAGCCGGCCTCGCCCGCGGCAGCGGCGCGCGCATGCGCCGGCAGCACCTGTGCGCGGCCCAGCACGTCGCGCACCGGCGCCAGGAGCGCCGTGCCCGCCGGCGTGAGCTGCACGCTGCGTTTGGTGCGGTCGAACAGGCGCACGCCCAAGGCCGCCTCCAGGCCGGCAATCGCCTGCGTCAGCGGCGGCTGGGTCATGTGAAGGCGACTGGCGGCGCGACCAAAGTGCAGTTCCTCGGCGACGGCCAGGAACTGGCGCCATTGCCGCAATTCGATGCGGGCTTCATCGGGAGATTTATTCATATGCAAAACATATTAATAGAGTCTTAAAAATAGATTGGAAAGATGAATTCGACCAGCGCATACTCTGCGCTGAAATTTTCCAACCCGAACACCCGGAGACCCCCCCATGGCAGACACCAAAGTCATCCCCATCACCCCGATGAACCCGCGCAGCCAGAACATCACGCAAGGCAAATCGCGCGCGCCCAACCGCTCCATGTACTACGCCATGGGTTACGAGGAAGGCGATTTCGTCAAGCCCATGGTCGGCGTGGCCAACGGCCACAGCACCATCACGCCCTGCAATTCGGGCCTGCAGAAGCTGGCCGATGCGGCCATTGCCGGCATCGAGGAAGCGGGCGGCAACGCCCAGGTGTTCGGCACGCCCACCATCTCGGACGGCATGGCCATGGGCACCGAGGGCATGAAGTACTCGCTGGTGTCGCGCGAGGTGATCTCCGATTGCGTCGAAACCTGCGTGCAGGGCCAGTGGATGGACGGCGTGGTCGTGATCGGCGGCTGCGACAAGAACATGCCCGGCGGCCTGATGGGCATGCTGCGCGCCAACGTGCCCGCCATCTACGTGTATGGCGGCACCATCCTGCCGGGCCACTACAAGGGCCAGGACCTGAACATCGTGAGCGTGTTCGAGGCCGTGGGCCAGAACGCCGCCGGCAACCTGAGCGACTTCGACCTGCATGAGATCGAGAAGCGTGCGATCCCCGGCACCGGCAGCTGCGGCGGCATGTACACCGCCAACACCATGTCCTCGGCGTTCGAGGCACTGGGCATCTCCCTGCCCTACTCGTCCACCATGGCCAATCCGCACGACGAGAAGATGAACTCGGCCAAGGAGTCGGCCAAGGTGCTGATCGAGGCCATCCGCAAGGACATCAAGCCGCGCGACATCGTGACGCGCAAGTCCATCGAAAACGCCGTGGCCGTGATCATGGCGACCGGGGGCTCCACCAACGCAGTGCTGCACTTCCTGGCGATTGCCCATGCTGCAGAAGTCGAATGGACGATTGACGACTTCGAACGCGTGCGTCAGAAAACCCCGGTGCTGTGCGACCTCAAGCCCAGCGGCAAGTACCTGGCCGTGGACCTGCACCGCGCGGGCGGCATTCCCCAGGTCATGAAAATGTTGCTCAACGCCGGCCTGCTGCACGGCGACTGCATCACCATCACCGGCCAGACGATCGCCGAAGTGCTGAAGGACATTCCCGATGCGCCGCGCGCCGACCAGGACGTGATCCGCCCGATCAGTGACCCGATGTACGCCCAGGGCCACCTGGCCATCCTGAAAGGCAACCTGTCGCCCGAAGGCTGCGTGGCCAAGATCACCGGCCTGAAAAATCCCGTGATGACCGGCCCGGCGCGTGTGTTCGACGACGAGCAATCGGCGCTCAAAGCCATTTTGGACGGCAAGATCGTGGCCGGCGACGTGATGGTGCTGCGCTACCTCGGCCCCAAGGGCGGCCCCGGCATGCCCGAGATGCTCGCCCCCACGGGCGCGCTGATCGGCGCGGGCCTGGGCGAGTCCGTGGGCCTGATCACCGACGGCCGCTTCTCCGGCGGCACCTGGGGCATGGTAGTGGGCCACGTGGCGCCCGAGGCGGCTGCGGGTGGCACGATTGCGTTCGTGAACGAGGGTGACAGCATCACGATCGACGCACACCAGTTGAAGCTTGAACTCAACGTACCGGAAGCCGAAATCGAGAAGCGCCGCGCGGCCTGGACGGCACCGGCGCCGCGCTACACCCGGGGCGTGCAGGCGAAATTTGCCTTCAATGCCGCCAGCGCCAGCAAGGGCGCCGTGCTCGACAACTACTGATTCACCGGCGCCCGGCCATCATGAGACACCGGCGTCTGGTCCCTGCCGACCAGACCCGGTTCAACCCCGCTTTTTGGGCGCAATGCCCATTGCGGTACGGTTTTTGTTGATCCGGTCCTGCTTGCGTTGTTGCATTTTTTCCATGGCTTTTTTCTTGGTGTAGCCGGACCAGTCCGCCCAAGCCCACCAGAGGGCCGCCAGAGCGAACGGGGCCAGCACCGTCCACCAGCTCCAGGCCGCAACGGGGCCCAACTCCAGGTACTTCATCAAAAGCAAGACCAAGCCAATTCCAAGGAAATACATCACATGCTCCAAAAATCAGGGGCTAAACCCATGTCAGCCTTGGGTCAACCGGCTTCCCTACAATCCCGTTAATTGACTGTAACTTAACCCGCAAGGAAATACGATGAAACGAGTCCTGTTTGCAATGGCTGCCGCCGTGACCGTGGCGACGCCCGCCTTCGCCGATCTGGCGCTGGCCACGTCCAAGAACTGCATGGCTTGCCACGCCGTGGACAAGAAGCTGGTTGGCCCCGCCTACAAGGATGTCGCCGCCAAGTACAAGGGTGACAAGACGGCTGCCGACAAGCTGGCCGCAAAAATCATGAAGGGCGGCTCTGGCGTCTGGGGCGCGGTTCCCATGCCCGCGAACACGCAAGTCAACGAAGCTGAAGCCAAGAAACTGGCCGCCTGGGTTCTCTCGACGAAGTAAACGGCGTTTCCCGCCCAGCAAAAAGCCCGCTGACTCAGCGGGCTTTTTTGATTGGGCAGCCCGGTTGACCGAACTGGCGGGCTGATCACGCCACCGTGATCCGGGCCGGCGAAGGTGCCTTCAAGGCCCCTCCGTCCGGCGCCTGGCAAGATCAGTACGCCTGACCCAACTGGTCCAGAATCGCCGGGTTTTCCAGCGTGCTGGTGTCCTGGGTAATGGCCTCGCCCTTGGCAATCGAGCGCAGCAGGCGGCGCATGATCTTGCCGGAGCGGGTCTTGGGCAGGTTCTCGCCGAAGCGGATGTCCTTGGGCTTGGCGATCGGGCCGATCTCCTTGCCGACGTGGTCGCGCAATTGCTTGGCGATGGCCTTGCCCTCGTCGCCGCTGGGCAGCGGGCGCTTGAGCACGACGAAAGCGCAGACGGCTTCGCCAGTCGTGTCGTCAGGACGGCCGACCACGGCGGCTTCGGCCACCAGCTCGGTGCAGCTGACCAGCGCGGATTCGATTTCCATCGTGCCCATGCGGTGGCCGGAGACGTTCAGCACGTCGTCGATGCGGCCCGTGATGGTGAAGTAGCCGGTCTTTTCGTCGCGGATCGCGCCGTCGCCCGCCAGGTAGTACTTGCCCTGGAAGTCGGCCGGGTAGTAGCTCTTGACGAAGCGGTCCGGGTCACCCCAGATGTTGCGGATCATCGAGGGCCAGGGGCGCTTGACGACCAGAATGCCGCCCTGCCCGTTGGGCACGTCCTTGCCGGTCTCGTCCACGATCGCGGCCATGATGCCGGGGAACGGCAGCGTGCAGGAGCCCGGCACCATCGGCGTCACGCCCGGCAGCGGGGTGATCATGTGGCCGCCGGTTTCGGTCTGCCAGAAGGTGTCCACGATCGGGCAGCGGCTGCCGCCCACGTGCTTGTAGTACCACTCCCAGGCAGCCGGGTTGATGGGCTCGCCCACCGAGCCCAGCAGGCGCAGGCTGGAAAGGTCGTAGCTCTTCGGGTGCACGGCGTCGTTGGCCTCGGCCGCCTTGATGAGCGAGCGGATGGCGGTCGGCGCGGTGTAGAACACGGTGCACTTGTGGCGTTCGATCATCTTCCAGAAGCGGCCGGCGTCCGGGTAGGTCGGCACGCCTTCGAACACGATCTCGGTGCCGCCCAGCGCGAGCGGGCCGTAGGTGATGTAGGTGTGGCCGGTGACCCAGCCGATGTCGGCAGTACACCAGAACACGTCGTCGGCCTTCAGGTCGAAGGTCCACTTGGTGGTCAGCGCCGCATGCAGCAGGTAGCCGCCGGTGGAGTGCTGCACACCCTTGGGTTTGCCGGTGGAGCCGGAGGTGTAGAGCAGGAACAGCGGGTGCTCGGCCTCGACCCACTCGGGTTCGCAGGTCACGGGCTGGCCCGCCACCACGTCGTCCATCCAGCGGTCGCGGCCGGCCGTCATGGCGATTTCACCGCCACTGCGCTTGACCACCAGCACGTTCTTCACGGCATCGCAGCCACCCAGGGCCAGGGCTTCGTCCACGATGGATTTCAGGGGCAGCTGCTTGCCGCCGCGGATCTGGTGGTCGGCCGTGATCACAGCCTTGGCGCCGGTGTCTTCGATGCGGTCGCGCAGCGATTGCGCCGAGAAGCCGCCAAACACCACCGAGTGGGTGGCGCCGATGCGGGCACAGGCCTGCATCGCGGCCACGCCGTCAATGGACATGGAGATGTAGATGACAACCCGATCGCCCTTGCCGATGCCCAGGCCGCGCAGGCCGTTGGCGATCTGGCAGGTCTTGGCGAGCAATTCGCTGTAGGTGGCCTTGGTCACTTCGCCGCCGTCGGCTTCGAAGATGATCGCGGTCTTGTCGCCCAGGCCGCGTTCCACGTTGCGGTCCAGGCAGTTGTAGGAGGCGTTCAGCGTGCCGTCGGCAAACCACTTGAAGAAGGGTGCGTTGCTCTCGTCGAGAACCTGGGTGAAAGGCGTCTTCCAGCTCAGGAATTCGCGTGCGAGGCGTCCCCAGTAGCCTTCGTAGTCATCCGCGGCTTCCTTGCACAGCGCTTCGTAGGCCGGCATGCCCGCAATGGCAGCGTTCTTGACGAAGGCGTCGCCCGGCAGGTACACGTGGGTTTCGGTGGCGGCGGAATCACCAGCAATGGTGGCACTCATAGATGTCTCCTGAGAATGTGACGAATGATTGCAAAAACAGCAGCGAATGTCCGGGTTTGCTCTTACAAGGCACTGACTAATACACACCTTGCGATCTCCTCCTGAGAATGGGGTGACACAACTCCTATCTAGAATGCGCCAGACCCAAACTGCCGCATTGTCCAGCCCCCATGACGCCCACGGAATCGCCCAAAGCCATACGCCTTCGCCCCCTGCCGAACCTCATTTTTGCCAGCCGATGGCTGCAGTTGCCGCTGTATTTGGGTCTGATCCTGGCTCAGGCAGTCTATGTTTTCCATTTTTGGGTGGAACTGGTCCATCTGATCGAGGCCGCGTTCGGCAATGCCACGGCGCTGCAGGCGCTGATCACGAGCATCGGGTACAAAGCCGACACCCAGGTGATCTCGCTCAACGAAACCATCATCATGCTGGTGGTGCTGGCCCTGATCGACGTGGTCATGATCTCCAACCTGCTGATCATGGTGATCGTGGGGGGTTACGAAACCTTCGTCAGCCGCATGGATCTCGAAGGCCATCCCGACCAGCCCGAGTGGCTGAGCCACGTGAATGCCTCGGTGCTCAAGGTCAAACTGGGCACGGCCATCATCGGCATCAGTTCGATCCACCTGCTCAAGACCTTCATCAACGCGGCCAACTACGACGTGAAGGTGTTGATGTGGCAGACCATCATCCACACCGTGTTCCTGCTCAGCGCATTGGCCATTGCGATGACCGACCGGCTGATGTCGCCCGCCGGCACAGACCGTCACTGACCCGCCCGGCCTGCCGCCGCTGCAGCCGGCCTGTTTGTCCGGCGGCGGCTTACCCCTGCCGATTGACCATGGCCTCCGGCCGCACCCACTGGTCGAACTCCGCCGCCGTCACAAAACCGGTCGCCAGCGCCGCCTCGCGCAGGCTGGTGCCTTCATGGTGGGCCTTCTTCGCAATTTCCGCCGCCTTGTCGTAGCCGATGTGGGGATTGAGCGCCGTCACCAGCATCAGGGAGCGGCCCACAAGCTCGGCAATGCGGCCGGTGTTGGCCTCGATGCCCACGGCGCAGTGGTCGTTGAAGCTGCGCATGCCGTCGGCCAGCAGCCGCACGCTCTGCAGGAAGTTGTGCGCCACCAGCGGCCGGAACACGTTGAGCTCGAAATTGCCCGACGCCCCGCCGATGTTGATCGCCACGTCGTTGCCCAGCACCTGGGCGCAGAGCATGGTCAGCGCCTCGCTCTGCGTCGGGTTGACCTTGCCGGGCATGATGGACGAACCGGGTTCGTTCTCGGGAATCGACAGCTCGCCCAGGCCGCTGCGCGGGCCGCTGGCCAGCCAGCGCACATCGTTGGCAATCTTCATCAGGCTGGCCGCCAGCGTCTTCAGCGCGCCATGGGCGTGGACCAATGCATCGCAAGACGCCATCGCCTCGAACTTGCTGGGTGCCGTGACAAAGGGCAAGCCGCTCAGCCGGGCCAGCTCGGCCGCGACCTGCACGTCAAAGCCCGGCGGCGCGTTCAGCCCTGTGCCGACCGCCGTGCCGCCCAGCGCCAGCTCGCACAGGTGCGGCAGCGCGGCCCGGACGTGCCGCTCGCCATGCCGAAGCTGGGCCACGTAACCCGAGAATTCCTGCCCCAGCGTCAGCGGCGTCGCATCCTGCAGGTGGGTTCGTCCGATCTTCACGATGGCGTCGAACTCGGCCGCCTTGCCCGCCAGCGTCCCCCGCAGGATCGCCAGCGCCGGCAGCAGGCGCTGCGTCAGGCCTTCCACCGCGGCCACGTGCATGGCCGTGGGAAACACGTCGTTGGACGACTGGCCACGGTTCACGTCGTCGTTCGGGTGCACCAGCCGAGCCTCGCCGCGCGGGCCGCCCAGCAGCTCGCTGGCGCGGTTGGCCAGCACCTCGTTGACATTCATGTTGGTCTGCGTGCCCGAGCCGGTTTGCCAGACCACCAGCGGAAACTCGGCGCCGTGCCGACCGGCCAGGACTTCATCGGCCGCCGCGATGATGGCCTGCGCCTTGCCGGCGTCCAGCAGCCCACGCGCCTGGTTCACGGCCGCGCAGGCCCGCTTGACCCGGGTCAGCGCCAGAATCAGCTCGCGGGGCATGCGCTCGCCGGAAATGTCGAAATTCAGCAGCGAGCGCTGCGTCTGCGCCCCCCACAGGTGTTCGGCGGGAACCTCGATCGCTCCGAAGCTGTCTCGCTCGATTCGCATGTCCATGGCACTTCTCCTTTGAGTCTCCTTTGAACCCCAGGCCGCCAATACCCCGTCGTCAGGAACCGGTCAACGGCGACCTGTCAAAATAGCGGGTTAACGCAACCGTAGCAGACTTCCACGCAACTGCAACCGCCGCGCCGGATTCCCACGTCACTCCATCGACCACACCATGACCACGACCATCAAGCAAGAAGACCTGATCCAGTCCATTGCCGACGCCTTTCAGTACATCAGCTACTACCATCCGCTCGACTACATCAAGGCGCTGGGCGAAGCCTACGAGCGTGAGCAAAGCCCGGCCGCCAAGGATGCGATTGCACAGATTCTGACCAACAGCCGCATGTCAGCCGAAGGCCACCGCCCCATCTGTCAGGACACGGGCATCGGCATGGTCTTCATCAAGGTCGGCATGAACGTGAGCTGGCCCGACGCGACCATGAGCATCCAGCAGATGATCGACGAGGGTGTGCGCCGCGCCTACACCAATCCCGACAACCCGCTGCGCGCCTCGGTGCTGGCCGACCCGGCCGGCGCGCGCAGGAACACCAAGGACAACACCCCGGCCGTGGTGCACTTCGAGATTGTCCCGGGCGACCATGTCGAGGTGATCTGCGCAGCCAAGGGTGGCGGCTCGGAAGCGAAGGCCAAGTTCGCGATGCTCAACCCCTCCGACGACTTGGTGGAGTGGATCCTCAAGACCGTGCCGACCATGGGCGCCGGCTGGTGCCCGCCCGGCATCCTGGGCATCGGCATCGGGGGCACGCCCGAGAAGGCGATGCTGCTGGCCAAGGAGTCCATCATGGCCCCGGTTGACATCCACGAACTGATCGCCAAGGCCAAGGGAGGCGCCACGCTGACGCGCCCCGAGCAGCTGCGCCTGGAGCTCTATGAGAAAGTCAACGCGCTCGGCATCGGCGCCCAGGGCCTCGGCGGCCTGACCACCGTGCTTGACGTCAAGGTGCTGGACTACCCCTGCCACGCCGCCAACCTGCCGGTCGCCATCGTTCCGAACTGCGCCGCGACCCGCCACTGCCATTTCCACCTCGACGGATCCGGCCCGGCCAGGATCGAACCGCCCAGGCTTGAAGACTGGCCCGCCGTGACCTGGACGCCCGACACGAAGTCAGCCACCCGTGTCAACCTCGACACCCTGAGCAAGGAAGAAGTCGCCTCCTGGAAAGTGGGCCAGAAGCTGCTGCTCAATGGCAAGATGTTGACCGGCCGCGACGCCGCGCACAAACGCATCGCCGACATGCTGGCCAAGGGCGAGAAGCTGCCGGTGGACTTCACCAACCGCGTCATCTACTACGTCGGCCCGGTTGACCCGGTGCGCGACGAGGTCGTCGGCCCGGCCGGCCCGACCACCGGCACCCGCATGGACAAGTTCACGCGCATGATGCTCGAACAGACCGGCTTGATCTCGATGATCGGCAAGTCCGAGCGCGGCCCGGTCGCCATCGAGGCGATCAAGGACAACCAGAGCGCCTACCTGATGGCCGTCGGCGGCGCCGCCTACCTGGTGGCCAAGGCCATCAAGTCGGCCAAGGTCGTCGGCTTCGCCGACCTGGGCATGGAAGCCATCTACGAGTTCGACGTGCAGGACATGCCCGTGACCGTGGCAGTGGACTCGACCGGCGCCAACGTCCATGCCAGCGGCCCGGCGGAGTGGCAAAAGCGCATCGCCACGGGGGAATTCAAGGGCATCGCGGTCGCCGCAGCTTGAGCACACAGCCGGCCTCCGGCGCCAGGGCCGACCGGCCCATCGGCGTTTTCGACAGCGGTGTCGGGGGCCTGAGCATCCTGCGCGCGCTGCGCGCCGAGTTGCCGCACGAGGATTTCGTCTATTTCGCCGACAGCGGCCACGCGCCCTACGGTGAGCGTGACGGCGCGCATGTGATCGCCCGCTCGCGCGCCATCACCTCGCAGCTGCGGGCGGAGCACGGCATCAAGGCCTTGGTGATCGCCTGCAACACGGCCACCGCGGCGGCCGTGCACTTGCTGCGCGAGGAACACCCCGACCTGCCGATCATCGGCGTGGAACCGGCGCTCAAACCCGCCGTGGCGCTGAGCCGCACGCACCGCATCGGCGTCATGGCCACGCGCGGCACGCTGGGCAGCGCGAAGTTCGCCGTCTTGCTGGACTCGCTGTCCGGGCTGGCGGAATTCGTCCTTCAGCCCTGCGACGGGTTGGCGGACGCAATCGAGCACCAGGAAACCTCCAAGATCACCGCGCTGTGCGAAAAGTACACGCGGGAGATGGGTCCCTTCGGCCCCGGAAGCGGCCAGATCGACACGCTGGTGCTGGGCTGCACCCACTACCCCTTTGCCAGCGGGCCGCTGCGCGCGCTGTTGGGGCCTGAGGTGCATTTCATCGACACCGGCGAGCCGGTGGCCCGCCACACGCGCCAGCTGCTGCTGACACGGCAGGTTTCGCTGCAGCCGGCAGACCGGCCGGGCAGAGGTCAGCTCACCTTGATCAGCACCGGCCAGCCGGGCGACTTGCAGGCCGCGGCGCAGCGCTGGCTGGGCATCGACGCCACCGCCCGCAGCGCCGCCTGAATCCGGCTCAGTCCCCCGCCCAGAGCCGCTCGCCCGACAGGTCGAGATGCGTCAGGTACAGGCGCACGTCGAACTCCAGTTGGTGGTAGGCCGGCTCCATGTGGCTGCACAGCTTGTAGAACGCCTTGTCGTGCTGGCGCTCCTTCAGGTGCGCCAGTTCGTGCACCGCGATCATCCGCAGGAATTCGGGCGGTGCGTCCTTGAAGACCGACGCGATCCGGATCTCATGGCTGGCCTTCAGGCGCTTGCCCTGAACCCGTGAACGTGTGGTGTGCAGGCCCAGCGCGTGCTGGATGACGTGGATCTTGCTGTCGAACACGACCTTGTCCACCGCGTCCGCATTGCGCAGAAATTCGTTTTTCAGGTCGCTGACGTACTGGTAGAGCGCGCGATCGCTCCGGATGCCGTGCGCCGCGGGGTATTTGCCGCGCAGCAGCTTGGCCAGTCCCTGGCCGTCAATGACTTGCCGGACCTGCGCCTGAAGGTCGGCCGGGTAGGCCAGCAGGTACTTGAGTTCGCTCACGCCCGCTCAATGCAGATGGCGCGGCCGACGGCCCCCGCCGCCATGGCCGGAGGACCCGCCCGCGCCGCGCGGCGGCTTGCCCAGTTCCAGCGAGTGCACCAGGGCGTCGAAACGCTGGTTGAACAGCTTGTCGATCTCTCCGACCACGCCGCCGAGTTCCGCGCCGTCGAAGTGGCGCTCCATCAGATTCACCACGTCCTCCACCAGCAGGTCACGCTGCGCCTGCATGATGGCGGCCGGAGTGGGGCCGACAAAGAGCATCACGAAATCGTCGCGCGACTCCTCGCCGTCGTCCTCGCCGTCTTCGTCGAATTCGGCGTCATAGAAGGTCACTTCGATCGGCGCGCCGGTATCGGCCAGTTCGTTGAGGCTCATGCACATCTCGTCCAGCGCCTGACGGAAATCCTCGTCGCCATGCACCGTCCAACACATCCGCAGCAGGTGCTCGGGTGCCTCGAACCGGATGCCGGGCTCTTCCTCGTAAGCGCTGGTTGCGCCGTCGGCCAGCGAACGGGCGCCCGCGTACTTCCACAAGGGCTTGAGGGCATCCTGCAAGGCGTCAAAGCCCACATCGGCGCGCAGACGCACCTCGCCATGCACATGAATCTCGAAGGGGGCGTTGTAGTGGGTCATGGTCAACTCTTGTTCAATGGTGCCTCGAGCCGGAATCGAACCGGCACGTCCCTTTCGGGACTGCGGATTTTAAGCCTGAGCATGGCATCCGCACCGGACTAAGGATGGGCTTGGATGAGGCTTGCTGCAGCAGGTTTTCCCCGAGGCCAGTGCCTTCGATCATATCCCGGTGCGCGATGCAAACCGCCCCGGTTCCCCTCCGCCTGGCTCCTAGCCGGCCCCTGGAATCGGGGCCTTTCAGGAGCACCTCATGGCGAAGGTCAAACTCACCAAGTCCGTCGTTGACACATCGCAGGCTCAAACCTGCGACGTGGAACTCCGGGATACGCTCGTTCCGGGCTTCTTGTGCAAGATTACACCAACGGGCCGCAAGGTCTTCATGGTTCAGTACCGCACGAACTCCGGCGTGCGGCGCAAGCCGGCAATCGGCCAGTTCGGCGAACTGACGGTCGAACAGGCGCGATTGCTTGCGCAAGACTGGCTGGCCGAAGTCCGGCGCGGGGGCGATCCCGGACTCGACAAGGCCGAATCCCGCAAGGCGCCGACGGTCAAGGAGCTGTGCGGCCGGTTCATGGACGACCACTCCAAGCCGCACAACAAGCCCAGCACACAGGCCGGCTACCAGTACCAGATCGACAGCTTCGTCATCCCGGCCTTCGGCAGCAAGAAGGTTCACGAGGTCACACGCCACGACATCACCGCGCTGATGAAGCGCATGGAGAAGTCGCCCACCCAGGCTAACCGGGTGCTGTCGCTCGTCCGCAAGATGTTCAACCTGGCCGAGCTGTGGGGCTACCGGCCCGATGGCTCCAACCCGTGCCGCCACGTCCCCAAGTACCCGGAAAAGGGTTCGACCCGGCTCATCACCGACGACCAGATGACCAAGCTGTTCACCTATCTGGAGAAGGCCGAGGCCGAAGGCTTGGAGCATCCCACCCACCTGCTGGCAGTCCGGCTGCAATTCGAGTTCGCCGCACGCATGTCGGAAGTCCTGCTCTTGCAGTGGGATTGGCTCGACCTACCCAACGGCCGGGTGGTCTGGCCGGACAGCAAGACCGGCGATATGTCCAAGCCCTTGAGTGAGGAAGCCCGCCGGCGGCTGACCAATGCTCCTCGCTACGGCGATTCGCCCTATGTCTGCCCGGCGATCCTCGACCACAGCAAGCCCCTCAGCACCCACACCTACTATCAGGCGTGGCGGCGCATCCTTGACCGTGCCGGTGTGCCGAAGGTCGGCACTCACGGTATCCGCCACCGCTCGGCGACCGACATTGCCAATTCGGGCGTTCCCCTAAAGGTCGGCATGGCGCTGACAGCGCACAAGACCGCGGCGATGTTCATGCGCTACGTCCATACCGAGGACGATCCGGTGCGGCAAGCGGCCGAACTAGTGGCGGCCCGGCGCAAGACGATCACGGGTGCGCAACGCCAGGCGGAGGTCGAAGCATGAGAAGGAGGCCCACCCGGGAAATCCGAGACAGTGTCTCGGAAATGTGGACGCGGGCTCGCCCCTTCTCCTTGACTTCCATTCGTCTATAAACGAAAATAACAATGTACCGAATCGAGCACTACCTCTCGGCCGACGTACAGAAGGATCTCTACACCGACTGGCTGCGGCGCTTGCGTGATGCACAAGCCAAGGTGGCGGTCATCCGCCGCGTGGCCCGTATCGAGCAAGGCAACTTCGGCGACCACAAGTTTTGCCGAGATGGCGTGTGGGAGCTGCGCATCGACGCGGGGCCTGGCTATCGGGTTTATTACGGCCTAGCGGGGCAACGGTTGGTGCTGCTGCTGTGTGGTGGCGACAAGCGCACCCAGGATGCGGACATTGACCGGGCGGTGGGCTATTGGCAGGACTGGCAACGGAGAATCGACGAATGAGAGGCAAATCCCATGACGAGGCGATGGCCGAGCTGTACCGCAACGATCCGGCGCTCGCACTTGAAGTCATCAACAACATCCTGGCCGATGGCGACCAAGCCGAACTGATGACCGTGCTGCGCCAGCTTGCGCAGACAGTCGGCGGCGTGCAGGCGGTGGCCGAACAGGCTCACCTTAACCCGACGCAGCTTTACCGCACGTTGTCGCCGAAGGGCAATCCCGCCCTGAACAGCTTGACCGCCATCCTCAAGACGATGGGCCTACGCTTGGCTGTGCAGCCGCTGGCTTCTGCGCCCTCGGCGCACGCGGCTTGATGTTCGATGCCTATGGCAAGCATCGTTCATCCGATTCACTTTGAAGACTACAGCGGCGTTCAATTTGAGCGCCTTGCTTTTGCTTATCACGTTCGTACCGGCTGGCGCGACCTGATCTGGCACGGCCAATCGGGTAGCGACCAGGGACGAGACATCTTCGGAATCGAGGAGTTTGACGATCGACCTTCGCGCAAGACGATTATCCAGTGCGCTAATCGTGACATGCTGACCCTGGCGAAAGCCCGAACCGATATGGAGAAGGCTGTCGAGGCTACTGGCGGTACGCCAGATGCTTTCAAATTCATCTGTCGTGGTGCAGTCTCTGACGCCAGCAGAACACGGATCAGCGATAGCGCTGCTGCACTTGGCGTAGCGCATGTGACGATCTGGTCGAGCGTCGAGTTCGAGGAGAACCTGCGTTTGCGTGGCGAATACCTCTTGCACCGCTTCGTCCAGGGAGTCGAGTTCCCCGAAGCCGAAGCTGAGATCCGAAAATTCGTTGATGACTTCCCTGGCTTATCCGACGCCGAGGCGCTGGGTTTGATGGCTGCCGTATTCGACCGGCCTGCTTTTCGCACACCTTTTCAACAGGAAAGTTCGCTACCCGCCTTCCAGCAAGCTGTTGAGGACACCATTCGAGCACTCAACACCGGAGCGTGGAGAACACGTGAAGGCACCGAAATTCGGCGCATTCCATCGATCCATCACATCAGAGATCAGCGTGTTCGCAAGGTGCTGGCCCAGGTTGTGCGTCAAGTCGATGAACTGCGCCGCATCTTCGTCTCTCGCCTCCGAGAAGGCGAGATCCGGCATTGTGAATGCGGCAAGGCGGACTGCCCCACCTACATGCTCAGTTCTCGTGTAGCGGACGAACTGGATTGCGCCCGTGACCGCATCCTCGCTACCTTTCGCTCGGTGCATGCACCGTTCGATGTTGTCGTCCGCTAAACGCGGAGAGGTCGGCAATGGCGGCGCAAATTGACCTGTTCAGTTCTCAGCATCTTGAAGCTGCCTGCCGTGTGCTTGCAGACACCGAGCGCGGCTTGAGTGGCACACAGATTGGGAGGCTGCTGCAAGAGATGGAAGTGATCGACCCATCGCCGGGCATGACGAAGTGGAAGCGGTTGTTCAACGCGCTCGCCGAGTTGCAGAACAAGCATCAGCGAGGCAACCATCTGATTATGTTCATCAACCGCGCAATGAACCCGGTGAACTACGTGCGCGATCCTGGAACATTTGCTTGGCTGCGGGATGAACTCAATGTCGTGCTGGCGTTCTCTGGCTTCTATGTTCGCGACGATGGCAAGGTGGGATATGCCGACAAGGCGACGACGTTGGATGCAGCCCGCGCACGCGCTGGACGTCTCAAGGCGGCGCTGGAAAGCAGAGTCGTCCATGCGGAGGTCTTGAATTACTGCCGAGCCGAGCTGTTGGACGAGAACTATTTTCATGCGGTCTTCGAGGCGAGCAAGGGTGTCGCCGAGCGAATTCGCATACTGTCGGGGTTGACCGGCGATGGTGCCGACTTGGTGAACAAGGCGTTCGCGGGTCAGCAGCCAATCTTGGTCTTGGGACCACTGAGCACCGAGTCCGAAAAGAGCGAGCAGAGAGGATTTGCGAACTTGCTAATCGGTCTGTTCGGCGCCGTGCGCAATCCCTTGGCCCATGCCCCGAAGACGAATTGGCCTATGTCTGAGCAGGATGCGCTCGACATCTTGACGCTGGTTTCACTGATCCATAGAAAACTGGATGGCGTGCAGAAAGCGGCAGTGTCCTTTTCGTAGGCGTCGCAACGCCGTCCTGATCGATTGTTGTATCGTGATACGACAATCACCTGCCTCCTCTGAATAGACCGTCCCAGCCTGTTGAACGAGATTCAAATGGCTTAAAACAAGGAATCTTCATGTCGCAAGCGGCGTTCAATGTCTTCGATGCGCTGTCCGCTTGGGGCAAGACGCTTTCCAACTGGCAGCGGTGCCTGCTGGTCAAACTCGTTGGCGCCGTCGATTTCCCGGACGAGGCTTTGGATGAGGTCTACCGCGAGTACTTGATGGACCAGCAACTGGCCACCACGGAGATGCCACGCGCCACATGGGACATCGCCTTGCCCCAGATCCAAGGCGGCCCCACAACGGACTCAAGCGTAGTGACCGCCATGACCGCACTGACCGGCGTCAACGCCCTGGCGCCGGGTGAAACACTGACTTTCGGGCGCAAGCTCACTGTGATCTATGGTCCCAACGGTGCGGGCAAGTCCGGCTATGCGCGAGTGCTCAAAGCCGCATGCTTCACCCGTTCCAAGCAAACCGCGATTCTCGGCGATGTGAAGTTGGCCAAGCACAAACAACCCACGCCTAGCGCGACGTTTGCCTTCGACGACGGCTCCAACACGACATTTGTCTACAAGGAGCCTTGCCAGCGACTGCGCGACAACTTCGCGGTGTTCGACTCGACCTGCGTGCGTGTCCATCTGGATGAGCGCAATGCCTTCCAAGTCATGCCTTATCTGTTCGATGTTTTTCCCCGCATGGTGGAGGTCTTCGGAAAGCTCCAGCGCAAGCTGCGCGATGACATCGCTCTACGTTCCCACGCTACGGACAAGTTCGCGATTCCAGGCAGCACGTCCGAAGTCGCTTCGCTGCTGATCACCCTGACGGCACAGACGGACCTCGTTGGCTTGCAGGCATTGGCCGCCTTCGGCGACGAGGAGCGCGCGCGCCTGGAATCGGTTGTCCAGCAACTCGCGACACTCAGGACCACCGATCCCAAGGAGATCATTCGCCAGAATGAGCAGCGCATCATCGATCTGGACGCACTGAAAGCATCGATCTCAGGTTTGCACATGGCTGTATCGCCTGCAGTCGCGGAACAGATCACCAATGCCGTCAAGCAGATTCAGACGCTGACGGAAAAGGCGTCAGCGCTCTCAGCGGCACAGTTGGGCGAGGAGCCGGTGCAGCCCATCGGCACAGCAGCATGGCGTGACCTGCTGGCTGCGGCCATTGCTTACAACGCCGAAGCCTATCCTGACGAGGCGTTTCCACCGAAGGCGGATGCGGCCCGATGCGTGCTTTGCCATCAGGTTCTCGACGAAGACGGCATTGCACGATTGACCCGCTTCTATCAGTTCGCAACCAGTGGTGTCGAAGCGCAGCTTGGCCAGGCCAAGACAACGCTCGCAGGGTATGGCACGAAGTTGTCGAAGATCAGTCTCGCCTTCTTCGACGAGGGCAGTGTCGCGCGCCGGACCTTGACCGAGGTGGATGCCGCAATGGCCGCGGCGGTTTCCAGTCATGTCGAAGGCTATCGGGAAGTCATCGGAGCATTGGCGCGGGCGGTTGCCGGTGCCTTCGACCCTGGCTTGAGCATGTTGGACCATGACCCGGTCTCGGTACGCATCACGGAGTTGGTTGAGCGCCTGAAATCCGACAACGATGCCTTGCGACAGAAGGACCCCAAGGTACTGATGGGGTCGTTGATGGCAGAGGAGCGATTGTTACTCGATCGCCAGGTGCTCTCCGGCCAGTACGATGCCATCGCTGCGGCGGTGGCAGACCTCAAATGGGTGGTGAAGGCCAATTCGTGCATCCGCGGCTTTGCCGTATCCCAACGCGAAGTGACCAGCAAGCAGAAAGCGCTGGCCACAGAACTGGTGGCGCAGGGCTTCATCGCGCGATTCACGGAGAACTGCGCCGCCCTGCAGCTCAAGCTGCCGGTGCAATTCCGCTTCGCGGGCGATGCTGGAACGACTGATCGCAAAATCGAGATTGCCAACGCCAGCGTGGCCGGCATCGACCCGTCTTCGGTGCTGAGCGAGGGCGAACAGACCGCCGCGGCATTGGCCGACTTTCTCACTGAAGTGGAACTCAACGGTTCCTGTTTGGGCGTGGTGTTCGATGACCCCGTGACCTCGATGGACCATGTACGCAAAGAGGCGATCGCACAACGCCTGGTGGACGAAGCCGCCAAGCGGCAGGTGATCGTCTTTACGCACGACATCCTGTTTACGAACTATCTGGCGACGGCTGCGGTGGAAAAGGGTGTCGATTTCGCGGGCCGGACCGTGTGGCGTGGCGAGGCCGAAGAGCCAGGTGTCATCGACAGCCTGGCCTTCCCTCACGAACATTACGAAGGTGCTGCACACGATCGCGCACGAAAGCACCTTGACGTCGCCCGCACGCTGGATGGCGACAAGCAGCGCGACAGCCTGGAGAAGGCGTGTGGCAGCCTGCGTACCGCCTATGAGGACTTCATTCAGCGAAAGCTGTTCGGCAATGTCGTGCGCCGCTGGCGGGAGAACATCACCTTCACCCTCAGTCAGGTGTATTTTGATGAAGGCATTGCTGCACAGGTTCACACGCGCATGGTGATGTTATCCCGATACATCGATGCTCACTCCCACTCGCCAGACTTCCACGAAGTGCCGTTGACGATTGATTTCGTGGTTGACGAATTGGCACAGATGGACCGCATCAAGGCTGAGTACAACACAGCGCGCAAGGCATGGGAGAAAGCCAAGCCCCAGGCGGCGACCTTTAGCTGATCCGGACTTCAATGGCAAAGCCCACGATTGTTCTCGACAAGAACTACCTGCAAGGATCGACGGCGGCGCACATGCTGCAACTCGCGCAGTCGCACCAGTTGCTGATGGCCGACGTACTTTTCTACGAGTTGATCTCGTCGTCCGAACCGGGACGCTCGCGCTGCTTCGCCAAGTTTCCCAAGATCGAGAACCCGGTGATCTTGGTCAATCACGTAGGGGCGCTGCTGAAACAGGAGATAGAGTCGCACGAAGCCTGCGGCAAGCCCTCTACGCGGTACGAGGATATCCGCTTCCAATTCAACGAGGCGCTGACCGGCGCGAACTACGCGCTGCCGCCTTCGGCGGCTGAGGCGCTTCAGGAGCAGACGGCGGAACTTCGTGAAGATGTCGAACGATTTCTTGACCGGGTGCGCTTGATTCCGACCCTAATCCCAAATCTTCTGGAAGGCACCAGCGCGGAGCGACAGTCACTGCGGGAGGCCGCCGAGGAGGTCATCGCGACCAATACCGATGCAATGTTGAAGTTCTACGGGAGCCTGGAAGTCCCTTCGGGCGAACTTCCACTACCGCCTGCCACGATCATGACCCGGGATTGGGCACTATTTCGTTGGCAGCAGGTCCAGTTGCTTTTCGCGCTGGACGCATATTGTCGTTATGGTGGACGTGTTCCCGACACACTGAGCGGAAAAGCCTACGAGAAAATCGAGCACGATGTTCTCGACGCGCACTACCTCCTGTTGGGAACACTGGAAGGATCGTTCGCCACGCGAGAAAAGAAACTGCAGCGGTGGTTTGGTCTGCTTTGTCCCGACGGCCAGCTCTATTCCTAGCCAGTGGCCTTGCGCAGGCATCTTTTCAGATCGTCGGGTAGACCACCTTCTCGTTGTGATCGCTGAAATCGTCGCTCCACGTCAGCTTGATGGAGTGCTTGCTTTTGCTACCCAGTGATATGGACGCAATCAATTCCACCGACTGGAGCGTGTCCAGTGTCTCTAGCGGAAATTTCGAGTCGATGTCCGATTGAACCAGGCAGTCGTTGCCATCGGGAAACGACAGCGACACGTTGCGCGCGGCCGATTTCCCCTTGTTCCAGATTTTCAGCCGTCGGTTGTTGCTGCCGATCTTGATGAACGTCGCGCCGAGGTCCGCTTTCTTAATGTTGAGGATTTCAGTGGCTTCTTTTTCCAGAAGTAGCTTGTTCAGTCGATCCTGGCTCTCAATCAACTTGTTCTGTTTCTGATTGAATCTGAACGTCGTCCAAGTGGCGTACGCGGACAGCAAAAGAGCGCCTATGGCGATGGCATCACCAACACTGATTGGGAAGGGCATCATCGGATCTTGATGTTCTTGCTGCCGCGGAATGCCCTCTTCAGCGATTCGTGCAGTTCCTTCTGAAGATCTTTGACGACGGCTTTCCCGATCTCCTTGGCATGCGCTTGCACGTTCTCATCGTTGGCTCGGATGAGATCATCCTTGGAAATCTGCAACCCACAGTTGCCGCAGGTGAACAGTTCGCTCGTCTGCCCATCAGCGCCGTCGTGTGAAAACTCAGTGCCACCGCACGTTGGGCAATTCAGACAGACCGACCGGTTGTACTTGTCCGCTTTGAACGTCATGCCGTATCTCCGATCGTGTCAACGCTGTGAGCCGTGAATGATCGCAGCGAAGAAAAGAATAGCATCGCTGCACGGGGATCTTTCGTCGACGCGATGCCTATTTATTCTATCTGACAGTCTTCATTGCGTCCCGGCGTGCCGCCGCCGGGTTCGAGGGCTGCGCCCCGCGCTTCGTGCCGAATCGCGGCCATTCGGCTTTGCCCCCTGACGCCTCCGGCCCTTTCGAGCCTGCGCGTTCCGCTTGCCCTAAAAGCCGAGTGTGTGCAGCGGGCGGGTGTGGGCAGTCTTGCTGTTCCCTTCACCGTATCACGGCGTTCTCGCCGTCAAGGGCGGCGCGCGCCATGCGCGCTTGCGTCCTGTCGGCCGTCTGCGACCCCTGACTGCTTGCGCTGCGCCGTGCCCCGGAAGGGTCGGGCAATTCCGCCCGGCATCCTTGCAGGAGTTCACCATGAACAACGCACTCATCACTGACGAGCAGCGCATCGTACTGCTGGCCAACGGCCGCGAATCCTTGGAGAACCCGGACTTTGATCCGGCCCCCGTGGTCAAGCTGTTCACGCCCGATGCCGGCGCGACCTGGCTGCTGACCGAGATTGATCCTGACGACCACGACCACGCTTTTGGTCTTTGCGACCTGGGCCTGGGGGCGCCGGAAATCGGCTGGGTCAGCCTGGGCGAGTTGGCGATCGTGCGCGGCGGGCTGGGCTTGCCGATCGAGCGCGACCTGTCTTTCCGCGCTGAGAAGCGGTTGAGCGCCTACGCGCGCGAGGCGCGGCTGAGCGGGCGGATAGCTGTCTGACTCGGCCTTGGGCGGATGGCCCAGCAGCGCATCCCGTATCGGGATGCGCTTACTGCATCGTCAGCGAGGCCAGTCGTCGCTACGAACGCCTTCAAAGAAGCCAGGGCCGACTTCGATACGCAGTGAAGAGTGACGGCGCAAGATCTTCTGCGCTATCTCGGGCGATGCGTAGTCCGTGAAGTCGAGGAGGTAGCCGTAGACCATTTCACCGCTACTGCCGTCCAACTCCATTGCTTCTACATCGGCGAGATTGCCAACCTCATGCAGTTCGAGGCCCAGCAGTTCGGCATAGGATTGCGATACGCTGCGCGGCGGTGGCTCGCCGTCGTGGTCGTCATCCCCCCAGTTCGTATCGAGTTCCGCTTTGGTGACTTGGCAGTCCACTGACCCAAAGCACTGGCTGCCCAATCGCTCCACGCTCAAAGTGCCCTCCACATTCACGATGTGGCCCGCGTAGGGACGCTCAGTGTCGATGCCCAAGCCAACATGGCCATCCAGGTCGATTTCCAGCGAGCTGCCAACGGGGACGTTTTCAGACTCAACCTCGAAATCGAAATAGACCTCATCAATGCCATCGTAATTGGCGTTGGCCATCTCGCTGTTCACGTCATCGTCTTCGATGACCACCTGATCCACATGCTCACGCAGATAGTTATCGAAGCCTGCGTGAGAGGCGTGAATGTGTGTGTGGGGTGCTCGTTCCTTGAAGGCTGCGTCGATCAGCTCATGCAGTTGGCTTGGCGCGGGGGCTGCGCCAAGTTCGCTGGCGCGCCTATCGAGCGAGTCGTAGTCGAGTACAACGTGGTAGACATTGCTCAAGTCTTTGGGTTCGAGTGCGGCTACCTGGGCGGCCTGGTAGGCGGCAAGGCTCTTGTAGCCGAGTGCAGCAACAATGATTTGCTGCGCATGGCCAAGCTGCACAGGGGCGGCCACAGAAACGCTGTTCTTGCGAACAGAATGGGCAAGGTCGGAAATGCCGATGGGCATACGATTCTCCTGATTTCAGCGCAGGCCAATCGAGCGATTACTTGGCCTACGCCCAGGCGATATCGCATGGTGGTGGCAAGAAATACGGGGGGAAAGCAGAACGCAGTCTTGATTGAGCCGCTCGAAGCTCAGGCGGACAGGGCCTTGCCCACATTGTCCGCGAAAAATCCGCCGAAGACAAATCCCGCGATGCCCAAACTGCATGGGCGTCCCCGGCCACCTGGGAGATGGCCGGTCGCGCTGTCGTGCTGCGCATCGAGCCGCCTGCGGCGTCTCGCCCCTGACGGGCTTCCATCGTTCCCTCGCTCCGCTCGGCTGACGCCTCCGGCCCGGCTTCCAGCTTCGGGCCTGCGCGCTTCGCTTGCCGTGCGGTCGGCGTGTGGGGAAGGCCGTTGCCTTGTCCAGCCGTCTCCCCTGACTTCATCACCTTCACCGCGACTGTAGCCCGCGCCCGTGTGCCGTCAAGGCGCGCAGGGCCGTGTCCTCGGCTGCGCCTGCGGGCCGCACCAACCCTGCGCTTGCCTCCTTGACGGCGCCCGTTCGCGCGCTCCTGACCGTCGCGGGCGATGAACTCAGGAAAGACGGTGGCAACAGGGCCAACCGGGTTCCTCGTGCCGACCGCACCGAACAGCCGAAAGGCTGGGCTCCGAATCTAGGAATCC
>JAHFQI010000135.1 GCA_023259355.1 Comamonadaceae bacterium
GAAGGCCGCGCCGCCATTTTCGACCTGCTGACGGACATGCAGGCCACGTTCACCAAGCTGGAAACCCTGCGCATTCCGGTGATCGCCGCCATCCAGGGCGGCTGCATTGGCGGCGCCGTGGACATGGTGACCGCCTGCTGCATCCGTTACGCCACGGCCGATGCGTTCTTCTGCATCCAGGAAATCAACATCGGCATGGTGGCCGACGTGGGCACGCTGCAGCGCCTGCCCAAGCTGGTGCCGCTGGCCGTGGTCAAGGAACTCGCCTACACCGGCCGGCGGCTGCCGGCGCTGAAGGCGCAGGGCTACGGCCTGGTCAACGAGGTGTTCGAGACGCCCGAGGCCCTGCTCGCCGCCGCGCTGCAATGCGCCGGTGAGATCGCCGCCAAGCCGCCGGTGGCCATCTGGGGCACCAAGCAGGCCGTGAACTACGCGCGGGACCACTCGGTGGAAGACAGCCTGCGCCAGATGGGCTGGCTGCAGGGCGCGATCTGGAGCAACGCCCATGTGCGCGAGGCGGTGACGGCCCTGAAGGAAAAGCGCGCCGGCCAGTTCACCGGGCTGACGCCGCTGACCTCCTTCCGCGATCTGGGCTGAAGGCGGGCGGCGCCCGCTCAGGCGCCCCGCGAGAACGCACCGGGCGGCAGGGGCCGGCCCGACGCAGCATCGAGCACCGCGATGTGCATGGTTTCACCGGCGGCCCGTCGCGCGGCCGGGGATTGACACCCGTTTGAATCCGTTTGCCGCATCGCTGCGTATCCAGTGAGCCAGCAGCCCTGGCCTTGCTCTTCAACCCGCACCACAGGCCCCTACCACCATGACACGTCCAACCCCTGCCACACCACCCTACCCGCGGTCCGCCCGCCGTCTGGCCCTCGCGGCAGCGGCTGCCGCCGCCTTCGCGGCCGCCCCGGTCCATGCCGACACCGGCAAGCTGCTGCTCACCGGCGGGGTCAGCAGCGTTGAAGGCACGGCCGGCGGCGGCCTGACGCCCTGGGCCGTGATCGGCGGCCCCGCCACCGAAGGCGAAATCGGCGTCACCGCGCACGCCAGCCGCGCCGTCACGCAGGATTACGGCCTGAGCACCTGGGGCGCGGCCATCGGCCTCCATGACCGGGTCGAGCTGTCGCTGGCGCGCCAGAACCTGGACACCGGCATCACCGGCGTGGGCCTGGGCCTGCCAGGTCTGCGTCTGGAGCAGGACATCCTCGGCGCCAAGTGGCGCGTGGCCGGCGACGCCGTGCTCGACACCGACCGCCTGATGCCGCAGATCGCCGTGGGTGTGCAGCACAAAATGCTGCATTCGAGCGGGCTGGACGGCACGCTGGCCACGCTGGGCGCCAAGCGCAGCGGCACGGACGTGTACGTGAGCGCAACCAAGCTGTTCCTGGCGCAGAGCCTGCTCGTCAACGGCACGCTGCGCGCGACCCGCGCCAACCAGAACGGGCTGCTGGGCTTCGGGGCCACGCTGGGCGGCGCCGACAACCGCTACCGGCTGCAGCCCGAGCTGTCGGTGGCCTACCTGCTGCGCAAGGACCTGGCCGTGGGCGCCGAATACCGGTCCATGTCCAACCGCCTGCAACGCGCGGGGCAGGCCGCCGGCCTGGGCGACGGGCTGCGCGCCGACGACTGGAAAGACATCTTCATCGCCTGGGCGCCCAGCAAGCACCTTTCACTGACCCTGGCCTATGTGGACCTGGGCCGCATCGTGCCCGCCACCACCAGCGGACGCCGCCAGAGCGGCGTGTACCTCTCGGTGCAGGCCGCGTTCTGACGCCGCAAGCCCCCTTCCTTCCCCACTTCCAAGGACCCGATCATGAAATCATTCCTCGCCTGCGCCGGCTTCGGCCTCCTGAGCCTGGCTGGCCCCCACGCGCTCGCCCAGACCCACGCCACGGCGTACCCGGTCACCCCCGCACCGGGCCTGTACCAGGCCTTTGGTGAACAGGCGGGCCTGCGCAGCCTCATGGACGATTTCGTCCAGCGCTTGGCAGCCGACCCGCGCATCGGTGCGAAATTCAGGGACACCAACCTCGCCAGCCTGGCGGGGCAACTGACCCTGCAGGTGTGCCAGCTCTCGGGCGGCCCCTGCGTCTACAAAGGGCCGGACATGAAGGACGCGCACGCCAACATGGATGTGCGTCGGGCCGACTTCCACGCGCTGGTCGAGGCGCTGCAGCGCAGCATGGACGCGCGGGGCATCCCGTTCACCCGGCAAAACCAGCTGCTGGCGCTGCTGGCCCCGATGCACCGCGACGTGGTCAACACACATTGAGGGCCGCGTCATGACACACCCCTTCCATGCGGCACTCGCGGGCCTTGGCGTCGGCCTTCTGTCACTGGCCGCGCAGGCCGCCACGGTCCAGGTCACGGTGGTCGGCCGCGACGGCCAGCCACTGCCCGACGCCGTCGTGATCGTCGAACCCGCCACCGGGCGCGCCGCGCCGCCGCGCCCGGTGCAGGCGGTGATCTCACAGCAGAAGATGCAGTTCGTGCCGGCCTTGAGCGTGGTGCCCGTTGGCTCGCGGGTGCGTTTCGTCAACCAGGACAGCTGGGAACACCATCTCCGTGGGACGCCCGCCACCCTGGCCACACCCGGGGCGGCGCCGTCACCGGGCTTCGAGTTGCGGCTCGACGGCAAGGTGGACGGCAAGGAGCCCTCGGCCCGGGAAGTGACGCTGGACAAGGCCGGCGCCGTGCTGCTGGGCTGCCACCTGCATGGGTCGATGCGCGGCCACGTCTTCGTGGCCGACTCGCCCTGGACCGTGAAGACCGGCGGTGACGGCATCGCCCGGCTGCTGGACGTGCCCGAGGGCGCGGCCCGCGTGCGCGTGTGGCATGCCGACCAGCTCATCGAAGCGCCGCCGGCCGACCTTCAGGTCATCCCGGCCACCGCGCTGACGCTCCCGACCGCCGTGGTGCCGCGGCGCCGGCGGCTGTGAGCCGCCTTCGCGCCACCTCCCGCACCGCCTTCCGGGGCGGCCGGCGGGACGCGGTGTTTCCCGTCTGGACGCGGGCGGCGGTGCGGCCCATCCCCCACAATGCCCCCATGAACGCCCCACCCGATGCCGCCCTGATTGACTTCATCGACCGCGTGGCCGGTCGCGACGAGGCGGCCCTGCGGGCGCTTTACGAGCAGACCTCGTCGAAACTGTTCGGCCTGGCGCTGCGCGTCGTGGGCCAGCGCGAGTGGGCCGAGGACGTGCTGCAGGAGACCTACCTGCAGGTCTGGCGCACGGCGGCGGACTACCGCGCCGCGCTCAGCCCGCCGATGGCCTGGCTGGGCCTCATCGTGCGCAGCCGGTCGCTGGATTTCTTGCGCCGCCGCAGCGCCGAGCGCAGCCACCTCACCGACGAGCTGGACAACGCCTTGGCCGACACCCTGGCGAGCGATGCGCCGAATCCGCTGGACACCAGCCTGGCCAGCGAGCAGGCCTGGGCCCTGCACCAGTGCATCAACCGGCTCGAAAGCCGCCAGCGCGAGGTGGTGAGCCTGGCCTACCTGCGGGACCTGAGCCACGGCGAGCTGGCCGAGCGGCTGAAGCTGCCGCTGGGCACGGTGAAAACCTGGATCCGCCGCGGGCTGGAACAGTTGCGCGCCTGCATGACGCGTTTTGCCTGAGGCACCGCCCGTGAACCTCAGCCAACATCCCGAATTGATCGACCGCCTGGCCGCAGCCTACGCGCTGGGCACGCTGCGCGGCGGCGCGCGCCGGCGCTTCGAAACCCTGGCGCGCGAGCAGGCGCCCGTGCGCGCGGCCGCGCTGATCTGGCAGAGCCGCATCGGCAGCCTGAACGAGCTGCAGGCGCCCGTCGAACCTTCAGCGGCCGTCTGGACACGCATCGCCAACCTCGTGCGGGCCGACCGGGAACGGCAGGCCATGGACCAGGCCCGCGTGGCGCCGGGTGCGCCGCCAGCGGCGGGCGGCTGGTGGCGCAACCTCGCGTTCTGGCGCACGGCGGCGGCCTCCGGCGTGGCGGTGGCGGTATTCGCGGTCACCGGCAGCCTGGTGCTGCGCGAGCAGGCGGGCAGCCGCATCGCCGAACTGCAGGCCAGGCTGCAGGCCACGCCCCAAGTCGGCTACGTGGCCGTGCTGACCGACGCGCAGGCCACGGCGTCGATGCTGGTGACGTTCGACCCGCGCAACGGCCGGCTGACGCTGCAACGTGTCGGCGATTTCCATGAGGCGGACGACCGCTCGCTTCAGTTGTGGGCGCTGCCGCCAGGCTCGCCGCCGCAGTCGCTGGGGGTGCTGGGCCGCGAAAAGCTGCTGCGCCTCGCGGCGGGCGAGGCCGACGTCCGGCGCGCGCCCACGCTGGCCATCAGCCTGGAGCCCAAGGGCGGCGTCCCCGGCGACCGGGGCCCGACGGGGCCGGTGCTGTTCAAGGGCGCGGTGATCCAGCCTCAGCTGTAGGGCCTGGCAAGCGGCCTGGAACCGCCGCCTCCTTCCGCCTTATTGCCGCGCCGTGCGCACACCCACCGGTACCGGGCCCGGGTGGCTGGTGCGGAACGGGCTGATGTCCAGCCCGCCGCGGCGCGTGTAGCGGGCGTACACCGTCAGCTTGGTCGGCTTGCAGCGGGTCCACAGGTCCATGAAGATGCGCTCCACGCACTGCTCGTGGAACTCGTTGTGGTTGCGAAAACTGACGAGGTACTGCAGCAGCCCCTCCTGGTCGATCTGCGCACCGGTGTAGCGGATCTGCACGCTGCCCCAGTCGGGCTGGCCCGTCACCAGGCAGTTGCTCTTGAGCAGGTTGCTGACCAGCACCTCGCTCACGGGCTGCTCGTCGAAAGCGGCAGTCAGCAGCTCCGGCGCGGGCTGGTAGCGCGTGCATTCGATGTCGAGCCGGTCCAGGCTCAGGCCGTCGAGTTCGTGGATCGGCTCCTGGTCGAACAGTTCCGGGCCCACCAGCTTCACGCCCACACTGGACTGCACCGGCCCGCCCTGCCAGACGGCGGCGCTGATGTCGGCGCGGATGCGCGCCTTCACGGTGTCGGCATCGGCGAATGTCGTGTTGTTGAAGCTGTTGAGATAGAGCTTGAACGACTTGCTTTCGACGATGTGCGTGCTCTCGCAAGGCACGGTGATGTGCGCCAGCGCCACCTGCGGCTTGCCGCGCGGGTTCAGCCACGACAGCTCGTAGGCGGTCCAGAGGTCCGCGCCGACGAAGGGTGGCGTGCCGGTGATGCCGACCTCCTCGCGCTTGGGCGCGCGGGGGATGGGAAAAAGCAGGCTCGCGTCGTACTGATCGACATAGGCCGAGGCCTTGCCGAGCTGGGAGTGTTCAGGCTGGTTCATCGTGTCAGGCGGCGGCCTTGCGGCCGGCCTCGTTCAAATGCGGAATCAGGTGCGCCAGCAGGTGGGTGACCACACCCGGTGGCAGGTCGTGGCCCATGCCCTCAATGCCGACCATCTTCGCGCCGGGAATGCGGCGCGCCGTGTCCTCGGCGCAGGCGTACGGCACCAGCGGATCGGCCTTGCCGTGCAGCACCAGCGTCGGGCAGGCAATGCGCCGCAGTTCGTCGGCGCGCCCTTCGTCGGCCATCACGGCCAGCAGCTGGCGCAGCGTGCCCACGGGTCGGAAGCTGCGCTGGATGCCCGCCATGATGCGCTCGCGCATCTCGGCCTCGGGCACGGTGAAATCCGGGCTGCCGATGGCGGTGAAGAGCCGGATGTAATGGTCGGCCACGTCTTGGGGCGAGTGGCTGGCCGGGCGGCTCAGCAGCGCCTTGAGCACCTTCGAGTCCGCGGTGGGCAGGCCCCGCGCGCCGCTGGAGCTCATGACGCTGGCCAGGCTCAGCACCCGACGCGGCGCCGCCAGCGCCACGCGCTGGGCGATCATGCCGCCCATGCTCACGCCGACGATGTGCGCGCGCTCCACCTTCAACACATCGAGCACGCCGATGGCGTCCTGCGCCATGTCGCCCACGCTGTAGGGGGCGTTCGGTGTGAAGCCGAGCTTGTGCTGCAGGCCGGCCCACATGAGGTTGGGCACGCCCAGTTCGTCGAAGTGCCGCGACAGGCCCACGTCGCGGTTGTCGTGGCGGATCACGCGGTAGCCCGCATCGACCAGCGCCTGCACCAAGGCCGGCGGCCAGTGCACGAGCTGCATGCCCAGGCCCATGATCAGCAGCACGACGGGGCGCCCCGCCTGCGAACCGTCGGCGCCCGTGTCCTCGACCTCGATGTCGATGCCGTTGGCCTTGATTTTCATGGGGTTCCTTGGTGCCGGGTCAGATGAATTCGCGCTCGCGCAGCCACTTGGTCGCGATCCACTTCTCGCCGGCGATCACCGGCGCGCCGCCGTGCAGGGTCCGGGTCGAGGGGTCGGGCCGCGCGTAGCTGAAAAATACCGCGTTGCCGCGTTTGGGCGCGACCTCGAACTGCACGTCGGGGAAAGTGGTTCCGCCGCCTTTTTCGGGCTCGGACAGGTACATCACCACCGTGGCCAAGCGCTGGCCGCCGCGCTTGAGGATGGTGGGCGTGCCGGGCTCCCTGGGGTCGAAATAATCGTAGTGCGGCTTGTATTCAGCGCCGGGCCGGTACTGCAGCACCTGGATGCCCTCGCCGTTTTCCACGGGCCAGTTCAGCAGCCGGGCGATGCGCGCCTCGATGCGCGCGACGAGTTCGCTTTCCCCGCGGGTGAAAAACATGCCGTTGCTGGTGCGGTCGTCATTGACCTCTTCGCCGCCGGTCAGGGTGGTCACGACGAGTGAGCGCGCCATGCGCGGACGGGCGGCGGCGATCAGCGCATCGCACTCTTCATCGCTCAGCAGGCCGCCCAGCACCACCACGCGCGGACTGGCCATGACCCCGAGCACGGTCACCTGTCGGTCTCCCGCGTCGAGATACAGCGGCGAACCCGCCAGATCCGGCTCGGGCACGGGCGACGCGGCGGCGCCCTGCTGCCCGGCCGCCAGCTGCGCCAGAATGCGCTCGGGCGGCAGGCCCCGCTGCGCCAGATGCTTGCGCAACGTCGCGTCCATGGCCTCGACGGCCACGTCCTCGTCCCAGCCGGAGGCGAGCATGGACTTGAGCACCGCCTCGGGGCCATGGCCGGCCTCGGCCTGCGCCACGATCCACTGGCGGAGTTCAGGGGTGATGGTCTGGGAGAAAACGGTCTTGCTCATGGCGAGGCGAAAAATGGGGCGGTGGACACGGGTGTGCTTCAGGCGGCTTTTCGGCGAAACACCAGGCGGTCGGGTTCGGACGCGGCGGCATCAAAGGCGTAGCCTTCCAGATCAAAACCTTCGAGCTTCCTGGGCGTGGTGATGTGGTGCGTCGCGGCAAAGCGCGCCATCAGGCCGCGCGCGCGCTTGGCGTAGAAGCTGATGACCTTGTACTGGCCGCCCTTGCCCTCCTCGAACACACATTCGATCACCCGGGCCTTCAGTGCCTTGCGGTCCACCGACTTGAAATACTCCTGCGAGGCCAGGTTGACGATCACGGGTGTCTTGTCGCCGGCCAGCCGTTCGTTGAGATGCCCGGCGATGCGCGAGCCCCAGAACTGGTAGAGGTTGGCGCCCCGTTCCGTGGCCATCTTGGTGCCCATCTCCAGCCGGTAGGGCTGCATCCAGTCGAGCGGGCGCAACACGCCATACAGGCCGCTCAGGATGCAGACATGGTCCTGCGCCCAGGCCAGGTCCTTGGGCTTGAGCGTTTTGGCGTCCAGCCCCTCGTAAACATCGCCGTTGAAGGCCAACACGGCCTGCTTCGAGTTTTTCGCGGTGAATTTCGGGCGCCAGGCCTCGTAGCGCGCGACGTTGAGCGACGCCAGCGCATCGCTCAGGTGCATCAGTTCGGCGATCTGCTGCGGCGACTTCTGCTTCAGCACGCCGATCAGCTCGGCCGACTGCTTGAGGAACAGCGGCTGGGTGTGCGGCACGTCGCCGGCCGGGGGGGCGTAGTCCAGCGATTTCGCGGGAGACAATAGAAACAACATGCTGGAAATCCTTTACCTGGACGATTATCTTGCAGCCGTCGCGAAACCGCCGGGGCTGCTGGTGCACCGCACCGGGCTGGACGCTGGTGAAACCCGCTTTGCGCTGCAGATGCTGCGCGACCAGCTTGGCCGCCCGGTCTGGCCCGCGCACCGGCTCGACAAGGGGACCAGCGGCGTGCTGCTTTTTTCACTCGACGCGGCCACCGCGCGGGCGCTGGGCCAGCAGTTCGAGGCCGGCGGCGCCATGGCCAAGACCTACCAGGCGGTGGTGCGCGGCTGGCCCGCCCCTGAAGGGCGGATCGACCACCCGCTCAAACGCATGGCCGACGACCAGCGCGCCGAGCGGGTGGAGGTGCAGGAGGCCCTCACCCGTTACCGCACCTTGACGCACTACGAATTGCCGCTGCCGCAAGGCCCTTTCCCCACCCTGCGTTGCGCGCGGGTCGAACTGTCGCCCGAGACCGGCCGGCGCCACCAGCTGCGTCGCCACATGAACCACATCGCCCACCCGATCATCGGCGATGCCACCCATGGCAAGGGCGCCCTCAACCGGGCGGTGGCGGGCTTGCTCGGTGGGCAGCGGCTGTGGCTGCACGCGCTGCGGCTGGAGCTGGCGCACCCGGTAACGGGGGCGGGGCTGTGCATCGAAGCAAGGCCTGGGGATGAGTGGACGGGGTGGAAGGGCTACGAAACCGGCCAATGACACCGGGGACCGAGCGCACGGTCACGCCGGGCTTGGGCTCAGGCCCCGAAGCCGAACAGCCGCCTCGGCGTGTCCCACCAGATCGCCTGTCGGGCCTCGGCATCCGGCAGCAGCTTTTCAAACAGCGCCAGCAGGGGGCCGTAGTCAATGCGGGCCGGCGCGCGCAGAAACGGCCAGTCCGATGCCCAGACCAGGGATTGAGGGGTGTAGGCCTCGACCAGCGCCTGCACATAGGGCCAGGCATCCGGGTAGGGGTAAGGCAAGGCCGAGCACTTGGTGAGGCTGGAGAGCTTGACGCAGGCGCGCCCCGTTTCAGCCAGGGCCAGCATCGCGGCGAAGCCGGCCTGGCCGACACCCGCCTGCGGGTTGGGACGGCCGCAGTGATCGAACAGCAGGCGCGCGCCGCTGTCCTGCAGCAAGGGCCGCAACGCAACGAGTTCGTCGGCTTGCACCTGCACCTGCGCCCACAGGCCCAGATCGCGCAGGCGTTCGAGCAAGGGGCCGGTGTCCCGGTAGAAATCGACCCCCAGCAGGGCCACGTTGAACGCGACGCCCACCACGCCCTCAGCCTGCAGGTCCTGCAGTTCGGCGCGGCTGGCGTCGTTGCGCACCACGGCGACGCCCTTGTAGCGGCCCGCGCCCCGCGCCAGCGCGTCGAGCAGGCAGCGGTTGTCCAGGCCATAACCCGAATTGGGTCCGACGATCAGCGCATGCTGAATGCCGTTGGCGTCGAGCACATGGCCGAGGTCATCGGTCGTTCCCGTTTCCGCGCCGATGGGCCGGTACCAGGCGTCGGGTGCATAGGGGAAACGTGCCGGGTCGAAGACATGCACGTGGCAGTCGATTTTGGGTTGGGATGAGGATGTCATGGGCAGAGGGTCAACACGCCAACGGCGGCGCAGCGGTGGGGCGACTATAGGCAAGGCGCATCGTACCGTCCATGCCACAGGCGCTATGAAACCCATTGCACAATGACATGATGAAGCCATCCACCTACAACCGCGCCACCCAGGATATCGGCAACATCGTCGAGTTCGGCCACGTCAACGTTCGCGTGCCGGACCAGCAGCGGGCGATCGTCTTCTACCTCATGGGCCTGGGTCTCACGCGCGATCCGTACCTGCGGACCGGCGTCGAAAACGCCTGGATCAACGTCGGCACCTGCCAGTTCCACTTGCCGGTCGGACCGGCCCAGGTGCTGCGCGGCGTGACCGGCCTCGTGATGCCCGATCTGGACGCCTTGGTGGCCCGGCTCACGAAGGTGGCGCCGCGCCTGCAGGACTCGAAGTTTGCGTTTGCCCGCAACGGCGACAGCGTGGAAGTCAGCTGCCCCTGGGGCAACCGCATCCGCGTGCACGCGCCCGATGCCACCCGTTTTGGCCGCATGACGCTGGGCATGCCCTATGTCGAGATCGACGCCGCGCCCGGCACGGCCGCGCGCATCGCCCGGTTTTATGAGCAGATCCTCGGCGGGCGGGCCTTGTGCGGCCACGACGACGCCGGCGCCTTTGCGCGCGTGGGCGCCGGCCTGGGCGAGAGCCTGGTGTTCCGCGAAACCGGGCGCGCGCTGCCGCCCTACGACGGCCACCACGTCCAGATCGCTGTCGCCGATTTCTCGGGCGTTCACCGGCGCCTGCTCGAACGCGGCCTGGTCACCGAGGAAAGCAACGAGAGCCAGTACCGCTTCCAGGACATCACCGACCTGGACACCGGCGAGGTGCTGGCCACGCTGGAGCACGAGGTGCGCAGCATGCGTCACCCGATGTACGCGCGGCCCCTGGTCAACCGTAGCGTCTGGGAAGGCGACGGCTACGCCGCCGGCCACGAGGCCGCGATGTGGCGGATGCCGCCGGCGTGAGTCGCGCGCCGTTTTGACCCGCGGCTTACCCGGGCAGCAGCGCCGCCAGCCCGCCCTCCGGCTCGAAGCGCCGATTGCGGTAGGTCAGGCGGGTCGGGCCGGGCCAAACCGGCTCGGCGATGCTGTGGCGCGGGTCGCCTGGGTAGCAGATGACGCGCTGGCCGTCCTGGTCGAACGGCTCTGGTTCGATCAGGGCCGGCGGGCGGGCGCGGGCCAAGCCCATCAGCGTGGCCACGCTGTCGAAGCGGGCCAGCTGGCTCAGGCTCATGATTTGCGGCGGCGCAAGGTCGATCAGGCCGTCCCAATACTGGCGCAAGCCTTCACGGGGGTTGAGCCAGACGGTTTCAGTGGCTTCGTGGTTGTCATGCCGCGCGTCCTGGCCAGCGGGCGCCTCGGCCACGAAAAAGCGGGTGTCAAAGCGCTTGTTGGTGATAGAGGGCACACGCGGCGTGACCCAGCGCGACCACGGCGCCAGGGCGGACGTCGCCAGCGGCACGCCCAACTGCCCCAGTGCGGCGACGAAGCCCTGGCCCGCACTGATCCGTTCGCGCACCTGCAGGAGCACATCCGGATCAACGCCCCGGCCCAGCAGCAGATCGCATTCCTCGAAGGTTTCG
>JAHFQI010000136.1:0-7598 GCA_023259355.1 Comamonadaceae bacterium
AAAGAAGCGTCAGTTCCAGCGAGGTCATGCCCCGGATACTAGCAAGTGACATGCCCCAAGGCCCGGGCGATCTTTCGGTGGCCGCCACGGCCAGACCAGCGTCGATAGAATCGGCTCATGACTTTTGACCCTGCCCAGGCCGTCCGGCTGGCCCACGAAACACTGGACATCGAGGCGGCCGCGCTGCTCGGCCTCAAGACCCGCATCGATGGCGGCTTCGCGCAAGCCGTCGCAATGATGCTCGACGTGCGCGGCCGCGTGGTCGTGATGGGGATGGGCAAGAGCGGCCACATCGGGCGCAAGATTTCCGCCACGCTGGCGTCCACCGGAACGCCGGCCATGTTTGTGCATCCGGCCGAAGCCAGCCACGGCGACCTGGGGATGATCAAGAAGGTCGATGTCGTGCTCGGCATCTCCTACAGCGGCGAGAGCGAGGAGCTGACCGCCATCCTGCCGGTGCTCAAGCGCCAGGGCGTGCCGTTGATTGCGATCACCGGGGGATTGACGTCCACCCTGGCCCGCCACGCCGACGTGATCCTGGACAGCAGCGTCGAAAAGGAAGCCTGTCCACTCAACCTGGCACCCACGGCGAGCACCACCGCGCAACTCGCGCTGGGCGATGCACTGGCCGTTGCGCTGCTGGATGCGCGCGGCTTCAAGGCCGAGGATTTCGCGCGTTCGCACCCCGGCGGCTCGCTGGGCCGGCGCCTGCTCACGCATGTCAGCGACGTGATGCGCCAGGGCGATGAGGTGCCCCTGGTCGGCCCCGACACCCCGTTCACCGACCTGATGCGCGAGATGAGCGCCAAGGGCCTGGGCGCCTCGGCCATCGTCGACGCCGACCGCAAGGTGCTGGGCATCTTCACCGACGGCGATCTGCGCCGCCTGGTGGAAAAGGGCATCGACCTGCGCGCGGCCGTGGCCAGCCAGGTGATGCACCCGAATCCGAGCACCATCCGGGACGATGCGCTGGCCGTCGAAGCCGCCGGGCTGATGGAGCAGAACCGCATCACCAGCGTGCTGGTGGTGGACGCGCAGGGCCGCCTCTGCGGTGCGCTCAACAGCAACGACCTCATGCGCGCCAAGGTCATCTGAGCATGCGCCCGATCACCCCCGCCCTGTCCTACCCGCCCGAGCTGCTGTTGCTGGCCCAGGGAATCCGCGTGGCCTTTTTCGACATTGACGGCGTGCTGACCGACGGTGGCCTGTATTTCTCCGAACATGGCGAAACCCTCAAGCGCTTCAACACGCTGGACGGCCATGGCCTCAAACTGCTGATGCAGGCAGGCATCACACCGGCCGTGATCACCGGGCGCGACTCCAAACCCTTGCGCCTGCGCCTGCAGGCCCTCGGCGTGATGCAGGTGCGCTTCGGCACCGAAGACAAGCGCCCGGCGGCCGAGGCGATTCTGACCGAGCTGGGGCTGGACTGGTCGCAGGCCGCCGCGATCGGCGACGACTGGCCCGACCTGCCCGTGATGCAGCGTTGCGCTTTTGCGGGCGCCCCGGCCAACGCCCATGCGCAGGCCAAGGCGCTGGCGCACCATGTGACGACGGCGCGCGGCGGTGAAGGGGCGGCACGCGAATTCTGCGACCTGCTGCTCGTCGCCGGCGGCCACTATGCGGACCTGCTGGGCCACGCCACGGGAACATCCTCGCCATGAAGCTGCGCGCGGCGTGGGACCGCATGACGCTTTATCTGCCCATCCTGCTCATGGGCCTGTTCGCGCTGGGCACCTGGTGGCTGGTGCGCAACACGCCGGCGGCCATCGAGGCGATTTCCGGCAAACCCGTCAGGCACGAAGCCGACTACTTCCTCCGCAAGTTCGCCATCCGGACGTTTGACGACCAGGGCCGGCTCAAGAGCGAGGTGTTCGGCACGCAAGCCCACCACTTCCCCGACACCGACACCCTGGAAATCGAGCAGGTTCGCATGCGCTCTTTCAGCGAGGAAGGCCGGCTGACCGTGGCCACGGCCAACCGGGCGATCTCGAACGCGGACGGCACCGACGTCAAGTTGCTGGGCAACGTGCACGTGGTGCGCGACCCCGACCAGGCAGCCGGCGCCCAGAAACCACCGATGGAATACCGCAGCGAGTTCCTGCACGCCTTGACCAAGTCAGACCAGCTCAGGAGCCATTTGCCGGTCGTCATCTCCCAGGGCGCGGACCGCTTCAGCGGCGACACCATGGCCTACGACAATGCGGGCGGTGTCGTGGAACTGAACGGCCACGTGCACGGCCTGCTCACCCCCCAAAAGGGCCGCTGAATGGCCGGGCAGGCCGCGTCCCGCCTCGCCTTCATCACGGGCGCCTCCAGCGGCATCGGCCAGGCGCTGGCGGCCCGGTTCCATGCCGGCGGGTACCGGCTGGCGCTGGTGGCGCGGCGCACCTCCGAGATGCAAGCATGGGCTCACCAGCGCGGGCTGACGGCGGCGCACTGCGGGATTTACAGCGCCGACGTGGCCGAACCCGACAGCATCATCGCGGCGGGACACGCCTGCATCGCGGCCCAGGGCCTGCCGGACGTGGTGATCGCCAACGCCGGCATCAGCATCGGCATGGACACCAGTGCCCGCACCGACATTGAGGTAATGGCCCGGACCTTCGCCACCAACAACGTGGGCCTGGCCGCCACCTTCCACCCCTTCGTGGAGGCCATGGTCCATCGCGGCAGCGGCACGCTGGTCGGCATTGGCAGCGTGGCCGGCATCCGCGGCCTGCCGGGGCACGGCGCTTACTGCGCGAGCAAGGCCGCCGTGATCGCCTATTGCGAAAGCCTGCGCGGGGAGTTGCGTACGAGCGGCGTCCAGGTCGTGACGCTCTGCCCGGGCTATGTTGACACCCCCCTCACGCGCAAAAACCGTTATTCGATGCCGTTCCTGATGCCCCCGGAAGCCTTTGCCGACGAAGCTTTCGCGGCGATCGCGGCGGGCGAGAGTTACCGTGTCCTCCCCTGGCAAATGGGCGTGGTCGCGAAGCTGCTGCGCCTGCTGCCCAACACCGTGTTGGACAAGGTGCTGGCCGGGCGGCCTCGCAAGCACCGCCAGAGCGCGGACTGAGCGCCTCTGCGGTCCCGGATGCCCGGGACAAGCGGGGATGACAGCGGAATCGCCGACAGGCACCGGCATCGCCCCAAGCACCATCAAAAAAGGCTCCGAAAGGAGCCTTTTTTCATTCCGCGAAGGGATCAGTATCCGCCGCCGTAGCCGCCACCACCGCCGCCGCCACTGCGTCCACCACCACCGCCGCCGCGCGGGCCGGAGCCATAGGGGCTGCGGAAACCACCGTCGTTGCCACCACCGTAGCCACCGCCGCCGCCCTCGCGACGGCCACCGCCGTAGCCACCACCGCCGCCGCCGCCGCCTTCACGACGACCACCACCACCGTAACCACCGCCGCCGCCACCTCCACCGTAGCCGCCACCGCCGCCAAAACCACCGCCACCGCTGCGCGGGGGCCGAGCTTCCATGGGACGTGCTTCATTGACGACCACGCTGCGACCACCCAGAGGCTGGCCATTCATGCCATTGATCGCGGCCTGCGCCTCGGCGTCGCTGCCCATTTCGACGAAACCAAAGCCCTTGGAACGACCGGTATCGCGCTCCATCATGACTTTGGCGCTCGCCACCATCCCGAACTGGCCAAAAGCCTGTTCGAGATCGCTGTCACGCACCGAATAAGGCAGGTTGCCAACGTAGAGTTTATTGCCCATCAACGGGACTCCTAAAAACACATGAAAAAAGCGATGGAGCCCCGAAAACGCATTCAACAAACCTGAATTACACCGGATGGAAGCGAAAGTGACCTGTTCACCGCATGCTCGCAGGCGATTTTTCACCCGCGTTTTTAAATTATGCGTCAGATAAGCCCGATTCACTCAAGTGTTTTTGCGGCTCTTGACCACCGGCAAACCCCAATGCCCATGAAAAAAGGCCCCTCGGGGCCTTTTTTCGATGCGCGATCCCTTCAGAAAGGGACTGCGGCAACCCATGAGGGCTTAGTAACCGCCGCGGCCACCGCCGTAGCCGCCACCACCGCCGCCACCGCTACGGCCACCGCCGTAACCGCCGCCGCCACCACCGCCGTAACCGCCGCCGCCACCACCGCTACGGGGGGGACGGGCTTCCATCGGACGGGCTTCGTTGACCACGAGGTCACGGCCACCCATGTTTTGGCCGTTCATGCCTTTGATGGCGGCCTGGGCTTCAGCATCGCTGCCCATTTCGACGAAACCAAAGCCCTTGGAACGGCCGGTGTCGCGCTCCATCATGACTTTGGCGCTGGAGACATTGCCGAACTGGCTGAAAGCCTGTTGCATGTCTTCGTCACGGAAGGAATAGGGCAGGTTGCCCACGTAAAGTTTGTTGCCCATGAAGGACTCCTCAAGATACTCAAAAAACGCGATGGAGTCCGCTAGCGCAATCAACAAACCAGTGAAGAATTCTCAAGATGCGAAACTGACCAATACACCGCAAACCTGTGCGGCTGGCTAAAGCAACACCAGCGCATTATGCGCCACATCCGGCAAAGTTACCACCCCGGCTGGTTTGTGGCGCCCCGAGCGCCGGTTTACCAGCTCACTTCCCGGTCCGGCGTGGCGCTGATTTTGTGAATCGACAGATCGGCGCCGTCGAACTCCTCCTCCTGGCTCAAGCGCAGCCCCAGCGAGGCCTTGAGGGTGCCGTAGACCACAAAGCTGCCCAGCAGCGCCCAGCCCACGCCCATGGCCGTCCCGATGAGTTGCGCGCCCAGGCTGACGCCGCCAATACCCCCCAGCGCCTTGAGGCCAAAGAGGCCGGCGGCAATGCCGCCCCAGGCGCCGCACAGGCCATGCAAAGGCCACACCCCGAGCACATCGTCGATCTTCCACTTGTTCTGCGTGAGCGTGAACATCACGACAAACAGCGCGCCGGCCACCGCGCCCACCACGAGCGCGCCCAGCGGGTGCATCAGGTCCGAGCCGGCGCACACGGCGACCAGCCCCGCCAGCGGGCCGTTGTGCACGAAGCCGGGGTCGTTCTTGCCCAGGACCAGCGCCACCAGCGTGCCGCCAACCATGGCCATGAGCGAATTCACGGCCACCAGGCCGGAAATCTTGTCCAGCGTCTGCGCGCTCATGACGTTGAAGCCGAACCAGCCCACCGTCAGGATCCAGGCGCCCAGCGCCAGGAACGGGATGTTGGAAGGCGGGTGCGCCGAGATGGCGCCATCCTTGCGATAGCGGTTGCTGCGCGCGCCCAGCAGGATGACCGCGGGCAACGCGATCCAGCCGCCCACGGCATGGACCACCACCGAGCCCGCGAAATCATGGAACTCCTCGCCCGTGGCCGCCTTGATCCAGGCCTGCACGCCAAAGTGCTGGTTCCAGGCAATGCCTTCGAAGAAGGGGTAGATGACGCCGACGATGACGGCCGTCGCCAGCAGTTGCGGCCAGAACTTGGCGCGTTCGGCAATGCCACCTGAAATGATGGCCGGGATGGCCGCCGCGAACGTCAGCAGGAAGAAGAACTTCACCAGCTCATAGCCGTTCTTTGCGGCGAGTTGTTCCGCGCCCACGAAAAAACCGGTGCCATAGGCCACGGCGTAACCCACGACGAAGTAAACCACCGTGGACACCGAAAAATCCACCAGGATTTTGACCAGCGCATTGACCTGGTTCTTTTTGCGAACAGTGCCGAGCTCCAGAAATGCGAATCCCGCATGCATGGCCAGCACCATGATGCCGCCCAGCAGAATGAACAAGGCATCCGCGCCCTGTTTGAGTGCTTCCATAGTGTCCTCTTTGGATGAAATGAACTGTTTTGGTGCTTTTTTGTCCGAATCAACGGATCTGCACCAAATACAAGCAAGAAGTGCGCCAGATGAGTGCGGATTTGCACCAATTGGTGCTGGAAGCCAGGACCGGGTCATGGGATAGCATCGGTCCATGGAAGCTTTTTTTGTTTCGACCGGCATCGTCGCCCTGGCTGAAATGGGTGACAAGACGCAGCTGCTGGCTCTCGTTCTGGCCGCCCGGTTTCGCAAGCCGTGGCCCATCGTGCTCGGCATTCTGGTGGCCACGCTGGCCAATCACGCGCTGGCCGGCGCTGCAGGCGCCTGGGTGACCACGGTGCTCGGCCCGGATGTGCTGCGCTGGGTTCTGGGCGGCTCGTTCATTGCCATGGCGGTGTGGATGCTGATTCCGGACAAGTTCGATGAGGGCGACGAAGGCGGCAAGGCCCCGCGCCTGGGCGTGTTCGGCACCACCGTGCTGGCCTTCTTCCTGGCCGAGATGGGCGACAAGACGCAGATTGCCACCGTGATGCTGGCCGCGCGCTACCACGCCTGGGCCTGGGTCGTGGCCGGCACCACGCTGGGCATGATGATCGCCAATGCGCCGGTGGTCTGGCTCGGCGACCGGATCACCCGGTTGGTACCGATCCGCGTCGTGCACCTGGTATCGGCGACGATTTTTGCCGTTCTCGGCTCACTTGCACTCCTGGGCTGGGGCTGAAAAAGCCCGCCCGGCCAACTCAGGCGGCGGGTTGCCCGCGCCGGTAGATCACGTGATAAGTCAGCCCGACCAGCACACTGCCCCCGAGCAGGTTGCCGGCGATCACGGTGGCCAGGTTGGCGGCCATGCCGCTCCAGGTCACGACCCCGGCCCCGGCCTGTGCCACCCCGGCTTGCTGGAGCAGCATCGCCAGCGGCATGAGGTACATGTTGGCGATGCTGTGTTCGAAGCCCGCCGCCACGAAGGCGCTGATCGGAAAAACAATCGCCACCGCCTTGTCCACCACGCTGCGCCCGGCCATGGCCATCCACACCGCCATGCAGACCAGCACATTGCACAGCACGCCGCGAAAAAATGCGGCCCCCGGCGACAGCTCCTGCTTGGCCAGCGCAAGCTTCACCACCGTGCGGCCAACCGCGCCACCGTTCATGTCCGTGTGGCCGCTGGCAAACACCAGCACCGCCAGCCCGGCTGCGCCCGCGAAATTCGCCAGGCCCACCAGCACCCAGTTGCGCAGCACCTCGGCACTGCTGATCTTGCCGTCGGCCCAGGCCATGGCGAGCAGGTTGTTGCCGGTGAACAGCTCGGCCCCGGCCACCACCACCAGCAGCAGGCCCAGCGAAAACACCACGCCGCCCAGCACCTGGCTGGCGGCAAAACCCAGCGTGGCATCGGACTTGACCAGCGCAAAAAACAACGCGCCCAGACCGATGAACGCCCCCGCCAGCACGCCCAGCATCAGCAGCGGCAGGGTTGCCAGGCGCGCCTTGGCCACGCCGACAGACTCCACCCGCTGCGCGATCTCGCGCGGGGCATAGGCGTCGGATCCATACAGTTCGGACATGGCAACTCCAGGTTGGACCCGCAGGGCGCGCCCACGGGCTTGGACTTATACTAACTTCCAGCGCCGATTTGCTCCAGCTTGCGGGCGCCGGAACCATGGAGTTCCGAAATACTGCTAAAGAGGGAATCCGCAACCCGGTTCCGCTTCTTTGGCGTCACCGGGTTTTTTTATTGTGAACATGGTTGTTACGCCCCAGTCGATGAAGTTCGAGGCGCCGCTGGCCCTGCAAAGCGGCGCGTCGATCCGCGGCTATTCGCTG
>JAHFQI010000136.1:7698-11061 GCA_023259355.1 Comamonadaceae bacterium
TACTCGACGCAGGACGTGGAATTCCAGATCGAGAGTTACCTGCGCTACCAGGGCGACAAGTTCAGCGAGTACTTCGACGCCAACACCTACCTGCTGATCACCCGCGCGCTCGATTACTTCGACCCGGCGCGCGCCCACGGCGGCGACCTGAGCGCCGCGCTGGCCCGGGCCGCCTGCAAGTTCCTGCTCGTGAGCTTCACCACCGACTGGCGCTTCAGCCCCAGGCGCAGCCGCGAGATCGTCAAGGCCCTGCTCGACAACCGGCGCGACGTAAGTTACGCGGAAATCGACGCGCCGCACGGCCACGACGCGTTCCTGCTCGACGACCCGCGCTACATCGGCACGGTTCGCGCCTATTTCGAACGCATTTCAGACCAGGCGGGAGGCCCCCATGAGTGACGCGCTGACCATGCAGTCGATCGCCCGCCTCGTGCCCCAGGGCGCGCGCGTGCTCGACCTGGGCTGTGGCGACGGCGCCATGTTGGACCTGCTGCAGCGCGAACGCGGCTGCACCGGCTACGGCATTGAACTGAGCGACGCCAACGTGCTCGCCTGCGTGAAGCGCGGCGTGAACGTGATCCAGCTCAACCTGGACGAAGGCCTGTCGATGTTCGGCGACCAGTCGTTCGACGTGGTGCTGCAGATCGACACCCTGCAGCACCTGCGCAACGCCGAGACCATGCTGCGCGAGACCGCCCGCGTGGGCCGCCTGGGCATCGTGGCCTTCCCCAACTTCGCGCACTGGCCCAACCGCCTGAGCGTGCTCAAGGGCCGCATGCCCGTGACGCGGCGCCTGCCCTACCAGTGGTACGACACGCCCAACATCCGCGTCGGCACCCACGCCGATTTCGCTGCCCTTGCCAGCAAGAACGCGCTGCGCGTGCTCGACGCCTTCGGCCTGCAGGAAGGCCGCGAGGTGCGCTTCCTGCCCAACCTGCGCGCCGGCACGGCGGTCTTCAAGCTGCAGCGGGATAAGGCCTGATATTTGGCGGGGCACCCCGCCGAAAAACCTGCCATCTCCCCCAGCAGGCAGAGGGGTGCCGGGCCGCGCCGATCGGCGTATGCTTGCGTTTTTCACGCCCTCCAGGAGACCCTCGCCATGAAGCTCTACTACCACCCCGCGTCCACCAGCTGCCGCCCCGCCATGCTGTTCGCCGCCGAAGCGAACATTCCCTTGGACTACCAGCTCGTGGACATCTTCACCGGCGAGCAGTACAAGCCCGCCTTCGAGGGCATCAACCCGAACCACCTGGTGCCGGTGCTGGAAGACGGCGGCTTCCGCCTGACCGAGGTGTCGGCCATCCTGAAATACCTGGCCGACAAGACTGGCTCGCCCGCCTACCCGCAGGACCTGCAGCAGCGCGCACGCGTCAACGAGCGCATGGATTGGTTCAACACCCAGATCAACCGCGAGTTCAACTACGGCTTCATCTACCCGCAGATTTTCGGTTTCATGAAGCGCCCGACCGAGGAGTCGCAGAACGTCCAGGTGCAATGGGGCAAGGAACGCGCGCAGGGCTGGCTGAAGGTGCTCAACGACAACGTCCTGGGCCCGGGCAGCAACTACGTCTGCGGCGACAAGCTCACCATTGCCGACTACCTGGGCGCCTGCATGATCGCCTCGGGCGAAGTGGCGGGTTGCCAGTTCAGCGACTACCCCAACGTGTGCGCCTGGCTGGGCCGCATGAAGGCACTGCCGAGCTGGGGCAAGGTGCATGAAGCCATCAATGGCTACGCCGCGTCGCTGAAGGGCCAATCCTTCGTCACGGTCTGACGTCGCCCGCCATGATCCGCAAGCTGCACCACAACGCCTACCGCTGCCGCGACTCGGAGCAGACGCGGCGTTTCTATGAAGACTTTCTGGGCCTGCCGCTGGCCGGCACGCTGGAGATCAAGGAAACCAAGAGCGGCCGCGCCACCCACACCCTGCACACCTTCTACCGGCTGGACGACGGCGCCTACCTCGCCTTCTTCGAGGCGCCCGACATGCCTTTCGACTTCAAGCCCCAGCACGACTTCGACCTGCACATCGCCCTCGAAGTGGACGCCCCCGTGCTGCCGCAGATGCTGGCCAGGGGCCAGGCCCAGGGCATCGAGACGCGCGGCCCCTCCGACCACGGCTTCATCGACTCGATCTACTTTCGCGACCCCAATGGCTACGTGATCGAGTTGTGCGCCAAGCGCGCCAACCACGACGCCGCGATGGACCCGGCCCACAACGGGGCGCGCGCGAAGCTCGATCGCTGGACGGCCAGCCGGTCCGGCCAGCATCCCTGACGGAAAACCCAAACCCATGACGACGACTTCGCCCGGAGCCGGCGCGTGACCGGCGCGACCCGCGAGGCCGCGACCGCCCCCAAACCCGCCCCCGTGTCCTTCGGCGAAGCCCTGCGCTTCTGGCTCAAGCTCGGCTTCATCAGCTTCGGCGGCCCGGCCGGGCAGATCGCGATCATGCACCGCGAGCTGGTCGAGCAGCGGCGCTGGATCAGCGAGAAGCGCTTCCTGCATGCGCTGAACTACTGCATGCTGCTGCCCGGCCCCGAGGCACAGCAGCTGGCCACCTACATCGGCTGGCTGATGCACCGCACCTGGGGCGGCGTCGTGGCGGGCGCGCTGTTCGTGCTGCCCTCGCTGTTCATCCTGATCGGCCTGAGCTGGGTTTATGTGGCCTTCGGCAACGTGCCGTGGGTGGCGGGGCTGTTCTACGGCATCAAGCCGGCGGTCGCGGCCATCGTGCTGCAGGCGGTCCACCGCATCGGCAGCAAGACGCTCAAGACGCCGGCCCGCGCCCCACTGCTGTGGGCGATCGCGGTGATTAGCTTCGTCGCCATCGCGGTCCTGAAGGTGCCGTTTCCCTGGGTGGTGCTCGGCGCGGCAGCCACGGGCTGGGTCGGCTCGCGGTTGGCGCCGGCGCAGTTTGCCGGCAGCGGTGGTCACGGCGCGGTCCGGGTGGCGGACCAGCCCGCGCTGATTGGCGACGACACCCCCACACCGGCGCACGCGCGTTTCAGCAAAATGCGGCTGGCCCAGGTGCTGGCCGCCGGCGCGCTGCTGTGGCTGCTGCCCATGGTCGCGCTGCTGGGCTGGCTGGGGCGGGCGTCGTTCCTGACCCACACGCTGACGCAGATGGGTTGGTTCTTCTCCAAGGCCGCGCTGCTGACCTTTGGCGGCGCCTATGCGGTGCTGCCCTATGTATACCAGGGCGCGGTCGAGCATTTTCACTGGCTCACCGGGCCGCAGATGATCGACGGCCTCGCGCTCGGTGAAACCACGCCCGGCCCGCTGATCATGGTGGTAGCGTTCGTCGGTTTTCTGGGCGGCTGGGCCCTGCAGGTGCTGGGGCCCGACAGCCTGTTCCTGGGC
>JAHFQI010000137.1 GCA_023259355.1 Comamonadaceae bacterium
GCGGCATGCACCGCCAGGAAGTCGTTGCCATCGACGCGCAGCGAGGCGATGCCGCAGCCCACGCCGCGCGCCGCGAAGGTGGTGGCCTCGCCGCCCGCGATGGCCTGGAAGGTGGAGATTGCCCACTGGTTGTTGACCACGTTCAGGATCACCGGCGCGCGGTAGACGTGGGCGAAGGTCAGCGCGGTGTGGAAGTCCGATTCGGCCGTGGCGCCGTCGCCGATCCAGGCCGAGGCGATCTTCGTGTCGCCCTTGATCGCCGAGGCCATGGCCCAGCCCACGGCCTGGATGAACTGCGTGGCCAGGTTGCCCGAGACCGTGAAGAAGCCGGCGCGTTTGTACGAATACAGCACCGGCAGCTGACGGCCCTTGAGCGGGTCGCGCTCGTTGGACATCAGCTCGCAGATCAGCTCCACCAGGTCGATGTCGTCGCGCACCAGCAGCAGGCCGGGCTGGCGGTAGGTCGGAAAACACATGTCGCCCTGTTGCAGCGCCAGTGCGTGCGCGGTGGCGATGGCCTCCTCGCCCAGGCATTGCATGTAGAACGAGATCTTCTTTTGTCGCTGCGCGATCAGCATGCGCGCGTCGTAGATGCGCGTCTTCATCATCGCGCGCAGGCCGCGCCGCAGCAGTGGCGCATCCACCTCTGGCGCCCAAGGTCCGACGGCGCGGCCCTCGTCATCGAGCACGCGCACCAGCGAATAGGCCAGGTCGGCGGTGTCGGCCGGCAACGCATCCACGGGTGGGCGCCGCGCGGCGCCGGCGGGCGAGAGGTGCAGGTAGGAAAAATCGGTCTCATGGCCGGGCCGCGCGCTGGGCTCGGGCACATGCAGGCGCAGGGGCTGACTCTGGCTCATCCGCGTGCCTCCTCGCTCGATCATCCCTCGCACAAGAAAACGCCTGCCGCGAAACGGCACGGCGCCAAGGCGCCGCCGGTCAGTGTCCCGGCCGCCTCAGCATCTTGTTGACTTCGTCGAAATGGAACTCTTCCTGAACGATCATCTGGCGGGCGTATTCCTCCAGCAGCACGGACTGGCCCTGCTGCGCAATCTTCAGCAGCTCGTAGTAGCCGTCGAGCGCCTTCTTTTCATGTTCCAGGCTCTCGCGCAGGATGTCGCCGATGTCGTGCCTGAGGGTTTCGACCAGTTCGCCGATCTTCAATGACGGGTGGCCGCCCAGCAGGGTCACGAGTTCACCGGCCTTGTGGGCGTGCAGCAGGCCTTCCTCGGCGTTTCCCTTCAGCCAGGAAACGATGGGGATGCGGTTGTAGCCGAAGACCATCAGCGAGTAGTGTGTGTAGCGCACCACACCCGCCAACTCCAGTTCCATGATGCGATTGAGCGCGTCGATCGCTTTCGTCTTTGTGCTCTCGTCCATGCTGATCCCCTTGCGCTGGACCGGCGCCCGCAGGCGCCAGTCGGTTCACCAATGGCCTCTCATGTATAGGCGATGGGCGCCGCAATTTCCAGCGTGCCGGCGTCAGGCGGGGCCGCGTTTCACCGGCTTGATCGTGCCGCAATCGGCCGACAGCCACTTGCCGGTCTGGTCCATGGTCATGCGCTCCGGCTTGCCCTGGACCGTGGAGTTGACCACCGACTTGCTGCTGTAGGCCGTGGGGCTCGTGAAGGTGATCTCGCCTTCGCCGCTGGTGGGGTGCTGGCCGGCGCAGCTGAACTTGAACTTCATGGTGCTGCCGCTGCGCTGCGTGATCTCCTGCTTGCAGTGGCCGCCCGGCTGCGGCAGGTCCAGGCGCGCGGCATCCTCGGGGCTGATGCAGACCTTGGTGGTGTTGGTCTGTGCCCCCATGCCCACGCCCTGTTGGGCCATCATCTTCTCGATCTGCTGACGCTGGGCCGGCGGCATCTCGGCCAGCTGCTTGTGCATGTCGGCCATGCCTTTTTCCATCTGGCCACTCTGGCTCTTCATGGTGAAGCTGTGTTCCCACAGGCCGGGTTTGATGCTTTGCGCGCTGGCGCCCAGACAGGCCAGTGCCAGCGGTGCCGCCGCCGCAACAGCCAGAACAGGATGCAGTTTCATTCTTCGCTCCAAAAAAAGAGATTTATTTTGCGCCGCAAGCGCTCCATGGTCGAGAGGGTCAAGGGCTCGTTTGACCGGGGTCAACGCGACGGCCGCGTGGTGTTCCAGCCATGCCGTGTGAGTGGATTGGCACAGGGTTGAAATTTCGCGTGAAATTCAACTTCAATCCGGCCAATATGGCGGTATGTGCCCCGAAGCGTGGAGTTCGTCATGTCCGATGCCCAGCTTGCCGTCGATCGCCTGCCTTTCCCCTACCGGCCCGAGGCTGAAACCGTCTCCCACCGTCTGGCCAGCCTGCACTGCGCGTTGGATTGGGCCTCCGCCGCCCGGGTCGCCACGCCCTGGGTGCGGGCCGTGCGTGACAACCCGCCGCCGTTCTGGGCGCTGGAAAGCCTGCTCAAGGAGTACCCGATCGGCAGCAGCGAGGGCCTGGCCCTGATGCGCCTGGCCGAGGCGCTGCTGCGGGTGCCCGATGCCGAGACCGCCATTGCGCTGACCGCCGACCAGCTGGGCCGCGCGGATTTCGACACCGAGGCTGACTCGACGCTGGCCCGGCTGTCGTCCACGGCGATCGCGATGTCGAAGAAATTCCTGCCCGGCGCCGATGAACACCCTGGCCTGGTGGCGCGGCTCGGCGCCAGGACCGTGGTGGCCGCCACGCTGCGTGCCGTGCAATTGCTGGGTCACCAGTTCGTACTGGGCCAGACCATCGGTGACGCGATGGGCGAGGCCGAGGCGGCACGCCGCAGGCAGCCCAACCTGTGCTTCAGCTACGACATGCTGGGCGAGGGTGCGCGCACCGACGCGGACGCGCAGCGTTACCTCGTGAGCTACCGCGGCGCCATTCAGCGCATCGCCAGCAACGTCCGGCCGGCGCTGGGGGCGGCGCGCAATGACGGTATTTCCATCAAGCTCAGCGCCCTGCATCCGCGCTACGAATTCGGGCAACGCGAGCGCGTGCTGCGCGAGCTGGTGCCGCGCGTCTGGGGCCTGTGCGAGCTGGCGGCGCAGGCCGGCATCAACCTCACCATCGACGCGGAAGAGGTCGATCGCCTGGAACTCTCGCTCGACGTGTTCGAGGCGCTGGCCGCCCGGGTGGCGCAGCACTGCCCGCAATGGACCGGCTTCGGCCTGGCGCTGCAGGCCTACCAGAGCCGCGCGCTGGAACTCGTGGAGCACGTCACGGTGCTGGCGCGCCACTACCGGCTCCAATTCATGTGCCGCCTGGTCAAGGGCGCCTACTGGGACGCGGAGATCAAGCGCGCGCAGGAGCTGGGCCTGCCGCACTACCCGGTGTTCACGCACAAGCACCACACCGACGTGAGTTACCTGGCCTGCGCCCGCGCGTTGCTGGCCGCGCCCGATGCGATCTACCCGCAGTTCGCCACGCACAACGCCGGGACCATCGCGGCGATTTTGCAGATGGCCGCGCAGGCCGGCGCGGACGAGAGCGACCTCCACGAAGGGGCCGGCGAAGGCGCCCGGTTTGAACTCCAGCGCCTGCACGGCATGGGCGAGGGTGTGTACCGCGAGGTGCTGAAGAACCCGCGGGTGCGCTGCCGCGTCTACGCGCCGGTGGGCGCGCACCGCGACCTGCTGGCCTACCTGGTGCGCCGCCTGCTGGAAAACGGCGCGAACTCGTCCTTCGTGCACCAGCTCGCCGATGAGTCCGTGGGCATGGACCAGCTGCTGATCTCGCCCTTGCAGCGGGCGCTGTCGTCCACGTCCGGGCTGGAGACGGCGGCATTGCCGTTGCCGCCAGACCTGTACGGCCCGAGCCGCAAGAACAGCGCCGGGCTGGACCTGGCCGTCGCGGCGATGCGCGCGCCGCTGCTGGCGGCGCTCGGGAGCGTCGAGGTGCCCGTGCGACCGGTGTTCGACGCCGGACTGGCCGACACCCGTTTCAGTCTGGCGCAGGCGGGCTACCCAGGCTGGAGTCGACTACCGGTTGCCGCGCGCGCCGCCATGCTGCGCCGCGCCGCCGACGCGCTGGCGCAGCAGATGCCCCGGTTCTGCGCGCTGCTGGTGAAGGAGGCCTTCAAGACCTGGGGCGACGCCGTGTCCGAGGTGCGCGAGGCGGTGGACTTCCTGCGCTACTACGCCAGCGAGGCCGAACGCACCCTGGCGCCCATCACCCTGCCCGGCCCGACCGGCGAATCGAACGAACTGCGCCTGACGGCACGCGGCGTCTGGGTCTGCATCAGCCCGTGGAACTTTCCGCTCGCGATCTTCACCGGCCAGGTGGCGGCGGCGCTGGTCACGGGCAACGCGGTGCTGGCCAAACCCGCCGAGCAGACGCCCGGCGTGGCCTGGGAAGCGGTAAAACTACTGCACGAGGCCGGCGTGCCGGCCGAGGTGCTGCAATTTCTGCACGGCCCGGGCGAAACCGTGGGCGCGGCGCTGGTGGCGCTGCCCGGCATCGCGGGCGTGGTGTTCACCGGCTCGACCGAGGTCGCCAAGATCATCCACCGCGCGCTGGCCGCCAAGGAAGGCCCCATCGCGGCGCTGATCGCCGAGACCGGCGGCATCAACGCCATGGTGGTGGACAGCACGGCGCTGCCCGAGCAGGTGGCCGACGCCGTGGTGCAAAGCGCCTTCCGCTCGGCCGGCCAGCGCTGCTCGGCGCTGCGCCTCTTGTGCGTGCACGAGGGCATTGCCGACGGCGTGATCGGGATGATCCAGGGGGCGGCGCGGGAACTCGTGGCGGGCGACCCGGCCGATCTGGCGACGGACGTCGGCCCCGTGATCGACCGAGCGGCTTTTGAGGGCATCCAGAGCCATCTTCTGCGCCTGAACCGCGAGGCGACACCCTTGCTGGCCCGGTCCGGGCGTGATGACCCGGCGGTCGCCAACCTGGTCCCGCCCCAGGCCTTTGAAGTCCCGTCCATCGCCAGCGTGCGGCAGGAAATCTTCGGACCGGTGCTGCACATCGTGCGCTGGCACGGTGATCCGCAGGTCGTCATCGCCCAGATCAACGCGCTGGGTTACGGTTTGACGCTGGGCATCCAGACCCGCATCGACAGCCGCGCCCAGGCCATGGCACACGCTGCGCAGGTCGGCAATGTCTACATCAACCGCAACATGATCGGCGCCGTGGTCGGCGTGCAGCCGTTTGGCGGCGAGGGCCTGTCCGGCACGGGCCCCAAGGCCGGCGGCCCGCACTACCTCCAACGCTTCTGCGCCGAGCGGACCGTCACCGTCAACACCACGGCGGCGGGGGGGAATGTGCCGCTACTGGCCTGAAGGCGGCGCCGATCCGGACGAATCGGGCGTTTCTGTCGGTGGCGAACTGGGTGGTCAGTTCGTCGGCCGCGCGCACCCGCATGACCCGCTATCGGCAATTCATCGCCAGCGTGCTGTTTTCCGGGCCGTTCACACGCAGCTCGGGACCGTCACCGCAGCGGTAGGTGATGAACAGCCGCTTGGGTCGGTTCGGCGCCGGATCACCGCACAGTTCGTTGCTGACCCTGACGTCGATATGCCGGCGTTGGGAGGCCATCTGCTGGACGCTCTCACGCGCATCGCAGGCGGCTTCGCGAACGCCGTAGCGGGCCTCCAGGATGGTGATGCGTCCCATCATCATGGGGGCCGACTGGGCCTGCGCGCCAGCGGCCTCGACACCGTCACGGTAGCCTTGCTCGTACCCTCTGCGGTACTCCATGCTTTGTGAGAATGCCGATCCCGCCGCCATGCCCAGCGTGGCGAAAGCCAGCAGGGACCCGGCCTTTCTCAGTGGGAATTTGAGGTTCATCTGGGGTCTCCGTGAGTGGTGAAGACATCAATCTACGCCTCGGCGCGCTCATGTTCCGTGCGGTGGCGCTCAAACAGCGTCGCAGGTGAGGTCTTCGTGCCGGGGCCGTCTTCTTCAGGCGGCGTCCGGCCCGGCGAGTCGATCTTTTGCGCAAAGTCAAGCCATGGCGGCCGGCCTGTGCCAACAATGAAAGTCCGATTGGCTTTGCCCAAGGAGTGTCCCATGCCCAAACCCCTCTGGATTGTGGTGGCCAATGCGTCGCAGGCGCGTTGCTTCGAGCGCGCCTCCCGCGCCGATCCCCTGGTGCCGCTGGCGAGCTACGAGCACCCCGAAAGCCGGCTGCACGCGCGCGACCTCGAAACCGACGGCGGCGGCCGCGCCCAGAAGGACGACGCCGGCCGCACCAGCTTTGCCCCCCGTACCGAGCCCAAGGACCGCGAACGCGAGGGGTTCGCCCGGCAGATTGCCAAGGTGCTGGAGGAGGGGGTGGACGCGCACCGCTGCAGCGGCATCGCGCTGTTTGCGTCCAACCCGTTCCTGGGCGAACTGCAGGCGCACCTGACGCACGGCGTGCGCCAGCACATCACGGCCACGCATGCGCTGGACCTGACGTCCTTTGCCCAGCATGAGCTGGAGCAGCGCGTGGGGCGAGCGCTCTACCCCTGACCGCGGGTCGGCCGTGCCGGGGGCGCACGGCGTTGCGCCGGTCTCCCGACGGACCCCCGCGCAACGGGATTTCTGACAAGGTGCATGCTAAGCTGGCAGGCTCGATGGCGCGGCCGTGTGGCCAGCGCCCCTCCCACCTGACAAAGGAGACACCCATGTCCGGCCTGCTGCCCAACGTCGATCCCGACGGCCTGCTCGAATTCTCCGTGGTCTACACCGACCGCGCGCTCAACCACATGTCCCAAAGCTTCCAGGGCGTGATGAAGGACATCTCCAGCATCCTGAAAGAGGTTTACCACGCCAAATCGGCGGTGCTGGTGCCGGGCAGCGGCACCTTCGGCATGGAAGCCGTCGCGCGCCAGTTCGCGGGCGACAAGAAGGTGCTGGTCATCCGCAACGGCTGGTTCAGCTACCGCTGGACGCAGATTTTCGACATGGGCCGTATTCCGGCCGAGTCCACCGTGCTCAAGGCCCGCCGCGTGGGTGAGGGCAAGCAGGCGCCCTGGGTGCCCGCGCCCATTGGTGAGGTGGTTGCCGCGATCCGCGAGAAGAAGCCCGACGTGGTGTTTGCCCCGCACGTCGAAACCGCCAGCGGCATGATCCTGCCCGACGACTACCTGCGCGCCGTGGCCGACGCGGTGCATGAAGTGGGCGGCCTGTTCGTGCTCGACTGCATCGCCTCCGGCGCGATGTGGGTTGACATGGAAGCCACCGGCGTGGACGTGCTGGTCAGCGCGCCGCAAAAAGGCTGGAGCAGCTCGCCATGCTGCGCCATGGTGATGCTCAGCGAGCGCGCGCGCGCCGCCATCGATGGCACCACCAGCACCAGCTTCGCCTGCGACCTCAAGAAGTGGCTGCAGATCATGGAAACCTACGAAAACGGTGGTCACGCCTACCACGCGACCATGCCCACCGACGCCCTCACGCGCCTGCGCGAGGTCATGAAGGAAACGCAGGCCTACGGCTTCGAAAAAGTGCGTGCCGAGCAGATCGACCTGGGCCGCAAGGTGCGCGCCCTGTTCGAGCGCCGCGGCATTGCCAGCGTCGCGGCCGAGGGCTTCAAGGCGCCCGGCGTGGTGGTGAGCTACACCGAAGACCCCGAAATCCACTCCAGCCGCAAGTTCCTCGCAGAAGGCCTGCAGACCGCCGCCGGCGTGCCGCTGCAGTGCGACGAACCGGCTGATTTCATGAGCTTCCGCGTTGGCCTGTTCGGGTTGGAGAAATGGCACAACGTGGATCGCACGGTCGGCCACCTGGCCGCGGCGCTGGACCGGCTGGGCGTCGGCGTGGCTGAAGAGAGCCTGGCGTCGGCCTGAACCCGGCAGGCGCCGGACGGACCAACTTTGTCCCCCCGTTCGCGGGGCACCTTCATTCAGGAGACTTCAATGAGCATTTCCATGTACTCGGCCAGCGTGCCGGTGTTCACCACCATGCTGGGCAATCTCGACCATCTTCTCGACAAGGCCCTGGCGGACGCGCAGGCCCGCAAATACGACCCCATCGTGCTGGCGCAGTACCGCCTCGCGCCGGACATGCTGCCCTTCACGCGCCAGATACTGATCGCCTGCGACGCCGCCAAGCTCTGCGCGGCCCGACTGGCCGGCGTGGAGGCGCCGAGGTTCGACGACGTTGAAACCACCTTGCCCGAACTCAAGGAACGCATCCGCAAGACGCTGGATTTCCTGGCCACGCTGACGCCGGCGCAGATCGACGGCTCGGAGGACAAGGAGATCACCTTCGCGGTCGGCCGCGAAGGCACCCGGACCATGAAGGGCGAGGCCTACCTGAAACACTGGGCCACGGCCAACGTGTACTTCCACGTCACGACGGCGTATGCCATCCTGCGCCACAACGGCGTCACCCTGGGCAAGACGGACTACCTGCTGGGTCATCAGGCCGCGGCCTGAAAACAAGAGGGTTCAACGGTCCGCCATGAATCCCGCCGGGCGCCTCAAAACACTTTGGCCACCAGCGGAATCAGCAGCGAAGCGATGACCACCTGAAGCCCCAGGGCCAGCGCCGCCCAGGCGCCGGCATCGGCGTTGACCTGCATGGCGCGCGCCGCGCCGATGCCGTGCGCGGCGGTGCCGAGCGCGAAGCCGCGCGCCATCCAGCCGGTGGCGTCGGTGGCGATGCCCAAGGCGTCGAACAGGTACTTTCCGCTGAGCGCGCCCACCATGCCGGTGAGCACTGCAAACACGGCGGCCAGCGCGGGGATGCCGCCGATCTTCTCGGCCACGCCCATGGCCACCGGCGCGGTGACGGATTTGGGCGCTAGCGACAGCACCACTTCCGACGGCAGGTCCAGCGCCCAGGCCAGCGCCACGGCGCTGCTGGCCGCCGCCGCGCCACCGGCCAGCGAGGCCAGCACGAAGCGGCCCCACCCTGCGCGCAGGGCCACGCGCCGCTGCCACAGCGGCCAAGCCAGCGCCACCACGGCCGGCCCAAGCAAAAAGTGGATGAACTGCGCACCTGAAAAGTAGGTGGGATAGGCGGTGCTTGTGGCCGTCAGCCCGACCGCGAGCGTCGCCACCGACCACAGCACCGGGTTGGCCCAGGGCGCCTGGCCCATGCGCGCGTAGAAGGCCTGCGCCAGCACGTACACCACCAGCGTCGCCGTCAGGCCGAACAACGGGGTGGACGACAGGTACACCCAGAGTTGCACGAAGTCGGTCATGCGCTGTCTTTCTCGCCTGCGCGGCCCGGCCGCATCAGCGCGCGCAGCACCAGCGCCGTGACGGCCAGCCCTGCCCAGGTGGACAACACGACGACCAGGCCCATCCGAAAACCGTACTGGCTGAGCAGCGCCAGGTGCGTCATCACGCCCACGCCGACCGGCACGAACAGCAGCGACAGGTGCGTCAGCAGGAACTCGGCCACGGCCGCGACACTGTCGCGCACCAGCGGCCATCGCAGCGCGCCCAGCAGCAGCATCATGCCCACGACGGGGCCGGGAAACGGCAGCTTCAGCAGGCGTGCCAGCGCTTCGCCGGCCGATTGCAGGGCCAGCAGCCAGGCGAGTCCCTGCAGGGCTTTCATGGTGGGTGGTTCAGGGCCTGGGGCTCAGAAGCGTTCGAGTTCGGGGTGTTTGATCTGCCCGCCGCGCACCAGCATCTTGCCGTACTCGGCGCAGCGGTGCAGCGTGGGAATCACCTTGCCGGGGTTGAGCAGGCCCTGGTCGTCAAAGGCGCGCTTGATGCCGAACATCTGCGCGTTTTCCTCGGCGCTGAACTGCACGCACATGCTGTTGAGTTTTTCCACGCCGACGCCGTGCTCGCCGGTGACGGTGCCGCCCATGGCCACGCTGGTCTCCAGGATGTCGGCGCCGAACAGTTCGCAGCGGTGCATCTGGTCGGGGTCGTTGGCATCGAACAGGATCAGCGGGTGCAGGTTGCCGTCACCCGCATGGAACACGTTGGCGCAGCGCAGCTGGTACTTCTTTTCCATCTCCTGAATGGCCAGAAGAATGTCGGCCAGGCGCTTGCGCGGGATGGTGGAGTCCATGCACATGTAGTCGGGGCTGATGCGGCCGCTGGCGGGGAAGGCGTTCTTGCGTCCGCTCCAGAACTTCAGGCGCTCGGCCTCGTCGCGGCTCACGGCAATGGCCGTCGCGCCATGGCTGCGCAGCACCTCGCTCATGCGGCCAATTTCTTCCTCGACCTCTTCGGGCGTGCCGTCGGACTCGCACAGCAAAATCGCCTCGGCCGTGAGGTCGTAGCCGGCGTGCACGTAGTCTTCCACGGCCGCGGTCATGGGTTTGTCCATCATCTCCAGGCCGGCCGGGATGATGCCCGCCGCGATCACCGCCGCCACCGCGTCGCCGGCCTTGCGGATGTCGTCGAAGCTGGCCATGATGCAGCGTGCCAGCAGCGGCTTCGGGATCAGCTTCACCGTGACCTCGGTGGTGACGGCCAGCATGCCCTCGCTGCCGATGGCCAGGGCCAGCAGGTCGTAGCCGGGGGCGTCGAGCGCGTCACTGCCGAATTCCACCGGTTCGCCCTCGATGGTGTAGCCCTTGATCTTGAGCACGTTGTGCACCGTGAGGCCGTATTTGAGGCAGTGCACACCGCCGGAGTTTTCAGCCACGTTGCCGCCGATGGTGCAGGCGATCTGGCTCGACGGGTCGGGCGCGTAGTACAGGCCGTGCGGCGCGGCGGCTTCGCTGATGGCGAGGTTGCGCACGCCGCACTGCACCACGGCCGTGCGGCTGGCGGGGTCCACCTTCAGGATCTTGTTGAACCGGGCCAGGCTCAGGGTCACGCCCAGCCGGTGTGGCATCGCGCCGCCCGACAGGCCGGTGCCGGCACCGCGCGCCACCACGGGCACAGCCAGGGCGTGGCAGGCTTTCAGCACCGCCTGCACCTGCTCATAAGTCTCGGGCAGGGCCACCACCAGCGGGCGCTCGCGGTAGGCGGTCAGGCCGTCGCATTCATAAGGGGTGGTGTCTTCGGGCGTGTAGAGCACGGCGTCGGCGGGCAACACGGCCTGCAGCGCCGCGACCACGGCCGCCTGGCGC
>JAHFQI010000235.1 GCA_023259355.1 Comamonadaceae bacterium
ACCCGAAGCGGCGTACTTCGTCGGCCGCCATCAGCGCGATGTCGGCGAGCTGCTCGGCGCTCGGGTCTTCGTTGACGAAGGTGTCGGCGATGAACAGCGTGTGCTTTTCCAGCATCAGCGCATTCAGCGTGGCAAAGCCGGACGCGCCGCGCTTGAGGCCGATGATGTCGCGGATGTGTTCGAGGTGGGTGTCGAAACGCCCATGCAGTCCGCACAGCATGGCATCGGCATCGCCGAGCTTGAGCATCAGCGAGGCGATGGTGGTGGTGGAGCGGCGCACCGCCGCCTTGGCGGCCTCGGGGCTGACGCCTTGCCGCCCCGTCAGGCGGTGGTAGGTTTCCCAGTACTGGCGGAAACGCGGGTCGTCCTCGGGGTTGACGCATTCCACGTCCTTGCCAAGCTGCATGCGCAGCCCGGCCTTGGCGATGCGTGCCTCGATCACGGCCGGGCGGCCGATCAGGATCGGGCGGGCCAGGCCGTCCTCGATCACCAGCTGGGCCGCGCGCAGCACGCGCTCGTCCTCGCCCTCGGCATAGGCCACCCGCTTGGCGGTGATCGACGCGCCGCGGGCCGCGGTGAAGACCGGCTGCATCAGCATGCCGGTGGAGTAGACAAAGCGGGAGAGGCTCTGGCGGTAGGCATCCAGGTCCTTGATCGGCCGGGTGGCGACGCCCGAGGCCTCCGCCGCCCTGGCCACGGCCGGCGCGATGCGCAGGATGAGGCGCGAGTCGAACGGCTTGGGAATGATGAAGTCGGTGCCGAAGGCGAGTTCCTGGCCCGCGTAGGCGTTGGCGACTTCCTCGCTGATGTCGGCCTTGGCCAGTTCGGCGATCTCGCGCACGCAGGCGAGCTTCATTTCCTCGGTGATCTTGGTCGCGCCGCAGTCCAGCGCGCCCCGGAAGATGTAGGGGAAACACAGCACGTTGTTGACCTGGTTCGGGTAATCCGAGCGGCCGGTGGCGATGATGCAGTCAGGCCGCACCGCCCGCGCCAGTTCGGGGCGGATTTCGGGCTCCGGGTTGGCGAGCGCGAGGATGATGGGGTTCGGCGCCATGGTTTTCACCATGTCCTGCGTCAGCACGCCCGGGGCCGAGCAGCCGAGGAAGACGTCGGCCTCGTGCACCACGTCGGCCAGCGTGCGCTGCTCCGTGTGCTGGGCATAGCGGTTCTTGGATTCGTCGAAGCCGCCCGGGCGGCCGTGGTAGATCACCCCCTTGGAGTCGCAGACGAAAATGTGCTCGCGCCGCACGCCCAGGCCGACCATCACGTCCAGGCAGGCCAACGCGGCCGCGCCGGCGCCGGAGACGGCGATCTTCACGTCGCCCACCTGCTTGCCCACCAGCTCCAGGCCGTTGAGCAGCGCCGCCGACGAGATGATGGCCGTGCCATGCTGGTCGTCATGGAAGACCGGGATGTTCATGCGCTCGCGCAGCTTCTGCTCAATGTAGAAACACTCGGGCGCCTTGATGTCTTCGAGGTTGATGCCGCCCAGCGTGGGCTCCATGGCGGCGATGATGTCCACCAGCTTGTCGGGGTCGCGCTCGGCCAGTTCGATGTCGAACACATCGATGCCGGCGAATTTCTTGAACAGGCAGCCCTTGCCTTCCATCACCGGCTTGCCGGCCAGCGGGCCGATGTCACCCAGGCCCAGCACCGCCGTGCCGTTGGTGATCACCCCGACCAGGTTGCCGCGCGAGGTGTATTCGTGGGCCAGCGAGGGGTCGGCCTGGATGTCCAGGCAGGGGTAGGCCACGCCCGGCGAGTAGGCCAGCGACAAATCGCGCTGGTTGGACAGCGGCTTGGTCGCATTGACGGAAATCTTGCCGCGCACCGGCAGGCGGTGGTAGTCCCGCGCGGCGTCGCGCAGGGCCAGTTCGGCGGGGGAAAGGTCGTTGCTCATGAGGGTCTCCTGTCAAGGGCGGGAAATTGGTGCCGTGACCGCTAGCCTACCTCAATCGTTGGCGCGTCAGCCTGCGTACTTCCCCCCGGATGCCCCTCAATTTCGTCACTCCACAAACCGGCCCTGGCGGTTGATGATCGTGAGGCCGACGTAGGACGAACCCTCCCGGTCGCCCGGGCCGTAGCCGACGGACATCGGGCCAAATTGCCGCTCGCCCATGGTTTCCAGCGCCGTGATGAGCGACTCCCGCGTCACGTTGCGTCCGGCCTTGCGCAGGCCGTCAACCAGAATCCTGGCGTTGATGAACACCTCCAGCCCGAGGTAGGAAAACTCCTGCTGGCCGGTGGCGGCGCTGTAAATCTGCTGGTAGTCCCTGACGATCGGCGTGGCTTCCTTCCAGGGGCTGGGCACCAGGGTCGTGAACACCACGCCCGAGGTGTGTTCACCCAGGTCTGACGCGACCTTGCGGTTGGCCTGCGCGGCCAGGTTGTAGAACTGCGTGGCCAGGCCGGCCTTGCGGGCCTCCGGGATCAGCTTGACGGTCGCGGGCGGCGCGGCCACGAGGATGATGCCGTTGAGCGTCGGGAGCTTTTTCAGCGACTCAACCACGGCCGCCGCGTTGCTGGCGTTGCCCTCGATGGCCAGTTCGGCCACCGGCTTGACGCCCGCCCTGGCGAAAACAGCCTGCGCGGCGGCTTGTCCGCTTTGGCCGAAAGGGTCGTTCTGGTAAACCACGGCAATGCTGTTTTGTCCGACAGAACGCATCTGATGGACCATGCGCGCGATTTCGGCCTCTGTCGTCGGGCGGACGTTGAAGGCGAAGCGGCCGGGCTGCTGGCGCATGGGGCCGCCGCCCGCGATGCCGGCGACCATGGGCGCGCCGGCCTGCGAGATGAGCGGCATCATGGCCGTGCAGCTGGAGGTGCCCCAGCAGTTGAAGATGGCGACGGCTTTGCTGTCGATCAGCTTGCGCGCGTTCTCCGCGGCTTTCTGGGCGTTGAACTCGTCGTCCAGCGCATTGAGCACGATCTTGCGCCCGCCGATGCCGCCGGCCTTGTTGACGCTGTCGAAGTAGGCCCTGGCCAC
>JAHFQI010000138.1 GCA_023259355.1 Comamonadaceae bacterium
TTTGCAGCTGCAGCGGCGCTGCCGGATCCCCCTTTTGGGCGGGCACGTGTTTGAGAATGGTATTGAACAGGGCCGACATGTCGGGGCCCCATTGTTCACCCTGCGCGCCCTCCTCCATCGACGACCAGCCGTTGATGCCCGAGGCGTAGACCACCGGGAAATCCAGCTGCTCATCGGTGGCACCGAGTTTGTCGAACAGGTCGAACGCGGCGTTGACAACGTAGTCGGGACGCGCACCGGGCTTGTCCACCTTGTTCACCACGAGGATGGGCTTCAGGCCCAGGGCCAGCGCCTTCTTGGTCACAAAGCGGGTCTGGGGCATAGGGCCCTCTTGCGCATCGATCAGCAACACCACGCCATCGACCATGGACAAGGCGCGCTCCACTTCGCCGCCAAAGTCCGCGTGGCCGGGGGTATCGACGATGTTGATGTGCGTGCCTTCCCAGGTCACGGCGCAGTTCTTGGCCAGAATCGTGATGCCACGCTCTTTTTCGATGGCATTGTTGTCCATCACGGTGTCAACCACTTTCTCGTGTTCGGCAAAGGTGCCGGACTGGCGCAGCAGTTGGTCGACCATGGTGGTCTTTCCATGGTCCACGTGGGCGATGATGGCGATGTTGCGAATTTGCTTGCTCATGGGCTTTCCTTTATGCCGCGCACAGGGCTTGCGGCGAACTTTCCAAAATCTGTTGTATTTCAAGGGGGCTCAACAGCCGCCCGGGGATCAACTCACCCGCGACCACATGGGCCGTGCCCAGCAGCACGTGGGGCTGCGCGCCATAGACCGCCACGCGGGACTGGTCCGGCCAGCGGCCCCGCCGGCGCACGCCGCTCAGGAACCGTCCGGCATTCTCCGCGTCCAGCGTGACAGGCGCGTGATCAGGCAGCAGGGATCCGACCGGCAGCAGGCAGGCTAGGCGATCGGCCTCGGGCAGCGCTTCCAGCGCCGCCAGCGTGATGCACCGCGCGACATCGAAAGGACCGGTGGCGGTCCGTCGCAGGAACGTCAGGTGCGCGCCACAACCCAGCGCCTCGCCAATGTCCTCGCCCAGCGTGCGGATGTAGGTTCCCTTGGTGCAGGTGACGCCGATCCTGATCGCGGACGATGCGCCGTCCACGGCGGGATCGATCACCTTCAGCGCAAGAATCTCGACGTCCCGCGCTTCCCGGTCAATCTCGATGCCCGCGCGAGCGTATTCATAAAGGGCTTTGCCGTCTTTCTTCAGCGCGCTGTGCATCGGCGGCACCTGACGGATGCGGCCAGTGAACTGGCGAATGACATCGGCCAGTTGCCCCTGTGTATAGCTGACCGGCCGCTCAGCGATCACTTCGCCTTCGGCGTCGCCGGTCGATGTCTTGATGCCCAGCCGGAGCACCGCTTCGTAGGTCTTGTCGGCATCCAGGTGCATCTGGCTGAATTTGGTCGCCGCCCCAAAGCACAGGGGCAGCACACCGGTGGCCAGCGGATCGAGCGTTCCCGTATGGCCTGCCTTTTCGGCGCGCAGCAGCCACTTCGCCTTTTGCAAGGCGTCGTTGCTCGACATCCCGTAGGGCTTGTCCAGCAGCAGCACCCCATGCACAGGGCGCCGCTGCACCCTGGTGCGTGGCGCGTTCATGCTCAATCGTCCTTGGCGCGCGAGGAGACCGCCTTGGCAATCAAGGCGTTCATGTCGGCCGCACGTTCGGTGGTGCGGTCAAACACGAAATGCAGCGTCGGCACGGTGTGGATGTGCAGCCGCTTGAACAGACCGGTGCGCAGAAACCCCGCAGCCGCATTCAAGCCCTGCGTAGTTTCCACGGGGTCGCCCGTCAACAGGCTGAAAAACACCTTGGCGTGCGCGTAGTCGGGCGTGACCTCCACCGCCTGGATCGTGACCATGCCCACCCGCGGGTCCTTGAGCTCGCGCGAGATCAACTCGGCCAGATCGCGCTGGATCTGGTCGGCCACCTTGAAGGCACGGTTGGGTGTGGAAGATTTTTTTGCCGGCATCGGTCAGTCCATCGATTCGCAGGCGCCTTACAGCGTCCGCGCGATTTCCTTGATCTCGAAAAACTCCAGCTGGTCGCCCACTGCGATGTCGTTGTAGTTCTTGAGCTTGATACCGCACTCGAAGCCTTCCTTGACCTCGCGCACGTCGTCCTTCATGCGCTTGAGCGAGTCGAGTTCGCCGGTGTAGATCACGACGTTCTCGCGCAGCAGGCGGAAATGCGCGCTGCGGTTGACCATGCCGGAAGTGACCATACAACCCGCGACCGTGCCGATCTTGGACGCCACGAACACGGTGCGGATCTCGGCCGTACCGATGACTTCTTCGCGCTTGTCGGGTGCCAGCATGCCGGACATGGCCACCTTGAGCTCGTCCACGGCGTCATAGATGATGCTGTAGTAGCGCAGGTCAACGCCATTGTTCTCGGCCAGCTTGCGCGCACCGGCGTCGGCGCGGGTGTTGAAGCCGATGATGATGGCCTTGGAGGCAATCGCCAGGTTCACGTCCGACTCGCTGATGCCGCCCACGGCAGCATAGACCAGCTGGACCTTGACTTCGTCGGTCGACAGTTTGAGCAGCGACTGGGCCAGCGCCTCCTGCGAACCCTGCACGTCGGCCTTGACAATGATCGGCAACATCTTGACCTCGCCGGCCGTCATGTCGGAGAACATGTTCTCCAGCTTGGCGGCCTGCTGCTTGGCCAGCTTGGTGTTGCGGAACTTGCCAGCGCGGTAGGTTGCGATTTCACGGGCCCGGCGCTCGTCGGTCAGCACCATGAACTCGTCACCCGCCTGCGGTACTTCGGTCAGACCCTGGATTTCCACCGGGATGGACGGACCGGCGGACTTGATCGACTTGCCGTTTTCGTCGAGCATGGCTCGCACGCGGCCATAGGTCTGGCCGGCCAGCACCACATCGCCGGTCTTCAGCGTGCCCGATTGCACCAGCACCGTCGCGACAGGGCCGCGGCCCTTGTCGAGCTGGGCTTCGATCACCAAGCCCTTGGCCATGGCATCCACCGGGGCCTTGAGCTCCAGCACTTCGGCCTGCAACAGCACCTGCTCGAGCAGCTCGTCGATGCCCTGGCCGGTCTTGGCCGACACGGGCACGAACGGCGATTCGCCGCCGAACTCCTCGGGTACCACCTCTTCGACCACCAGCTCGTTCTTCACGCGCTCGGGGTTGGCGTCAGGCTTGTCGATCTTGTTGATGGCCACCACGATCGGGACGCCGGCCGCCTTCGCGTGCTTGATGGCTTCCTTGGTCTGGGGCATGACGCCGTCGTCGGCCGCCACCACCAGAATCACGATATCGGTCGCCTTGGCGCCGCGGGCACGCATGGCGGTGAACGCCTCGTGACCCGGGGTGTCCAGGAAGGACACCATGCCGCGCGGCGTTTCCACATGGTAGGCGCCAATGTGCTGGGTAATGCCACCAGCTTCGCCAGCTGCCACCTTGGCACGACGGATGTAGTCGAGCAGCGAGGTCTTGCCATGGTCCACGTGGCCCATGACGGTCACCACCGGCGCGCGCGGCAAGGCCTCGGCGTGCTGCTGCAACACTTCCTCGTCCGTGAAGGCTTCCGGATCGTCCAGCGCGGCAATCACGGCCTTGTGGCCCAGCTCTTCCACCACGATCATGGCGGTGTCCTGGTCCAGGGGCTGGTTGATGGTCACCATCTGGCCGAGCTTCATGAGCTGCTTGATGACTTCAGAGGCCTTGATGGCCATCTTGTGAGCCAGTTCGGCCACGGTGATGGTTTCGGGCACATGCACCTCGATGACCCGCGCTTCTGGCGCTGCGGCCTGTGCATGGTGATCGTCGCGATCGCGCTCGTTGCCACGACGGCCACGAGGCCCCCCGCGCCAGCTGTTGCGGCCCACGCCACCGCTGGAATCGCCGCGTGTGGGAATGGCTTTTTTCTTCGCGGGGTCACCGGCCCAGCTGGACGACAGCTTGGCGGATTTGACCTCCTTGTTGCCGCCGGGCGCGGCGGCGCCGGGCGCGGCTGCCGGGGCACTGCCCGGACGGGCTGGCGCGCCGGCGGGTGCGCCTGCGGGTTTGTGCAGCGTGCCCTTCATGCCGGGCTTGTCTTCCGCCTTGACAACAGGCTTGGGCGGCTCGGCCTTATGGGGCACCAGAACCCGCTTGGGCGCGTTCATCATGGCGCGGATGGCCTCGGCCTCGGCCAGGGCCTTGTTACGGCGCGCATTCAGGTCACTGGCGCGCGCAGCTTCTTCGTCAGCGCGGGCCTTGGACTCGGCCGCCACCTTGGCGCGCGCCTCCTCCCGGGCTTTTTCCGCTGCAGCAGCGCGTTCCTTGGCGTCGTCGACCACAGGGGCCTCGGGCGCCTTGGCCGCAGGTGCAGCGGTTTCGGACACGGGCGCCGGCGTCACCGCACGGGCTTTTTCCTGCGCGGCAACGGCCGCGGCGGCGGCGGCTGCTGCAGCCGCGGCGGCGGCTTTTTCAGCCTGTTCCACCTGCTCGCGCTCACGGGCTTCCTGGGCTTCGCGCTGGCGGCGCTTTTCCACCAGCTCTTCTTCCTGGCGACGGATCAGCTCAGCCTGACGGCGGGCTTCTTCTTCACGACGCGAAAGCTCGGCTTCGTCAATCAGCGGTGCGGAAGAAACTTCTTCTTCGGCCTCGGCGACAGCGGCTTCAGGCACCCCGCCGACATCGTCATCGCGCTTGATGAAGGTGCGCTTCTTGCGCACTTCCACCTGGATGGTGCGCGCCTTGCCGGAGGAATCGGCCTGCTTGATCTCGCTGGTGGATTTCTTCACCAGCGTGATCTTCTTGCGATCGGCCGAAGCCGTGCCATGGCTGGCCTGCAGGTAGCTCAACAGCTTCTGCTTGTCACCCTCGGTCAGCGCATCCGACGCAGCCCCCTTGGGGACGCCGGCGGACTTCAGCTGATCAAGCAGCGTTTCGGTCGATTTTTTGAGTTCGCTTGCAAACTCGGCTACGGTGGTACTGGACATATTCGGTTCTTGCCTCCATGACCATTACTCTTGGCCCGCGAACCAATGCTCGCGTGCCTTAATGATCAATGCTTTGGCTTCGTCCTCGGACTGGCCGGTGATATCAGTGAGTTCGTCGACGGCCAGATCGGCCAGGTCATCACGGGTGTGCACGCCGCCTTCGGCGAGCTTGGCGATCAGGTCGGGCGTCAGGCCCTCCAGGTCGCGCAGATCCTGCGAGACTTCCTCGACACTTTCCTCGCGGGCGATTTCCATCGTCAGCAGGGCATCCTTGGCGCGGGAGCGCAACTCGCTCACCGTGTCCTCGTCAAAGCTCTCGATCTCCAGCATTTCCTGGATCGGCACGTAGGCCACTTCCTCGAGGCTGGTGAAGCCTTCGGCAAACAGGATGTCGGCAATCTCCTGATCGACATCGAGCTTTTCCATGAACAGCTTGCGGATCGTGTCGGACTCCTCGGCATGCTTCTGGGCCGACTCGGCGGCGTCCATGATGTTGATCTTCCAGCCCGTGAGGTCCGATGCCAGACGCACGTTCTGGCCGCCGCGGCCGATGGCGATGGCGAGGTTTTCCTCGTCCACCACCACGTCCATGGCGTGGCGCTCTTCGTCCACCACAATGGAGGACACATTGGCCGGCGCCAGCGCGCCGATCACGAACTGGGCCGGGTCCTCACTCCACAGCACGATGTCCACGCGCTCGCCGGCAAGCTCGTTGGTCACGGCGTTGACACGGGTGCCGCGCACGCCGACGCAGGTGCCGATGGGGTCCACCCGTTTGTCGTGCGAGAGCACTGCGATCTTAGCGCGCGAGCCGGGGTCGCGGGCGCAGGTCTTGATCTCCAGCAGGCCCTGCTCGATCTCGGGCACTTCCTGGCGGAACAGCTCGATCATGAACTCGGGCGCCGAACGCGACAGGATGATGGGCGCGCCACGCAGCGTCAGGTCCACCTCCATGATCATGGCCCGCACGCGGTCGCCATTGCGCAGGTTTTCCTTGGGGATCATCTCGCCGCGACGCAAACGGCCTTCGACCCGGCCGGACTCGACAATGATGTCGCCCTTGTCCATGCGCTTGACGGTGCCCACGAAGATCTTGTCGCCGCGCGACATGAAGTCGTTGAGCAGCATCTCGCGCTCGGCGTCCCGGATCTTCTGCAGGATGACCTGCTTGGCGGCCATGGCACCGATACGGCCGATGGGCACCGACTCCACCGATTCCTCGATGTACTCACCCTCTTCCACATCGGCAACGCGCTCACGGGCATCCATCAGCAGCTCTTCGGCATCAGGATTCTGAAGACCGGCCTCATCGGGCACCACCAGCCAGCGACGGAAGGTTTCGTAGTTGCCGCTGTCACGGTCCACCGCGACGCGGATGTCCACCTCGCCCTTGTACAGCTTCTTGGTGGCCTGCGCCAGCGCGGACTCCACCGCGCCGAACACCACATCACGCTCGACGTTCTTTTCGCGCGAGATGGCCTCGACCAACATCAACATTTCGCGATTCATGCCACGGCTCTCCTGTCCAAATTCAGTAATTCAATCCACCAACGGTGCATCTTTGGGCCTGCGACCCTTGAAATCCACCACGGGCGCCAGACGGACTTCACGCACCTCGTCCAGCGTAAACCCCAGCGCCTGCAGCGGTGCGGGCGCCCTTTTCTTGCTCACGCGCTGACCCGGCTTGACGGCGGGTTCATCGCTCCAGACGATCTGCCAGCCCGCCACCCCGCTGGCGTCAACCCGCTCCAGCGTGCCACGGAATTTCTTGCGGTTGGCGCTGATCTGGCCGCCGGCGGCCGCGCCCAGCTCCTTGCCAATCGGCGCCCTGAGGGTGATGTCCACCAGCGAACCAACGAAGCGCTCCAGATCTTTCTCGTTGCGCAGGGGCCGGTCGATCCCGGGGGAGGAAACCTCCAGGCGGCGGTACTCGGCGCCGTCCACCTCCAGGGCAAACTGAAGCTGGCGCGTGACTTTTTCGCAGTCCTCGACGGTAATGAACTGCTCCTCGGCCGCGCCGGGCTCCCAGAGCAAGTCGATCGTGATGCGCAGCAAGCCCCCGGCGGAGCGCTCGATCTCCACCAGGTCGTAACCCAGGCCAGTAACGGTCTGTTCAACTATTTGCTGTAGCGCCACTTGTTCTGCTGCAATCCAAAAACGGGGGTGTAAAACCGATCGACCAAAAAAAACGGGCGGTGATTACCCGCCCGTTTGGTCGTGAAGAGCGCATTGTAGCGCAAAAATTGCCGTAAGTGGCTTGATTCGTAAGGGTTTAGCCGCTCACCGGGCGTTCCGGCAGCCGCCATGGCCGCGATTTCAGCCCGCCGAGGCCACCAGGACCCGGGTGTAGTCATGCTGCGGCGCAGCAAGCACCCGGTCGATCGGGCCGGATTCCAGCACCACGCCGTCCTTCATGACGATCACGTCGTGGGCCATGGCGCGGATCACGTCCACATCGTGCGTGATCAGCAGGTAGCTGAGGCCCCGCTCTCGCTGCAGGCCCTGCAACAGCTGCAGCACCTGCTTCTGGATGGTCACGTCCAGCGCACTGGTGGGCTCGTCGAGCACCAGCAACTTCGGCTTGACGATGAGCGCGCGGGCAATCGCGATGCGCTGGCGCTGCCCCCCGGAAAACTCGTGCGGGTAACGCGCGAGCAGCGCCGGGAACTGCGCCTGGGTCAACCCGACATCGGCCAGCGCCTCCAGCGCGCGCGACTGGCGCTGCGCGGTGGAAAGGTGCGGCGCATGGACAAGCAGCCCCTCGCCCACAATTTCCTCGACCGTCATGCGCGGCGAGAGCGACGAAAAGGGGTCCTGAAACACCACCTGCACCGCCTGGCGCAACGCCTTGTCCGCCGCTGCGCCTTCATGCCAGGCCTTCCCCGTCGCGGACAGCATTCCCTTGAAGGGCAACAGGCCGAGCGCCGCCAGCGCCAGCGTGGACTTGCCGGAGCCCGACTCGCCGATCACCCCGAGCGTCTGGCCCGGTGAAATGTGGAAGTCCGCCCCCTGCACGGCGACAAACTCGCCTTTTCGAAACCAGCCACGCACGCCGGGCAGCGGCACCGGGTAGCTCACACGCAGCGCCTGCGCCTGCATCACGGGTGACACGCCCTCGGCATCCGCAAGCCTGGGCGGCACATCGCGCATCGGCTGGCTGTCAATGAGCCGGCGGGTGTAATCATGCCGGGGGTTGGCAAACACTTGCGCCACCGGCCCCTGCTCGACCAGGTGGCCGCCCTCCATCACGGCCACACGGTCCGCAAAGCGGCGTACCAGGTGGAGATCGTGCGTGATGAGGATCACGGCCATGCCGTTTTGCCGCTGCAGCGAGCCCAGCAGATCCAGAATCTGGCCGCGCAGGGTCACGTCGAGCGCCGTTGTCGGCTCGTCGGCCAACAGCAACTTGGGCTTGCAGGCCAGCGCCATGGCGATCATGGCACGTTGACGCTGCCCGCCAGAGAGCTGGTGCGGATAGGAGCTCGCCCTGCGCTCTGGCTCGGTAATGCCGGTTTCCGCCAGCAGCGCCACAGCGGCACGGGTCGCATCGGCGCTGGAATGGCCCTGCTTCAGCTCAAGTACTTCGGCAATCTGCTCACCCACGGTGAACAGCGGGTTCAGCGCCGTCATGGGCTCCTGGAAAATCATCGCAATCTCACTGCCGCGAATACCGCGCAGCGCCTGCTCGGACAGGGACAGGAGGTCGCGCCCCTGGAACGCGGCCTCTCCCGTGATGTGGGCATTCATCACGAGCCGCAACAAACTCAGGGCGGTGACGGTCTTGCCCGAGCCCGACTCGCCCACCAGTGCCAGCTTCTCGCCGGGCTGGACTGTGAAATCGATGCCGCGCACCACCTCCTTGCCATCGAAAGCCACGCGCAGGTTGGACACCTGGAGCAAGGGCGTCATTATTTTTCAGCCTTCCTCGGATCGAGCGCATCGCGCAGCGCATCACCCATGAACGTCAGCAGCAGCAGCGTGACCACCAGCACACCGAAGGTCGTCAGCGAAATCCACCACGCGTCGATGTTGTTCTTGCCCTGCGCCAGCAACTCGCCGAGCGACGGCGTGCCCGGCGGCACGCCCAAGCCCAGGAAGTCGAGCGAGGTCAGCGCCAGGATCGCGCCGCTCATGCGGAACGGCAGAAAAGTGACCACCGGCGTCATGCTGTTGGGCAGCACGTGGCGGCGGATGATCTGCCAGTTGGACAGGCCCAACGCCCTTGCCGCGCGAACGTAGTCGAGCTGGCGGTTGCGCAGGAACTCGGCGCGCACATAGTCGGAGAGGCCCATCCAGCCGAACAGGCTCAGCAGCACCAGCAGCAGGCCGATGCTCGGGTCGAACACCGCCGCAAAAATGATCAGCAGGTACAGCTCGGGCATCGAGCCCCAGATCTCGATGAATCGCTGGAATGCCAGATCGGTCTTGCCGCCGAAAAACCCCTGGAGCGCGCCCGTGATCACGCCCAGCACCGTGCCGATGGCCGTGAGCGCCAGCGCGAACAGCACCGAGATGCGAAAGCCATAGAGCAAGCGCGCCGCCACATCGCGCCCGCGGTCGTCGGTGCCCAGCCAGTTGTCGGCAGAAGGTGGCGCGGGATTGGGCTCTTTCGCAAAGTAATTGAGCGTGCTGTGGTGGTAGGGATTCGGTGGATACAGCGCAAAGTTGCCGGGCTTGGCGAACTGCTGTTGGATGAAGGGGTCAAGGAAATCGGTCGGCGTCTGGAAATCGCCACCGAAAGTCGTCTCCGGCGCGCTCTTCAAGATCGGGAAATACCAATTTCCGCTGTACCGCGCCACCAGCGGCTTGTCGTTGGAGATCACCTCGGCCCCCAGGCTCAGCGCGAACAACACGCAGAAAATGACCAGGCTCCACAAGCCCAGCCGGTTGCGTTTGAAACGCAGCCAGGCGCGCCGGCTCGGCGACAAGGAAACGGTGTCTTTCGGTGAGTCACCGCGGAGCGGGCTTTGCCCGGCCGCCGGTGGCGCCCCCTCGGGGGGGAGGCGGCCGTAGGCCGCTTCGGGGAGGCTAGTCGAATTTGACACGCGGGTCCACCCACACATAGCAAAGATCGCTGATCAACTTGGTCACCAGGCCAATCAGCGTGAACAGGTACAAGGTGCCCAGCACCACCGGGTAGTCGCGCCGCATCACCGACTCGTAGCTCAGCAGGCCGAGCCCGTCGAGCGAGAACAGGGTTTCGATCAACAGCGAGCCGGCGAAGAACGCGCCGATGAACGCCGCCGGGAAGCCGGTGATAATTGGAATCAGCGCATTGCGAAACACATGCTTCCACAACACGCGACGCTCGGACAGGCCCTTCGCGCGCGCCGTCAGCACGTACTGCTTGCGGATTTCCTCCAGGAAGGCATTCTTGGTCAGCATCGTCGTCACGGCGAAAGCACCCAGCACGCTGGCCGTCACGGGCAGCGCGATGTGCCAGAGGTAGTCCACCACCTTGGCGCCCCAGCCGAGCTGGTCCCAGTGGCTCGACGTCAGGCCCCGCAGCGGAAACCACTGCAGCTGGCCGCCGAAGACCACCAGCAGCGCCACGCCCAGCACAAAGCCCGGAATCGCATAACCCACCAGCACGATCAGGCTGGTCAGCGTGTCGAAACGGCTGCCCGCGCGAACGGCCTTGGCGATACCCAGCGGAACGGAGATCAGGTAACTCAGGAAAAAGGTCCAGAGCCCGAGGCTGATCGACACCGGCATCTTCTCCTTGACCAGGCTCCACACGTCCTTGGGGTAGAAAAAGCTCTTGCCCAGATCAAAGCGCGCGAACTGCTTGAGCATCTGCCAGAAACGTTCTGGCGCGGGCTTGTCGAAGCCATAGAGCGCCTTGATCTCCGCGATGCGCGCCGCATCCACGCCCTGCCGGCCGCGGTAGCCCGCGCCGCTGGCGGCCGCGCCCTCGCCCCCGGTATCCCGACCCTGCAGTTGCGCCACCATCTGCTCCACCGGCCCGCCCGGCACGAACTGGA
>JAHFQI010000139.1 GCA_023259355.1 Comamonadaceae bacterium
GCCTGGGCGCTGATCTGCGCGGCGCGGCGCATGGTGGCCTGCTCGTATGCGTCTTTGAACAGCCGCATTTCGTCGAGGATGCTGCACAGGTCGTGCTGCGACTCGGGGCACAGCGCGCCAAAGCGCACGCGGGCTCGCACGGCGTTGAGCCAGCCGTCGATGCGGGTTTCCAGCCCCTTGTGCGTGGCGAACGGGTACCAGACGGTGGCCTTGTTCTCCAGCAGCTGGGGCAGGCGCCGGTCCAGCTCCGCGACGGAGAACGCGGCGTCCACGCCCAGCGTGTGGGGCGCGGCCTCGGGGCCGAGGCGGATGCCGTCCCAGATTTCGCGCTCCAGGTCCTTGGGCTGGCAGAACAGCGTGGTGTGGCCGTCGGCCGTGATCACCAGCCAGGCATTGGGTTCGCCGAAGCCGCTCAGGTAGTGGAAGTAGCTGTCGAAGCGGAACAGGAATTCGCTGTCGCGGTTGCGCTGGCGCTCGGGCGCGGTGGGGATGATGGCGATGCCGTCCTTGCCCAGTTGGGCGGCGACGCGCGCGCGGCGCTGGGCGTAGATCGAAGTGGTCATGGTTGGGGCTCTCCGGGCAGGTTCACGGTAGGTTCAGGATGCGTCGTTGAGTTCCGCCAGCCGCTGGGGCGTGCCCACATCCGTCCAGGCCCCGGTGTACAGCTCGGCGCTGACCTGGCCCGCGTCGATGGCGGTGCGCAGCAGCGGCGCCAGCGCGGCGGCCACGCCCTGCGGGTTACCGGGCGGAATCGGGCACCACGGCGCTTCAAACAATGCGCGGCGGTACAGGCCGATGGTGCTGTAGGTGTATTGCACCTCGGCCCGGTTCAGGGCGAGTCCGTCGTCCGAGAGGCCGAAGTCGCCCCGTGGGTTGTGCGGCGGGTTGGGCACCAGCCAGAGGTGGGCGAGCTTGCCGCCGGCGGCGAAGCGATCCACGCTGGCCTGGGTAAAGGCAAAGTCAGGCACGAACACGTCGCCGGCGAGCACCCAGAACACGTCGCCCAGCAGCGGCAGCGCACGCGCGATGCCGCCGGCCGTCTCCAGCGCGCGGCCAAAGTCCTGCCCTTCATGTGAAAAGGCCAGCTTGACCGGGTCCGCCGAGGCCGGGCGCTGATCGAAATAAGCCGCGATCTGCCCGCCGAGCCAGGCGGTATTCACCACCAGCCGGCGGAAGCCGCCTTGGGCCAGCGCATCCACCGACCATTGCATCAGCGGTTTGCCGCGTACCGGCAGCAGCGGCTTGGGCGTGGTGTCGGTCAGCGGCCGCATGCGTTCGCCGCGGCCGGCGGCCAGGATGATGGCTTGGGAGGTCATGCCGGGATATTCTCACACCGCGGGCCGGGTGCGCCGCATGCGCCAGGCCCTTGCGAGTGAATGCGCAGCTGTCTCCAAAATGCGAAAACCGGGTTTGGCAAACCGGTTTGCGGTGCGATACTGACCACAAGGCCACTGAAACGCGGGGCTCCCCGCGCGAAGCGGCCACCAAACAGGCTCTGGATGATGCGTATGCTGGAAAAGCGGCCTTCATTTTCTTTCTGGCTCAAGATCGTATTGCCGTCCTCCGTGGCGATCGTGCTCGTGGTCGGCGGGCTGCTGGTCGCCCAGGAGTTGCGCACGTCGGACTACCAGGCGCGCTTTTTTGCCGACCTGGCCCGCAAGGCCAGCTACGCGGTCGACGCGGGGCCGAGTCCGTCGATTCGTTTCCCGCAGAGCGCGCCTTATGACGATCGGCTTGGCTACGCGGCCTTGCCCGGGTTCATCGACAAGCTCAAGGCGCGGAATTTCGAGATCGCCAAACAGGCGCGAATCTCCGATTCCATGGCGGAACTCGTGGACGCCGGTTATTTCGCCCCCTATCCTGAAAAGACCCAGAGCGGCTTGCGCATCCTCGACGCCCACAACAACAGCCTGTTTCAGGAGCGTTATCCCGAGCGGGTCTATGAGCGCTTTGACGATATCGCACCGGTCCTGGTGCAGAGCCTGCTGTACATCGAGAACCGGGATCTGCTCGACCCGGAGCATCCGGCGCGCAACCCGGCGGTGGAGTGGTCCCGGCTGGCCAATGCGGTGCTGATCAAGGCCAGAAGCAAGGTGACGGGGGGTGCCCGCACGCCCGGCGGCAGCACGCTGGCGACCCAGATCGAGAAATACCGCCACTCCTTCGAGGGACGCACGTCCTCCGTCAAGGACAAGTTCCGGCAGATGGTGTCGGCCTCCTTGCGCGCCTACCGGCAGGGCGAGGACACCACCACCGCGCGGCGCCAGATCGTGCTGAGCTACATGAACACCATGCCGCTGTCCGCCAAGGCCGGTTTCGGCGAGGTGCATGGCCTGGGCGATGGCTTGTGGGTCTGGTACGGGCGTGATTTCCGTGACGTGAACCGCACGCTGAACAACGCGGCCGCGCTGGAAGGCCAGGCCGCCGACTCGGCGCAACGGTACAAAGAGGCGCTCAGCCTGCTGATTGCCCAGCGCCGCCCTTCGTACTTTTTCGAGGCGAACGAAGCCGAACTGGAGCAGCTCACGGACAGCCATTTGCGCGTGCTGGGCAATGCCGGCGTGATTTCGCCCGGGCTGCGCGATGCGGCACTCAAGGTGAAGCTGCACCGGCGGGCCAGCCCGGTGCCGGCGGAGCCGGTTTCCTTCGTCGCGCAGAAGGCGGCCAACGCCGTGCGCACGCACCTGGCCGGCCTGCTCGGCGGCGTCCGCCTGTACGACCTGGATCGCCTCGATCTCAGCGTCGCCAGCACGCTGGATGCCCCCGTGCAGGCGGCCGTGACCAAGTTGCTGCGGGAATTGCGCGAACCGGCCAACGCGGCCGCGGCCGGCCTGTCGGCCAAGCAGTTGCTCGACCACGGCGATCCCGCCAAAGTGGTGTACAGCTTCACGCTGTACGAGCGCGGCGCCGACGCCAACATCCTGCGGGTGCAGACCGACAATTTCGACCAGCCGCTCAACATCAACGAAGGCACCAAGCTCGACCTGGGATCGACCGCCAAATTGCGCACGCTGGTGACCTACCTCGACATCATGGCCAAGCTGCACCAGCGACTGTCGGTGCTGGACCCGGCGCAACTGCGCGCGCTGGAAGTGGACCGCAAGGACGTGCTGACGCGATGGGCCGCCGATTACTTTCTGGCAGCACCCGACAAGGCCCTGCGCAAGATGCTCGAGGCCGCGCTGGAGCGGCGCTATTCGGCCAGCACCGGCGAAGGCTTTTTCACCGGTGGCGGGCTGCACCACTTTGACAACTTCAAGCCCGAGGACAACGGCCGGATCATGTCCGTGCGCGACGGGTTGCGCAATTCGGTCAACCTGGTGTTCATCCGGCTGATGCGCGACATCGTGCACCACTACATGTTCCTGACCCCCGGCTCGTCGGCCAGGCTGCTGCAGGATGCCGACGATCCGCGCCGCGCCGAGTACCTGACGCGCTTCGCCGACCGCGAAGGGCAGGTCTTCATGCGCCGCTTCCTGGCCAAGTACCAGGGCAAAACCGCCCAGGAAGCGCAAGACCGGCTGCTGGAGGGCGTGCGGCCGACCGCGTCGCGGCTGGCCGCCATCCACCGCACCATCGCGCCGGACGCCTCGCTGGACGAGTTCATCGCTTTCGTGGAGGACAACCTGCCTGACGGCGTCGATCCCGCCGAGGGCAGGCTGGCCAAACTTTACGTGCAATATGCGCCGCAGCAGATGTCGCTGGCCGATCGCGGCTACCTGGCGAACGTTCATCCGCTGGAGCTGTGGCTGGTCGGCTACCTGCGCACGCATCCGGCGGCCACGCAGGCGCAGGTGATGCAGGCGAGCAGCGCCGAGCGCCAGGCGGTCTATGCCTGGCTGTTTTCCACCCACCGCAAGCGGGCGCAGGACAAGCGGATTCTGGGGCTGCTCGAAAGCGAGGGGTTCCTCGAAATCCACCGTCAATGGGCCGCGATGGGCTACCCCTTCGATTCGCTCGTGCCGTCCTACGCGACCGCGCTCGGCGCCTCGGCCGACCGCCCCGCCGCGCTGGCGGAACTGATGGGCATCCTGGTCAACGATGGCGCGCGCAAACCGGCCACGCGCATCAAGTCCCTGCATTTCGCCGCCGACACGCCCTACGAAACCCTGCTGCAACACAAGCCGGGCAAGGCCGAACAGGTGCTGGCGCCCGAGGTGGCCCAGGCGGCGCGCGAGGTGATCCGGCTGGTGGTGGACGATGGCACCGCCCGACGCGTGAAGCAGGCCTTCGTGCGGCCGGACGGCAGCTTTGTCGCGGTCGGCGGCAAGACCGGCACCGGGGACCAGCGCTTCGACACCTATGGCGCGGGCGGCCGCCTGATTGAATCGCGGGTGGTGAATCGCTCCGCGACCTTCGTGTTCAACATCGACGAGCGCTTCTTCGGCACCCTCATCGCCTACGTGCCGGGCGCACAAGCCGCCGCCTACGACTTCACCAGCGCCCTGCCGGTGCAGCTGCTCAAGGTGCTGGCACCCACGCTGATGCCGTTGATCAACACCGGCGCGGGGGCTGGCGACACCGCGGCGCGCGGCAACTGAAAAGCCCCCGGCGACACCCAGCACCGCGTCAGGATGACGGCCGCCCTGGAGAAGTGGCGGTGGCCCGTCAAGCGGGGGCGGCGATGGCGCCACGCCGCAGCACGTGGCGCTCCACATGGCCGGGCGCGAACAGCGCCAGCAACGCCGCCATCAGCGCATGGGCTTTCGCACCATGGTCGCCGCCGAAGTTGCAGACATACACGTCCAGCGTCACGGCGCGCTGCTCCGGCCAGGTGTGGACGCACAAATGGCTTTCCGCCAGCAGCACCGTGGCGGTCACGCCGCCGGGGCCGTGGACCGTGGCGGGAAAGGTGTGAAACAGCTGGCTGACCGCCTGCAGGCCGGCGGCGCGCACGGCGTCGGCGCAGGCCGCGCCGAGGGCCGTCGCGTCGAGCAGCCAGCGGCTGTCGCAGCGACACTGGTGCAGATCAGCGGTGAGGTGCAGGCCTTGCATGGCCCGGACTTTAAGGCACTTTCAAGGGGCCGCCCGAGGCCTCTTGGCGGGTGCCTGCGCCGGCCCCGGTAAAATCCGGGGTTTCCCTGACCTTTCCCCCGGAGCCGCCCTACATGGCAAATACCCAACAGATGGCCAACGCGATCCGCGCGCTGGCAATGGACGCCGTTCAACAAGCCAACTCCGGACACCCCGGCGCACCCATGGGCATGGCCGACATGGCCGTGGCGTTGTGGGGCAACCACCTCAAGCACAGCCCACGCAACCCCAAGTGGTTCGACCGCGACCGTTTCGTGCTCTCCAACGGCCACGGCTCCATGCTGCTGTACGCGCTGCTGCACCTCACCGGCTACAAGCTGCCGATCGGCGAGTTGAAGAACTTCCGCCAGCTGCACAGCAAGACCGCCGGCCACCCCGAAGCCGGCATCACCCCCGGCGTGGAAACCACCACCGGCCCGCTGGGCCAGGGCGTGACCAACGCCGTCGGCATGGCGCTGGCCGAGAAGCTGCTCGCCAAGGAATTCAACCGCGAAGGCCATGCCGTGGTGGACCACCACACCTACGTGTTCATGGGCGACGGCTGCATGATGGAAGGCATCAGCCACGAAGCCTGCGCGCTGGCCGGCGCCTGGAAGCTCAACAAGCTGATCGCGCTGTACGACGACAACGGCATCTCGATCGACGGCCAGGTCACGCCCTGGTTCATCGACAACACCGCCCTGCGTTTTGCCGCCTACGGCTGGAACGTGATCGGCCCCGTGGACGGCCACGACGCCGCCGCCGTGACGCAGGCCATCGCCGACGCGAAGAACAGCGCCGACAAGCCCACGCTGATCATCTGCAAGACCAGCATCGGCAAGGGCAGCCCGAACCGTGCCGACACCGCCAAGGCCCATGGCGAGCCGCTGGGCGCCGAGGAAATCAAGCTCACGCGCGAAGCGCTCGGCTGGACGTCCGCGCCCTTCGTGATCCCGAAGGAGGTTTACGCCGACTGGGACGCCAAGACCAGCGGCCTGGCCGCCGAAACCGAATGGGATTCGAAATTCGCCGCCTACAAGGCAGCCTACCCGGATCTCGCCAAGGAACTCACGCGCCGCATGAAGGGCGACCTGCCCAAGCACTTCGCCCAGACCGCCGTGGACGCGACCATCACCGCCCACAGCAAGGCCGAAACCGTGGCCTCGCGCAAGGCCTCGCAGATCGCGCTGGAAGCCTTCACCGCCGCGCTGCCCGAGATGCTGGGCGGCTCGGCCGACCTGACCGGCTCCAACCTGACCAACACCAAGTCCACCCCCGCGCTGCGCATGGACCTGGCTGGCGAAGTGGTCGTGACGCCCGAGGGCAAGATCGGCCGCCACATCAACTACGGCGTGCGTGAATTCGGCATGGCCGCGATCATGAACGGCGCGGCGCTGCACGGCGGCTACATCCCCTACGGCGGCACCTTCCTGACCTTCAGCGACTACAGCCGCAACGCCATCCGCATGGCCGCGCTGATGAAGCTGCGCGTGATCCACGTGTTCACGCACGACTCCATCGGCCTCGGCGAAGACGGCCCGACGCACCAGTCCATCGAACACGCGGCCAGCCTGCGCCTGATCCCGAACCTGGACGTCTGGCGCCCCGCCGACACGGCCGAAACCGCCGTGGCCTGGGCCGTGGCGCTGCAGAACAAGGACAAGCCGACCGCCCTGCTGCTGTCGCGCCAGAACCTGCCCTACGCGCCCAAGCACGACCTGGGCGAAATCAGCCGCGGCGCCTATATCCTCTCGGAGCCGGCGACCGTGGGACTGAAGAAGAAGGCCCAGGCCGTGATCATCGCCACGGGCTCCGAAGTGCAGCTCGCGCTCAAGGCCCAGGAAATCCTCGCCGGCCGCAAGATCGCGGTGCGCGTGGTGTCCATGCCCAGCACCACCGCCTTCGACCGCCAGACGGTCGAGTACAAGGCCGAGGTCCTGCCCAAGGGCCTGCCGCGTATCGCGGTGGAAATGGGCGTGACCGACGGCTGGTGGAAATACGGCTGCGCCGCCGTGGTCGGCATCGACACCTACGGCGAATCGGCCCCCGCGCCGGTGCTGTTCAAGCACTTCGGCTTCACGCCCGACAACGTGGCCGACACGGTGCAAGCCGCGCTGGCGAAGAAGTAAGCACCGTTCAGGCTGTGCCGGTCGAAGGGATTTGACCAGCACGGGCCGGGCGGATTTCGGTTTTAACTCTGGAGAACATTCATGACCATCAAGATCGGCATCAACGGCTTCGGCCGCATCGGGCGCAATGTGCTGCGCTCCGCCCTGCAAAATTTCAGCGACATCGAAGTCGTGGGCATCAACGACCTGCTGGAGCCCGACTACCTGGCCTACATGCTGCAATACGACAGCGTGCACGGCCGCTTCAAGGGCGAGGTCTCGGTCGAGGGCAACACCCTGGTCGTCAACGGCAAGAAGATCCGCCTGACGCAGGAACGCGACCCGGCCAACCTGAAGTGGAACGAAGTCGGCGCCGACGTGGTCATCGAGTCCACCGGCCTGTTCCTGGACAAGGTCACCGCCCAGAAGCACCTGGACGCCGGCGCCAAGAAGGTCATCCTGTCGGCCCCGTCCAAGGACGACACCCCGATGTTCGTGTTCGGCGTGAACCACGCGAGCTACAAGGGTGAAGCCATCATCTCCAACGCGTCCTGCACCACCAACTGCCTGGCCCCCGTGGCCAAGGTGCTCAACGACAAGTGGGGCATCAAGCGCGGCCTGATGACCACGGTGCACGCCGCCACCGCGACGCAAAAGACCGTGGACGGCCCGTCCAACAAGGACTGGCGCGGCGGCCGTGGCATTCTGGAAAACATCATTCCCTCCAGCACCGGCGCCGCCAAGGCTGTCGGCGTGGTGATTCCGGCCCTGAACAAGAAGCTGACCGGCATGTCCTTCCGCGTGCCCACCAGCGACGTGTCCGTGGTGGACCTGACCGTGGAGCTGGACAACGCGGCCACCTACGAAGAAATCAAGGCCGAGATGAAGGCCCAGTCTGAAGGCGCCTTGAAGGGCGTGCTGGGCTACACCGAAGACAAGGTCGTCGCCACCGACTTCCGCGGCGACACCCGCACCTCGATCTTCGACGCCGATGCCGGCATCGCGCTCGACGGCACTTTCGTGAAGATCGTCAGCTGGTACGACAACGAATGGGGCTACTCCAACAAGTGCCTGGAAATGGTGCGCGTGGTCGCCAAATAAGGCGCTGCCTTTTGACCCAACAAAAAACGCGCCTTGAGCGCGTTTTTTGTTGGGTGCGGGCGTTACCGCCCAGGCAGCTCAGTGGTGGTGCCCGTGGGCGCCATGCGCATGGCCGTGCGCCACTTCCTCGGCGGAGGCGGGCTGCACATCGACCACCTGCAGGGCAAAGCACAGCGCCTTGCCGGCGTGCGGATGGTTCCCGTCGAGGTGCACCACGGGGCCCTTGATCTTCACCACGCGAAAGCTCTGCTCATGGCCATCGTCGCTGCGCCCCTGCAACTGGCCGCCGACCTTCACGCCCGGCGGGAATTCGCTGCGCGGGATGGTGCGCACCAGGCTTTCGTCGCGCAGGCCGAAGGCGTCTTCGGGCTGCAGGTTCAGGCGCACCTGGTAGCCGGGTTCGCGGCCTTCCAGCGCGGCCTCGATCTTGGGCAGCGTGTTGCCGTAACCGCCGTGCAGGTAGGCCATGGGTTCGGGGCTGGCTTCGAGCAGCTTGCCCTGGGTGTCCAGCACCTTGTAGTGCAGGGTGACGACGGTGTCCTTGGAAATGATCATGGTTTTTTCTGAAATAAGGTGGAATGTGCCGGTTCAGCCCAGGTGCTTGCCCGCGATACCGGCCAGCTCGAACATGGTGACTTGCGGCTTGCCGAACACCGCCAGCAGCTTCGCATCGGCGTTGATGGCGCGCTTGTTGGTGGCGTCCTGCAGGCCGTTGGCCTTGATGTAGTCCCACAGCTTCTTGATCACCTCGGTGCGCGCCACCGGCTCAGCACCGATCACGGCCGCCAGTTCCGCGCTGGGCGCGAGGCCTGCGGCCGCCTTGCGCGGTGCCTTGGGCGCTGCGGCTTTCTTGGCGGGCGCGGCTTTCTTCGCCGGCGCCTTCTTGGCCGCTGGCGCGTAGCTTGCCGAGGGCTCCTTCGCCACCGGTGCCTTGCCCGCAGCGGTCTTGCGCGGCGGGAACTTCGAGGGAGCAAACTCGAAATTCACCTTGCCGGCCTCCTTGTCCCAGGCCAGGAAGGCCTTGAACGCGCGGCGCGTGCGCATGGAGACGAACTTGTCGAGCAGGTCGGTCTTGCCGGTTTCCAGCAGCTTGCTCATCTGCTCGCGCGCCACGGGCTGCTGCAGGATGACCTTGCCGCTCTTGAAGTCGCAACTCGGCGTGGGCTGCGCGGCGGTGGGCACGGTTTTCTCGCAGACGTAGTTGCTGCCATGTTCATGCACGTTGGCGCCGCACTTGGGGCATTTCCCCAGGGGTTCGCTGCCCGTGAAGTCCACCAGCTCGCCGGTTTCCTCCCCTTTCTTGTCGTCGCCGAAGTCGAATTCGAGCTTCCAGTTCCGGTCTTCCTCGCTGAACTTGAGCGCGATCTCGGCCACGAACGGCCAGCCCGCCTTGGAGCGGAAACCTTCCAGTGGCCCGATCTTCTTGTCATGCAGGAATTGCTCGACCTCGGCCGGCTCGAAGGTGCGGCCGGCCGGCGACTTGCCGAACGAGAAGCCGCAGCCCTCCGAATTACCGTCCGGGCCGGTGCAGGTGTAGCGCCGGTAGTTTTCCTTGACCACGCCGCCGCAATTGGGGCAGGGCGTGGCGAGCGTGGCGTAGTCGCCGGGCACGGTGTCGCGGTCGTATTCCTTGGCCTTCTTGACGATGTGCTCGGTCATCTCGGCGATCTCGCGCATGAAGGCGTCGCGGCTCAGCTTGCCGTGTTCCATCTGCGCGAGTTTGTACTCCCACTCGCCGGTCAGCTCGGGCTTGGACAGTTCCTCCACGCCCAGGCCGCGCAGCAGCGTCATGAGCTGGAAGGCCTTGGCCGTGGGAATCAGCTCGCGGCCCTCGCGCAGCATGTATTTCTCGTTGATCAGGCCTTCGATGATGGCCGCGCGCGTGGCCGGGGTGCCCAGGCCTTTTTCCTGCATGGCCTCGCGCAACTCGTCGTCGTCCACCAGCTTGCCCGCGCCTTCCATGGCGCCCAGCAGCGTGGCTTCGGAGTAGCGTGCCGGCGGCCGGGTCTTCAGGCCCTTGGGCTCGACCACCTCGGCGCGCACCATCTCGCCGGGCTTGACCGGCACCAGGTTCTGGCCCTTGTCGCCGTCCTTGGCATCGGCCACCTCGTCGGCGGCTTCCTTGCCGTAGATCGCCAGCCAGCCCGGCCGGACCAGCACCTTGCCCTCGGTCTTGAAGCTGTGGCTGACACCTTGATGGCTGGCGGTGCTGATGCGCGTCGTGACCGTGTATTCGGCGCTGGGGAAGAACACCGCCAGGAAGCGGCGCACCACCAGGTCGTAGAGCTTCTGCTCGGCATCGGAGAGGCCGCTGGGCGCCTGCAGCGTGGGGATGATGGCGAAGTGATCGCTGACTTTGGCATTGTCGAAAATGCGCTTGCTGGGCTTGATGTAGCCGTTGTCGAGCGCCGTGCGCGCGTGCGGCGCCAGGTGCCGCATGCCGCTGTCGGCCAGCATGCCGAAGGTTTCCTTGACCACGGGCAGGTAGTCCTCGGGC